>CP051187.1:6130941-6496411 GCA_038087035.1 Gloeotrichia echinulata CP02 | reverse complement strand
TCTTACTAGAAAAAAATGGGTGTTGTATTTGTTATTAGAAAAAATCTGGCGAACGCTTCGTATGCAAAAGCTCTAGAACTCAGAAATGGCAAATGTTTTCGGAGACTGACAGAAGCTGTTTACGGACGCGCTGGCTTCCGTTATGGATGGAAGAAACAAAATTAAGATGCAGGGAAAAAAATTACACTTTTATTGTGTCTTGACAGTTAAGACAGATCCCCCAATGGTGCTTTGTCGCCCGTACAGAAGCTTGGTTCTGGGTTGAGACGGTTATGACATTGGTGAAATGGTTGCTACCATTATTCCGTTTAGGAGACTGTATTCATCCGTCAACCAAGGTCAGGGCACACCTCCAATTGCTAGTATGACTCCGTATTCGCGAGTAAGCCTTTGATGATGAAAACACCAAAGTCCAAATCCCCTTCCCATAAACCAAGTGCGAATGAAACATCCTCTAAGACCAATCAACCCAAATGCAGCGGGTATTGATATCGGTTAGGAGAGGGTTAGACCCAAAAATACAACATTTGCACCTGAAGCCTTGATCCGTTCCGATAACTCGCAACTTGGGTTAGTAACTATGAATTTGTTTTAAATAACTTAATACTAAATATACTTGCTATCCATTGTAGTACAAGGAACAGGATGAATCTAGGATTGTTGAATAAATATCGCTTCCACAATCTTTTTGGTTCTCTAGAGAATCTAAACAGCCATTCTAACCCCATATTCTGTATCCAAATAGGTGCTTGCTTTACTCTTCCTGAATGAAAATCAAAAGCTGCTCCTACACCAAGCATTACCGCTGGAATTTTATCTTTATGTGCAGCCATCCAATACTCTTGCTTGGGACAACCAATACCAACAAAAAGGATTTGTGCCCCGGATTCAACAATTTGTGCTGTGTAACCAGCATCTTCTTCAGGAGTAAGTGAACGAAAAGGAGGAGAAATTTGACATACAATTTTGATTCCAGGAAAACGCTGATTTAAAAAACTAGTAAATGTTTTTAAGCTTTCTGGAGTTCCACCATAAAGACCAATAGGAACCGCTTGTTCAGCAGATGCTTGACAAATGTGTAAAGTCAATGTTGGACCGTAAACTCTTGATGCATAATTAATACCAAACATTTTTAATGCCCATACAAGAGGCATTCCATCAGGTGTAACTAAATCAGAATTATTTACTATTCGAGCGAATTCTGGAGAATCATAAGTCTCCATTACCATATGAACATTACCGACACAAATGTAACTATTTTTCTTCTCTTTAGCCCAATTTAAAACTATTTTAGTAGCATTCTCATAGCTGGTAGCGTCAACTCGCATACCTACCAAATTACGTGATTTTAGGGGAATGACTTCACTATTATTCGCCAGCATATTACTTCCACTTATTCAGTAAATATAATTATTATACAACTTAGGCAAAATATTATGTCATACTTAACGCTCAGTTCTGAATAACCTAGGATCTGTGATCAATTAGTGCTAAAATGCTAGTCAAAGATTACAGGTTTTGTTGCTTCTTGAAATTCTTAACCTCAAAGCTTTAGAGGTTAAGGGTTATAAAAATATCGTTGTCGATCCCAACAACATGCATACCCAGTTGGGAAAAGAATCGTACTGCTTCAGAGCCGATTAAACCTGCTGAACCTGTAATTATGACTACGGACATATTTTGCTCCAGAAAAAAATATACAAAAACTTTGGCTTTCCGTTATTCCTCATAAATATTGAGAATGCCCAAACTGATTTCACGAACAACCTTATATATGGAGTCAGGCTTCAGCCCTTATTCTTAAGTTGGCTCTGGTTAACAGTTAAAGCTGTCCAAAGCCTGGCTCAGAGGGTGTTGCAAATTTTCGTACGAGTGAGTCTAATGTGCTTCTTGAAAGTTACCTTTGTGAAACTAGAAACGCAATATCAACAAAAAATTTGGCCGCTGCTTCAGGAGTATGTTCGGATATTAATTGCTGTGATTTTTGACCCATTGAGGAAATGAGCTTAGGGTTGTCTATGAGGGTCTTCATAGCTTCAGCAAGTGTTTCTGGATGGTGTGGATCAAAAACATAACCATTTTCCCTGTCAACAAGTACTTCAGATGTACCTGCCCACTTTGAACACAAAATAGGCTTACCAAAAGCCATTGCTTCTAGAACAACCATTCCCCAAGTATCTTCTAGAGTGGGGAAAACAAAAACATCCGCATTGCTAAAATATAGCCCTAGACTGCTATAGTCAATCCATCCTATCCACTTTACACAATCTTGCAGATCCTCTGCTTGACACAAGCTCTCCAGTTCTTCTTGCTGAGGTCCTTTACCCACTACTAACAAGGTATAGTTGTAATGTCCTTGTTTTTTTAGGATACTGCAAGCTTGCAGCAGTTGGTGAAGTCCTTTTCTTTGTTCTATGCGACCTACATAAAGAAAAACTGGCTGTTTTCGCCATGAATCAATACATTTAGCATCAGAACTTCTAAGTGTCTGCAATAGAGTTTTTATGTCAGGCACCATGTATGGTCTAGCTCGAATTTTATCTTCTTTGACTCCTAGAAATTTTATCAGATAGTCTTTGCCAGCATAAGTATTTGTAATTAATGCATCAGCAAACGAAGCCATTATGCTCCTGAACAACAAACGAACTTTCGAGTTTCTGAAGTCTACACTTGGTGAACTACCCTCCCAGGCAATTACAAGTCGCCATTTACCGACGGGTTTAAGTAGCAAAGCTAATAGCGTCCAAACAGAGAAACCACTTGCAATAATCACATCGGGTTTAAATTGAAATAGATAACGAACAATTCCTAATGATAAATACATTAAGCCACCACCATAGTCACTTTTATCTTTATTTATCGTTAGTCTTTTGGTTTTTCCAACTACTTGGACCACAGAATTGTCCAAAATCTGCGAATCAAAACCAGGCCAAGGACGACCTGTGTAAAGAACCACTTTTTCCGATAACTTTGCGAGTTCATCCAAAACTGGCTGCCAATAGGCTCCTAACTCCACTGTGGGAAGGATTAGAGCAATACGAGATTTATTGATATTGTTCATATTTCATCCACATTGACGTTTTAATAATTAAAACCAATTATCTATGAAGATGCACATAATTACCATGCGTAGGCAGGATTTGCTTTTGAGTGAGTGGCTTACCTAAGGGCGTTAATGTGCAGACTCACATAAAATTGGTATAAGAACTAATTAATCTATTACTAACCTGTGGGAAATTGACTTAAACAGCATTCTTAAGTACGGAAGTAACCAGTAAAACATCCAGAGTAATCCCGCATGTCGATGAGCAAATACTTTCCATTCCCTAATTGGAAGTCCTCTAGGTTGGTTAATTTTCTCCCATCGTTGAGGTAGGGTTAAACCTGGTTCTTCCCAAGCTTGCTGTCGTAAGGGATTATATTCGCAAGTCCCTATATATCCAGGTGCAATCCAAACTGAGCCACCTAGCTTATGATTTCTGAGTCCGTAATCAAAATCTCCACTGCTATGGAGAAATGATGAATCGAGGTTACCTACTACTTGCACTACCTGTCGAGATATAAGGACGCAGTTGCCATTTACTGTTAGACAAGGTTTTGCCTCTTCACTAGGTTCGACTAGATCAAACTTAAGAGGATGCCACCAAGAACTATTAATCACACCTCCATAGCTCAATACACCAGTTATTGGATCTTGGGTAGACCCTACTACAATTGCTTGTGTATAACCTTGCTGAATTAGATGTTGGGAAGTTGCCAGCAAAGTATCTATAGCTTTTGGATAAAGCGTGGTGTCATCATTGATCCAAATGTAGTAGTCATAGTCAGATTTGATAGCCTCGCTGAAGGCTAGTCTCATCCCTCCATTCCAAAATAGGTTTCCATTTCCCTGAATGACTTTGACTACAGGGTAATTAATACCCACCGCTTCACCCGTACCATCAGTGCTACCGTCATCTACTAAGTAGACTTGAATTTCTACATTTGACGATAGTTCCTGCTGAAATAAAGCTTGCAAACAAGCTAAAGTTTTTGCTCGGCGGTTATGGCAGGTCATTAGTACAGCTAGACGGCAGGTTTTTATCATAAATTGATAATCATTTTTTGGTATTTACAAATTTAACGAAATTGGTCTTCGATAAATAGGGCTTGCTGAATAAGTCTCTAAAGCGAATCTAGAAGCCACACAGATTGCAAAATGGTTGTTTCATTGCTCAGTTTCCAAATTTACCCAGCGCTCGCTAACGAAAGCGCAAGGGTTTTGAGACTTTAGATGTTATAACCTTGCACTTGTTTGGTGAAAAAAGGCTGGAATTCCTTACATGGGCTACATTACACCTTTATTCAGCAACCCCTAAATAGGTTTTTATGACGATAACCGGCTTTATTTTTTATCTTCTTCTCATCAAGCATATACGATGTCGCAGCAATCAATATTGAAGGAAACACAGGGTGTAGCACAGGCAATCAATAGGTTCCATAAGTGCCCCAATTTATCCTCAGTAGAAGGTAAAACAAACACATTAACGTAATGTAATGAATTTATTCTCGTTTTGACTTTTCATAGTTCGATAATATTCCCTAGCGCATGACCAAGTAATTCCTATTGGGAATATCCATTATCGTCATGAACTATTTCGCCATATTTTTCATGTTATTAAACACCGACAAATATCGACGCGCTTGAATTTCTTGTGTAAATTCTTGCTCTGCCTTCTGACGAGCGTGGTAGGATAGCTTTTCATGCCTATCTGGATTTTCTAGTACCCAAGCAATTCCTTGCGCCAAGTCTTCAACTTTGAAAGGTTGAGCTAAATAACCATTTATCTGATGGTCAACAATATCTTTTAAACCAGTAGCATTAAACGCTACCACTGGAGTGCCACAAGCCAAAGACTCAGAGGCAGTCTGTCCAAAAGCTTCTTGAATTGATGGCACGAGCATCACATCAGCTGCTGAGTAAATAATTGCCAACGGAAGATCATCATTAATGTGTCCCAGATAGTGAACTTTTAAACCAAAATCAGGTTGATTTTCAGCTGCGCCGAAAATGGCTACCTCTAACCTATCTTTCCAACCTGATTTACTGAGATCTTCGAGGGCTGGTTTTAATAAATGAAATCCCTTTCGCGTATCACTAGTTGACCGTACCGCTCCGAATAAAATGAGTTGTTTATCCTGGGGTAAATTCAGCAGTTCTCGTGCGACACGTTTATTGATAGGTCTATAAGTTTGAGTATCAAGCCCATTGGGAATTACTTCTATTTGCAAATCTTTAAACAGAGAACTGGATTTAGCACAATTGGCCAACCAAGTGCTAGGGGTAACAATTGTCAGATTCAAATTCCTCCACGCCTTAGCTTTACGCTGCCATATCCAACTAGATAGGTCCCAATTTTTACTACTACCAAGCTGAGGACAGCCACCACATGATTTTAAGTATCGTTCACAATCCCCAGTGTAATGACACCCCCCGGTAAATGCCCACATGTCATGCAGTGTCCAAACCAAAGGACGCTTGAGCTTGGAAATTGTTTCTATCTGCATAAATCCTGCATTAATCCAGTGCAGACTGATGATATCAGGATTAATCTGATTCACTTTGGGAAGAATTGTGTCTGGTAACCACTGAAGAGAATATGTGGCTTTACTACGCTGACGATAAAATTTTAATGGCAAAGCATCAACCATTATCTTTGCTCGTGCTATGCCTTGAGACAGCCTTGTCTTGGGTGCAAACACTGTTTTGTCATCAATAGATTTTTCATGCACCAGCATCTGTGAGTTTAGACCTATATACTGTAATCCTTGGTGTAAGCGATAGGCAGCCCGAGCTGCACCACCTTGAATGTCAGAACTGTTAATCAGTAAAACCTTCATTATATTAGTTAGTTATTGATGAATAATTGAATCTGAAAAATATGATGGCAATTTTAACCAATTATATCCCATGTGCAAACTGGATAAAGTTTATCTTATAAAGTACCTTTATTTTAGAGCGTTACGCAATAAATAATCTTTTGATATTTGAATTTGTTGATTCAAACTTATTTTTTGTTCCTCTGTTAATAAGGGAGATAGTAAATCATAATCATTAGAGGTGATTGGTGAATTACTTATTTCACTTAAGTCTAATAATCTACTTTCTAAACCTAAAGGATTTAGTATATCTTTCACCTTAACTGTTTTTTGAGGATGACTAAAAACAATAAATTGCTTATTAAATATAAGTGAAAATAATACACCATGAAAAAATTTTGTGGCGACAAAAGATGCATTATAAAAATAACCTAGCCAAGATTCTGGTGCAATATCAAATATATTCAGCTTAAGGAATGGTGTTAAATATTTTCTTTGTCGTGAACCTATGGAAATAATATCTAATCCTTCTTGATCTGCTAATATTTTTACATATTGGGCTTCTTTTTGGTCTAGTAAGCCATAAACGAGAATGTATTTATGCTTAATATTGGGCGGCTTTATAATATCTTCATAATTTCCTAAAAGTGTTGGATCAACAACTTTTGTAATATTAAAATTTTCCTGATTAATTAGCGATAAGCTATTATTATCTCTTACTGAAATAACATGAAAATCACTAAGAAAATCATATATTTTTTCTTTATGTAGCCCCAGATTTATCGTAGAGCCAAAACTGGCTGCATAACTCACTTTACGGGCATCTTTACCAGATAGAAAATCTAGAAAATAAGGAGTATCCAAACCTCTTGGGCTATTTATATTCCATATCTCATCACTGCCACAAATAACAACATCATATGAATGTTTGTATTCATTCAAGCTATCACTAGTATCAAATCTTTTTTGACTAAGTTTAAGGTTTTTTTCCACAAATAGATTCATATTTAGATTTTTTTTCCTAGCCTCTATAATCCGAATTGGATTTAACCAAGAACGTTTAGGGTATAAATATCTTCTGTCTTCCAATCTAACTGATTTAGGCCTGTAATCAATAAACTCCACATCATATCCGTGCTTCATTAGAAAATCAGATAAAGCATAAGCTTGCAATGTGGCTCCATAGTTAATTGTAAAATGGTAAGTGATGATTCCGATTTTTAGAGACATATTTTTATTACACCTTTTGTTTGCAACTTTTTTGATGTATTAATTGGCTGAAAAAATTTCTAACAACAATGAAATGATAAGTACCAAATGATCAGGGTAGCATCCGACTTTTTATTTAGCTAGCAAAGATTAATCCATTAAGATAAGCACAAGGAACGGTGATTACTCTGAGATAAATTGCAAATTGTGTAACCAGACTGCTTTTTTGGAAAAAAACTGGGATGCTCCAAATTATAAGTAGCAATAGTTTTCTGGATTTCGTAGTTAAAAATCAATAAATTTATCAATATCCACTGACCGCCAAAACATTAAATTTCGTAGTGTAGGTTAGATTAAAAAATGTAACACACTCTTCAACACTATGATATTATCACACAATCAAACCAATATACAATAGATTTACTTTATAAATAGCCTCTCAATCAACTGTAATTATTTCGAGAGCAATTTTTTGCCTAGTTACGAAATGCAAAATTTGCGCTATTTTAATTAGGACAATTATTGAGTAGCTACTTTCTGATTGATTCCGTATCCAATTAGTAGTTTTATTAGAAAACATAGATTTACCTATTGAGAGACCTCTAAGCTTTCCGAGTATTCTAAAATTACCCAATTTGAATACAGAGCCACAATTAGGCGCTGTATTATCTTGATATTCTTTTGCCCACATTATTCTAGAATTTATAGGATTATCGTTAAATTTTGTTCTTTCAAACTTGAAAATCGCGCTCAATATCAGTTTTGAATGTATGCCAGTAAATAACGTTTCTCGATAATTACGGGTAATCTGACTATTTTCAAGTGTTTTTATACATCCATCTTCAAAAAAAGTTATACTTTCAACAAATTCGTATATTGTAGCTCCACCAAAGTGCTTTCCTTGACCAGCGTTCATTGCTAATGCACCCCCAATAGTTGCCGGTACAGACGCAAGATAATAAAAAGAATCCAGAGAATTTTGGTAGCAGTACTTTAATACCTCCATAACTGAAACCGAAGAAGATACTTCTAGTATATTGTCAGGCAAAGGAGTTATGTATTTAGGTAATTTATTTTTTAGTACCAACGATTGTATGTTTCTTTTAACAAAGAGTGTGTTAGAGCCATTTCCAATTATATAAATATTTACTTTGTTTTCTTCTGCGTAACTACAATATTCACGTAAGTCATCTACACTAGTAATCTCTCCTATTCGCTCGAAGTTATGTTGAGTTCTATAGTGGGAAAGAGTGTTTGATGTGAAAGACTCAATTTTTAAGTTAGACATAAGATTTTTTCCTAAATTTTATTTTACCTGTACTGAGTTGCTGAGTTGCTTTGATCGACTGAATTTTCTAGTAATAGTTAAAATTTGTGTGATTTAAAATCAAATATGATCAGAGATTTAAGTTGCACCATAAATAGTTTTTTAGTCAGCGGATGAGCAGCATTAGCTAAAAATGAGGAAAATGAATAAGAAATTATTGTTGCAATTGCAGCACCTACTCCTGAGTAACGAGGAATCAGAAATAGGTTTAACAGTACATTGATAATTGCACCAATCAGTTGTCTAATAAAAGCAATGTGAGTTAATTCTTCCGCGACAAACCATATGCCTGATGCGTATCCGAAAAATATAAAAAATGAAGACCATATGTGAATTGATAAGATTGTACCTGATTCTGCATAAGCGTTGCCGAATAGGGTAGTAATTAATGTAACTGATAAAAATGTCATTGGTAAGCTAATTATAACTGAAATAAGCATTAATATACGCATAATTTTTTTGAGCCGCCCATAGTATAGATTTTCATTTCCTTCTTTTTTAGCTGCATAAATTGCTGGGGCGGAGGAAGAGATAATTGCTGCTGGAATAAAATACCAAACTTCTGAAATACGGGAAGCAGCAGAGTAAATTCCCACTGCCTCTTCTCCGAGAATTTGACCTAACATTACTTGGTCTATTTTTAAATTAACGAACATTGCGAAAGCAGAGAATATTAGTGGCAAACTTTCATGCAGTAGAGACTTAGCAAGGGAAAAACTCCAACGCCAGGAAAAAAATGAACTCTTTTTAAATTTGTAAGCAATCACCAAACCTAATGCACCTAGACAAAACTCTGCCAATGTTGCAAAAGCAAAAGCTAGCAATGGTGCTTTTAGTGTAATCAGAGAAATCTTTAGTAAGGAAGTGACTACAAACGCTGTATTTTTAGCAATCACACTATACTTTGACTGCACTTGAGATTGAAACCATAAGTCAATTGTATCAAACGCTTGCAAAATAGATGTTGCTGAGAAAATTACTACTAACGACACAGTTAGTGGCTCATGCTCAGTTAACAAAAAGATGCTACCAGTTGCTAATAGTAGTGATAAAATTCCACCGACCAATTTCAGGCGAAAAGTTGTTCCTAGAATTTTTTCCTTAGCCGATGGGTCACGAACTATATAGCGGATTACTATATTGTCTAATCCCAAAGTAGCAATCGGGGTAAATAGTCCTACAAAAGCATATGCATAGTTAAACAGACCATATTGCTGCACTCCGAGATAGCGTGCAACCCAAACTCCCACAATCAGACTTATAACCATACGGAGTATACGGTCAGCAAAAAGCCAACTTGTATTTGTAATAATTGCACCCATATTAGTGCGATATTTTAAGAGCGATAACTTTTTAATTTTGAATTTATCTAGCATGAGGCTATAATAATTTTTGTGAGTTTTATTAATTTGTGACTTTTGACTTTTATTAACTCATAAATCAAACAAATTTGTAATCAATTTCACGGTACGGTATTGTTGATGCCATAAAATTTATCTATTTTAAATTAAATTAAATGAGACTTGGTTAGATTTTTATTTTTATGAATTCGACTATACTCTGTATAGCATGAAATACTTACGGCTACATGAATAACCCAAAATATATTAGGCGACAAAAAAGTCATAGTACCACTGATATTATTAATAATAATAAATCCTAAAAATTCGAGCATCCACAAACTTTCTATTGTTAGAGTTAATATGAGTAATTTAGTTGTTTTGATGATAAGATATAACATATGTATTATGGTTAATCCTAATCCTATAATACCTAATTGTACAAGCATTTCTATATAACCATTATGAGCATTCCATGCTGTAATACTAGCAGAACCCTCCTGTCTTCCAAGCCAAGTATTATTAATAACATAAGCACCCGCATCAGACTGCCAGAATGCCGAATATCCATATCCCAACCAATATCGTTCTTTAATTTTCTCTAAAGCTAAAGTCCAAATCGGTACACGTCCATTAAGTTCAAGTCCTTTACCTAGAAAATCTACAAGTATAAATTCTAAATTATCTATGATAATATAAGCTATCGACGCACTAAATAATATCATTGTTAATGATATTACTACCCGAACTAAGCTTTGTTGTTTTGCTATGTTATAAATTGACAATATTCCTATTGAGAGTAACACGAGGATCAAGCTAGACTTACTATTGGATAGCAAGATAAGGGCAAGTGGTATGATAACCAAAGATAAATTTAACCAGCGTTTCTTATCTTTATTGAAAATCTGAACTATAAAAAGTGAACATCCAAGAGCCATCGTCCGACCTAGCAGTTGTTTGTGAAAAAAAATACCTTTCCAAACTGCTCCAGCCTCTGTAAATTCAATTCCAAAAGATGGAATTAATATACAAACAAGTATACTAAGAATACTTGATACTATAATAGACCAAGATAGGAGACGCATCTGATCTCTAATGGTATATCTTGCCGCTAGATAAGCTCCAAATATAGTTGAACGAGCTAATGATTGAAGTTTTGAAAAAGTATCCCCTATGTATCCAGACCAAAAAACAGACAAACAAGCCAATGCAACTAACAGGATTAAAGTTTTGTCCTTGCTTATACAATAAGCAATCCGCTTCCAATACAATGAACCGATTACTATCACTCCTAAATTGAGAATGGTATTTTTCAAAGGGGCTACCTCCAAGTCCATTGCGTAAATAAGTAATATTACGACGATGCACCCTTCCATTTTCTGCAATACATGCTTCTCAATTTTCATTTTAATTTTAGGATTATCCTGTGATATGATATGTATTCTATGTAAGGAATTTCATGTCCTAATCTTTACTTATACAATTCCAATTTTTTGGACAAGGTATACTATTATCTCGACTAGGGCGCAAGGCCTTGCGCCCCTACTTTATGCCGAACTACTCCAGCATTGTTTCCACAATTTCGAGCAGCCGCTTATCTCGAAGCATCGCCTTTGCGTGTAACCTTGGAAGCCACTTCTTTGGGAACTAGAGAATTGCGCGACACAGAACCATACTCCAGCGCATTTCGCTGAGAATAGTAGAAGTAACTATCAGGCTCTTGTTTGACATTCACACCATTAATCACCATACCCAACACATGCTGTCCAGATTGTTTGAGATAGTCCTTAGCCGCATTGGCGCTGCTATAGTTAAGCACTCCCGGACGAACTACGAGTAAAACACCGTCAGCTAACTTGCTTAACACGGAAGCATCCGCCATTCCTGACAGGGCTGGAGTATCGAAAATTACGTAATCATAATCCGCAGCAAATGAGGTTACCAATGACGCCATCCGCTTGGAATCTAACAGCGCCACAGGGTTTGGAGGCACAACTCCCGACGGAAGAACGTAGAGGTTGGGCATAACTTCATCTATTGCTGTATGAAGCGACACTTGATCAACCATCACATTCGATAGCCCGACTACATTCGTCAGTGACCAGATATGATGCTGGACAGGATGACGCATGTCAGCATCTACCAATAGCACCCGATGTCCTAACTGAGCCATACTCACAGCTAAATTTGCAGCCACCTCAGACTTACCCTCTTTGGGTATGGAACTAGTAACTACGATTGCTTTGGGCTTCTTGTCTGAACTGAGGAACTTCAAGTTGGCTTGCAGCATTTGGTAGGCGTCACCAACAGGAAACTGGGGAATGTCTCTACCAATAACTTTGGGAATCTGTTGTTCTACCCCTGGCAGAAAAGAACTCTTCTTACTAAATGCGGGAATCACTCCCAACAAGGTGTATGGGAACAATTCTTTAGCTTCTTGAACAGTCTTGACGGAGCGGTCTATTAAATCTACAGTAAAGGCAGCAATGATGCCAACAATACCACCGACAACGGCACCGCCGATGATAATCAATAGTTTTCTTCCACCAGATGGCTTCTCAGGGACTAAGGCTGGGGAGACAACACGAGCATTACCAATAGTTTGGTTCTCTGCTAGCTGCACCTCTTGCAGTTTCGCCAACAAGGCTTCGTAAGTTTTTTGAGATGCATTCAGCTGGCGCTCTAGCTCCCGTTGGGTTTGTTCTAGCTTGGGTAAAATATTTGCTCTTTGTTTGTAGGCAGACCATTGATTAGATAGGGTAGTTATTTGTTTGACTAAACCGACCCTTTGTGCTTCAGTGCTAACAAATTGTCCAATGAGGTTTTGTCGCAGTGGACCAATCTGTAAATTTCCCATAGAGACTTGCTGATTGCTAGCACCGATTTCCTGTATCCGTCCATCTAGCAAGTTTTTGAGACTAGCTACTTTGGCTTCCAAGCTGATGATGGTAGGATGGGATGGCTGCAAAGTGTTTTTCTGTACTGCTAGTTGGGTTTGGGCTTCCTGAAGTTGCACCAGCGCTTGCTGAATTCCTGGTGTTTGACTCAAGGACGCAAAGGTCACAGCTTGGCGCGGATCAATGTTTGCCTCACTTTGTAACTGTTGTGACTGAGCGGTGACATCAGCTAGTTTGGATTGGGCTTGAGAAAGTTGCTGTTCTAACTGAGAAATCAGCTGGACTGATATCACTGCTTCTTGTTCGAGAGAAATGATTTTATTTTGCTCTTTGAATTTACGCAGGGCTGACTCTGCTTCTCTTACGGATTTTTCACTTCCAGGTATTTGTTCGACAATAAATTTGCGAGCTAAGACTGCTACTGCCCGATTCGTTTCTATATTATTTTTGATATAAATTTCCATAATTTTGTTGACCACTTTCGCAGCAAAAGCGGGATCATAGTCAGCATAGGAAACATCTAAAATTTCAGTGCCTTTGGCAACTTCTAATCTCAGACTTTGAATCAAGTCATCGACTGGGATGGGCTGTCCTTTGTCATCTTTGAGGTTAAGTTCTTTAATCGCTTCCTTCATCACTGGCACAGATAGCAGTATCCTGGCTTGAGTCTCTAACGGATTGTTTAGAGAAGTTAAAGACTGGATTTGTCCTAGACCTTGACCCAAACCAGTTAGTGAACTGGTTGTATCCGTCTTAATCAGCATACTTCCCGTTGCCATGTATGCGGCTCTGCCTGAGAATGCTAATACGGATGCGAGGGTAACGAAAATCCCACAAACTCCTGCCGCATGTATCCAACGTCTTTGCAGAACGAGTATGTATTTTTGCAAATCTATTTCTTCAATGTTTGGTCTAGATTCCATAATGCTTGATGTATGTATTTGTTCGTAATGTTAAGTTAAAATTAATTAGAAATCCTTGCTTTTATAGCAAAGTGTCCGTGCATTCCTGCGCGTAAACTCGCCAACGCAAGGGTTGCCGTCGGGATGAATTACCCCAGTCGCTTGTTGCCAAATTTCTGCCGATGGTACTGACAGTTCATAGCGGCAAGCCTCCTTCACAGGAGTTTTACTAATGCATTTTTTCACATGATACCACTTTGTTTCTTGGCATTGGTCACACCAAAATGCTTCGAGCCATTCATTGTCTAGGGAAACAGCGGTCTTACTCGCTATCAAAATTAGTGCATTCTGCCTACCGATACCTCTTTGTTGGAGTTGTCCAACAGTATCAGCAAATAACCTGTACTTTTGACTCACACTATCGAGGTAGCATCCATGAATTGGACAATAAATACCCCGTCGTTGGGAACGTTTCCGTTTTTTCTCACACTTATCCTGCAATTCGACCTCACTCATCGGCAGACATAGAACAGACAATGAAGAAGGTTACGCTGGAGGGACTGAGATAAATATCATCGAAGCCCAACTCCTAAATCCGCTATATTTAATTAAATTTATTAGATACACCCTTAACATACAACAGTGTGAACACTCGTTCACCGACTTTATTTCAGTTTTTGCTAACCTATGGTTAATAAAAAACCAAAAACTCAATTTGTTTAACTTACTTATTTATGACTAGGCTTCATCTTGCAGTGATATTATCACTCATGAGGCTGAATCATGGATTACAGCGGTTATTGTGCCCTAATTAACCACTATATTTATGTATTTGACTTATAATACCACTCACAAAGCTTCTGAAATAAGCATTTTTCCTCCTCTTTGATAAATAGGGATGATGCACTAAGACATATTGCCTAAGTCTTTATACTGTTTTGTTACGTTCAGTATACACCAACTGATTTTTTTTTGGAAGTAGTTAAGTTGATATATTTTTCTCTCATCCTTCAGCAATTATCCCACCTCAACCACGTCCATCTTCACAAATGGAGCGTTTTGAAAAGCTAGCTGAGATATATAGCCATTGATATATAAGCTTTTCAGTCAATAGGATTAAAATTACAGGCTCCAATGTGGATGAGACGTAAGCAGCAGTCATATCACAAGTTAGTCCGATTGAAAACAGTATTTACTTTTAGACTATAGAAATCGTACTCGTCACTTATTCTTGTCTAATTCAGTTCTCAAGTATTTTGTCAATAAGAAATTATACTTAAAATACTGCCGAGATGGCGATAGGGGATAGGCTACTCCCTTCCCGGTTTTTGATTATCTATAATTTTTCTTACTTTGCGCCTTCCCTACGTTCCCTGCGGGACGCTACGCATAAGCGAAGCTATGCCGCAGGCTTTACGTGGAGCGTATCGTAGACAGACGCTCCGCGAAACAGAAGCTCAAAATTATTTCCCTACGGAACGCGGAGTGTCCCGTAGGGAACGTTAATCTTGTAGTGGTTCGGGAGTAGGACTAAAGCTGTGTGTCACACTCAAGATATCGTGTAGGGTGTGCAACTTTTAAGCTAATCAAAACGCCTAAACGTGATTAACTATGGCATCCGTCAATTCTGTTCGCGTAGCCTGTCGCAGACACGAGTCAGAAAGCACGATAGAATCATGCGTCATCGCCTTTGACCACCTGGTGTCCGGATTGCTCTAAGCTTGCCTTCGTTTTCCCATCTGCGGAGACTGGAGACGTGAACACCAAGGATTTTAGCGGCTTCCTTGGGAGTGACATGTTGCATCAAAACCTTATTAACTCAACTATTTCTAGTCTAGCGTGAGTTAGTAAGTTTTACTCGGTTTCAGCAAATATTTTCCAATTAGTTACACGTCTCAGATTTTAGAAATAGCTGATTATCAAGAAATTTTTGACTTCTGACGCACCCCTCACTGTAGGGTAAAATCAGGGTTTTCGGCGTCGAACGATGATCTTCCGGGGCGCAAGTCCTTCTACCCCGGAAGATCATTGTCCTCACATAACCGATAAAATTTACCGCTAAAGCGCTACTACAAACGTTTTGCCTAGAAATTTCGGAAATGCTATACTAGGACTTGGGCTTGTAGGTTGAAGCAACGTGCAACTCTTTTAACTGCTTGACATCTACGCCGGCAGGTGCATCTGTTAACAAACAGCGTGCTTGCTGTGTCTTTGGAAAAGCAATGACATCACGAATCGATTCTTCCCCACTGAGTAACATTACCAAGCGATCTAAACCGTAGGCGATGCCACCATGCGGTGGTGTACCATATTCAAATGCTTCTAAGAGAAAGCCAAATTTATTCTGTGCTTCTTCGGGAGATAAGCCAATAGCTTCAAATACCTGTTCTTGAATTTCCCGCTGATAAATCCGCCGACTACCACCGCCAACTTCAAAGCCGTTAAATATCAAGTCGTAAGCTTGGGCGCGTGCGGTTTTTAAGTCGTCTAAATCATCAGGATGGGGTGCGGTAAATGGGTGGTGTAATGCTTCTAACCGTTTTTCCTCTGCATTCCACTCAAACATCGGGAAATCTGTAATCCACAGTAAGTTGATTTTCTCTGGATCAATTAAGTTAAATTCCCTAGCAGTAACTTGTCGCAGTCTATCTAAAGTTTTGTTAACAGTAGCTGCATCACCAGCACCAAATAGTAACAAATGACCTGCTTTTGCACCGGTGCGACGCAAAATTTCTTGTTTTTGTTCTTCGGTGAGGTTGTCTTTAATTGCGCCAATGGTATCAATTTCACCATTTTCTCGGACGCGGATGTAAGCTAAACCTTTGGCACCGGCTTCACTGGCTTCTCGGAATAAGTCGCCACCTGGCTTGATGCGGACATTAGATATGGCATCATTTCCGTTGGGAATGGGTAGGATTTTGACGATCCCACCATTGTTAATAGCTTCACGAAAAACTTTGAACCCAGAGTCTTTGAGTAGATCCGAAACATTAACTAATTCTAAACCATAGCGGGTATCTGGTTTATCACTGCCATAGCGTTCCATCGCCTCAGCGTAGGTCAGACGCGGGAAGGGATGGTATAAGTTAATGTCTTTAACTGTTCTGAAGATATGAGCAACTAATTTTTCATTGAGTTCGATAATTTCTTCCTGGGACATGAAACTCATTTCCATGTCTAACTGGGTAAATTCTGGTTGTCTGTCGGCGCGGAGATCTTCATCGCGGAAACAACGGGCAACCTGATAATATCTATCTAAGCCGGATACCATCAGTAACTGTTTGAATAACTGCGGTGATTGGGGTAAAGCGAACCATTCACCAGCATTGACGCGACTTGGTAAGATATAATCTCTAGCACCTTCTGGGGTGGAACGAGTGAGGACGGGGGTTTCGACTTCGATGAAACCTTCCACATCTTCAAGATAACGGCGGACAGCTTTGACAACTTGATGACGCAATTGTAAGTTACGGGCCATGCGATCGCGCCGTAAATCCAAATACCGATATTTTAACCGCAAGTCTTCCCGCACGGGATCATTATTCCCACTGGCAACTTGGAAGGGTAACTGCTTGCGGATCGTGTTGAGTAAAGTAATTTGATCAGCGTAAATTTCTACTTCCCCTGTAGGGATGCGGGAATTGAGGGATTCTTCAGGGCGTTGCGTTACCCGACCGAGGATTTCTACAACGAATTCATTTCGCAGCGTGTTTGCCTGTTCGTAAGAATCTGGTGTACGTTGGGGGTCGCTGACGATTTGGACTAGCCCAGAGCGATCGCGTAAATCTAAAAAAGTCACGCCTCCATGATCACGGTAACGGTCTACCCATCCGTACAAGGTAACTGTTTCTCCAATATGTTCTTTTCGGAGTTCGCCGCAATAGTGAGTTCGCATAAGTATTAATTCTATTTGTCTGGACTAGGTTGGGAAGTAAAAGTCAAAGCTTTCCCATTATCTAGCATCACTAGTTATTGTAATCATAAAAATGCAACAATCTCATGCCAATTTGGCAAATGTTTAGTTTGTGCGGGCGGGTGAGAGGGGGGAAGGGCTGTTACTTTGAGGCTGTAACAGAATTTCTGCAATAGTTCCCTGAATTCCTCATAACCGAATCGACATGACGATGTATTTTTGTTAACCAAAAAGCCTAAGTAACTTAGTTTCTAGGAAATACCTCCATAAAAATCTTCATCTAATAATTCTTCTAGAATAAAAGGACAATCGAGAGGATATTCTTCTAGAGCAGGTTTTCTCACGCCTAATTTAGCGTTTTTACTTTCTTTGATTGCCAATTTGCGAGCATCGGCATAGGCTTGAGACATAACTTCAGCAATATAGGTTTTAAATGAAGGATTTTCTGCGAGATCCTTTTTGACTCGGAAGCGATGTTCTGTTACAGAACTATACCAGCTTGCTTTCATCATTTCAGGAGCATCAGCTTGAACGGTTAATTTGAGTAAATGAGCCATCAGTATTGTTAAATTACTCACGAATGACCGTTTCTCAGCTTTTCCCATGTCTTCTAATTCTAAAAGCAAATGCTCCCAATCTATATCATTAAAACGATTTTCTTTAATTTGCTCAATTATGTTTTTTCGCCAAAGATTAAAATCTTGTTCATACAGTTGATTGTTCATAGGGCAATCCTCATGAGTAACTATGCAATTTAAAATAGGACTTATGCACTCATGACGAAAAATAAGCCTTTGCGATTACTACCCTAGGGGAACGCTACGCTCGTAATGACGTAAAATCCTAGTCCATGCCTAAGTCCTATAAAAGCGTAACACGCATGGTGCTGAAAACCTGTCTGATGAGTAGGGTTTTCCGGCTTTAAGTCTGAAGGAAGATATATTTAGGAGGTAAATACAGGTGAAAATTCTGTATTAGGGAAGAGGATTGTTTGAGAACTTAGTATATCTGCCGACACCTTTTCCATTATCTATATAATATCTTGTCAACTTGGTTGATGTCAAGGATTCTGGGTCTGACATTAGGGAAATCAGTTGAGCTGATTTATTCACCAAAGCTGGGTAAGATTCGCTGTTTGTTTTGTTGTGGATTTGATTACTGTTGTGGGTTGGCGTTAAGTTCACAATTAGGGAAGAGGATGGTTTGAAAACTTAGTATATCTGCCCACACCTTTTCCATTATCTATATAATATCTTGTCAACTTGGTTGATGTCAAGGATTCTGGGTCTGACATTAGGGAAATCAGTTGAGCTGATTTATTCACCAAAGCTGGGTAAGATTCGCTGTTTGTTTTGTTGTGGATTTGATTACTGTTGTGGGTTGGCGTTAAGTTCACAATTAGGGAAGAGGATGGTTTGAAAACTTAGTATATCTGCCCACACCTTTTCCATTATCTATATAATATCTTGTCAACTTGGTTGATGTCAAGGATTCTGGGTCTGACATCGGGGAAATCAGTTGAGGTGTTTTATTCACCAAAGCTGGGTAAGATTCGCTGTTTGTTTTGTTGTGGATTTGATTACTGTTGTGGGTTGGCGTTAAGTTCACAATTAGGGAAGAGGATGGTTTGAAAACTTAGTATATCTGCCCACACTTTTTCCATTATCTATATAATATCTTGTCAACTTGGTTGATGTCAAGGATTCTGGGTCTGACATTAGGGAAATCAGTTGAGGTGTTTTATTCACCAAAGCTGGGTAAGATTCGCTGTTTGTTTTGTTGTGGATTTGATTACTGTTGTGGGTTGGCGTTAAGTTCACAGTTAGGGACGAGGATTGTTTGAGAACTTAGTATATCTGCCAACACCTTTTCCATTATCTATATAATATCTTGTCAACTTGGTGGATGTCAAGGATTCTGGGTCTGACATTCGGGAAATCAGTTGAGCTGATTTATTCACCAAAGCTGGGTAAGATTCGCTGTTTGTTTTGTTGTGGATTTGATTACTGTTGTGGGTTGGCGTTAAGTTCACAATTAGGGACGAGGATTGTTTGAGAACTTAGTATATCTGCCCACACCTTTTCCATTATCTATATAATATCTTGTCAACTTGGTTGATGTCAAGGATTCTGGGTCTGACATCGGGGAAATCAGTTGAGGTGTTTTATTCACCAAAGCTGGGTAAGATTCGCTGTTTGTTTTGTTGTGGATTTGATTACTGTTGTGGGTTGGCGTTAAGTTCACAATTAGGGACGAGGATTGTTTGAGAACTTAGTATATCTGCCTACACCTTTTCCATTATCTATATAATATCTTGTCAACTTGGTTGATGTCAAGGATTCTGGGTCTGACATCGGGGAAATCAGTTGAGGTGTTTTATTCACCAAAGCTGGGTAAGATTCGCTGTTTGTTTTGTTGTGGATTTGATTACTGTTGTGGGTTGGCGTTAAGTTCACAATTAGGGACGAGGATTGTTTGAGAACTTAGTATATCTGCCCACAGCTTTTCCATTATCTATATAATATCTTGTCAACTTGGTGGATGTCAAGGATTCTGGGTCTGACATTGGTGAGCAAGATTTGTCCAGTAGAATAATCTCCTAGTATTAAACTTTGATATGTTGCAAGATCCAAACCTGCGCCATCCCATCGCGATTAGTTTAGGTGCGATCGCCGGGGCTTTAAGTCGTTACTATATCGGTATATGGTTTGCACAGCGTTTCGGGACAAGTTTTCCCTATGGCACCTTTTTTATCAACCTCAGCGGTTGTTTGGCGATGGGATTTTTCGCTACCTTAGCTGTAGAGAAGGTGGCGATAATTTCCCCAGAAGTGCGGTTGTTAGTAGCAACAGGATTTTTAGGCGCATACACAACTTTCTCTACCTACGGGTTAGAGACTATTTCTTTATTGCGTACTGGTCATTTATTAGCCACCATTGGTTACTGGGGTGGTAGCGCAATTTTAGGAATTATCTGCGTTCAGTTAGGTGTCATCGCAGCCAAATTATGGAAGTAAAGGAGTCAGGAGCGAGGAGTGAGGAATTGGGAGTTTCAATGACAACTAACTACCCACTTTAACTGTAAGATAACCTGAGCATGAGATTGTATTTAATTATAGGTTTAGTGAGATAGCGGTGGTTCCCAAAACAGCAACTGAACACCTGATTGCCTTAAGAGGTGTAAATAAATCTTATCGGCAGCCTAACGGTCAGCAAATTGTTATCCTGGACAATATCAATCTCGAATTGCGTCCAGGGGAAATCGTTGCTTTGCTGGGGCCTTCGGGTTCAGGAAAGTCTACCTTAATGCGGATGATTGCGGGGTTGATTCCCCCCACCCAGGGTGAAGTGATATACCACAATCAGCCGATGGTTGGTTTAAATCCTGGAGTGGCGATTGTTTTCCAAAGTTTTGCCCTTTATCCTTGGTTAACTGTACTGGAAAATGTGGAACTGGGTTTGAAGGCGAAAGGGGAACCACCGGAATCTCGGCGACAAAAGGCGCTGCGAATGATTGACGTGATTGGTTTGGATGGGTTTGAAAATGCTTATCCTAAAGAACTTTCTGGGGGAATGCGTCAGCGTGTCGGCTTTGCAAGGGCTTTAGCCGTAGAACCAGAACTATTATGTATGGATGAGCCGTTTTCAGCTTTGGATGTGCTGACGGCTGAAAACTTGCGATTTGAATTATTAGATTTGTGGTTAGAGCGTCGTATACCTACCCAAGCAATTTTAATCGTTACCCACGGCATTGAAGAAGCTGTAATTTTAGCTGACCGGATTATTGTTTTAGGACGCAATCCTGGGAGAATCAGATCTGATTTATCTGTGACGTTACCCCATTACCGCGATCGCAAACACCCCAACTTTCAAGCTCTGGTAGACCAGGTGTATAAAATTATCACAAATCCAGAGATGGAGACAGTAGAATCAGCCCAAACGGTTTCTGTACAAGCACCAACACCACAGCCTAGGTATCAGTCTTTACCACCAGTCAGAATCGGCTCCATCGCCGGGTTATTAGAATTGTTAGAGGATCGTCAAGAAAAAGACCTTTACCGTTTGGCGCAAGAACTGCAATTAGAAGTGGATGAAATTCTCCCGATTGTGGAAGGTGCAAAATTAATGGATTTTGTGGAAGTAGCAGAGGGGGATATTAGCCTGATTCCAATCGCACATCAGTTTATTAATGGTAGCATTGACGAGCGTAAACAACTCGTCCGTTCGCAGCTGCTGACCCATGTCCGCTTGATACAGCAAATCTATCGTCTGCTAGAAGCAAAACGCAATCAACGCATCCCAGAGGAACTGGTTTTAGATATCCTAGAAAGTCACTTTAGCCCTGAAGAAGCCGAGCGACAATTAAAAACTGCGATTGATTGGGGTCGTTATGCGGAGATTTATGGTTATGATGAGCCATCTGGACAAATCTTCCTCGAACAAGCTGCAAATGTTGAAGCTTTAGGTTAAACAAATTTGTCATTTGTCATTTGTCAATGACTCCTAACTCCTAACTCCTAATTGATATGACTCGACCCCTAACGCCGGCTAACAAAATTTTAGGACGCTTAGGCTGGACTTGGCAAGATGGATTGCTGATTCTGCTGATTGTGGCTTTTGCTGTCGCTATTGTCAAAACTGGTTCCCAGTTCAGCGGTACATTTCAAGGTAATCTGACGATTTCCACAGACATTTCTGCTTTACCAGGGTATACAGCCCAAACTTTGGTAAGGATGACATTAGCTTACTTTTTATCCCTATTTTTTACCCTGATTTATTCCTATACTGCTTATCGTTACCGCGTCGCAGCAATGGTGATGATTCCTTTACTGGATATTCTGCAATCGATTCCAGTATTATCCTTTTTACCAGGAGTAGTGTTAGCTTTAATCGCCCTATTTCCAGGTCAGCGCATTGGTATAGAACTTGCCTCAATTCTGCTAATATTCACAGGTATGACCTGGAATATGACCTTTAGTTTTTACCAGTCACTGCAAAGCATTCCGCGAGAATTGCTAGAAGCAGCACAGATTTATCGCCTGAATTTATGGCACCGGTTTTGGACATTAGAATTACCAGCAGGTGTAATTGGGTTGGTTTGGAATAGCGTCATGTCTGTAGCTGGAGGCTGGTTTTTTTTAATCGCCATAGAATCCTTTACCCTGGGAGATAAAGACTTTCGCTTACCAGGATTAGGCTCATTTTTAGCCAGCGCAGCTAGCAAGGGAGACTTTAAAGCGATATTCTGGGGTTTAACGTTGCTAATTGGCGTCATTGTCGCCATAGATTTTTTTGTATGGCGACCATTGATAGCTTGGGCAGAAAAATTTAAATTAGAGATGGTAGAATCGCAAGATGCACCGCAATCGTGGGTATTAGATATTTTCAGGCGATCGCCTACCTTAAAAATCCTCAGTGATAGCATTTTTCGCCCATTGCAAGCAGCCCTTGACGATGGTTTGATTCGCTCCTTTCCTGTGCGTACCCTCCCCGTCAACGCTCAAGGAAACTTACACTGGTTGAAATTCGTCAATTGGCTATTTGTCAGCGGTTTCGCCTTAATTGTCCTCTGGGGAACCTGGGAAGCAGTCTTATTATTAAGAACCTTGACTTGGGATAATTGGCTACAGGTAATTAAAGGCGCTGTATTTACCGCCTTACGGGTGACAATTGCCTTAATATTATCATTATTGTGGACAGTTCCCGTCGGAGTCGCCATTGGTCGTAATCGTCGATTAGCCCAAATTTTACAGCCAATAGTGCAAATAGCCGCTTCCGTACCAGCGACAGCATTATTTCCCATCCTGTTGTTAGGCTTAACCCACATCGCAGGTGGCTTACAAATTGGTGCGATCGCCCTAATGATGTTAGGAACAATGTGGTATCTTCTATTTAACGTCATCGCCGGCGCACAATCGATTCCCTCAGACCTAATCGAAGCCGCATGGGTATATAAACTTTCCCTTGTGGAACGCTGGCGCACTCTAATTTTACCCGCAATCTTTCCCTACCTAGTTACAGGAATCATTACCGCCGTTGGTGGCGCTTGGAATGCTAGTATTGTGAGTGAATACGTCACCTTCCAAGGACGGGTGATTACCACATCTGGACTTGGTGCGACAATTTCTAATGCTACAGCTACAGGTAATTTTTCCTTACTTCTAGCAGCTACAACGGTCATGTCTTTGTTAGTGGTGATGACTAATCGTTTAGTTTGGCGTCCCCTCTACCGCTTGGCTCAGGAAAAATATCAATTGTTGATTTAAAAAGAGTCAAGGGTCAAGGGTCAAGGGTCAAGAGTCCAAAGTTTAGACTCTTGACTTTGGACTCTTGACTCTGGACTGTTTAACTACCTTTAAAGTGCGGAGGGTAGTATCAGCACAACCTGTGATAAACCCTCCCATCGCCTGAATTTGGCACAGGTAATCTATGGCGGCTTTGGTAATTACTTCTCCTGGCATTAAAATAGGTATTCCTGGAGGATAGGGACAAAGGATTTCTGTACAAATGCGATCGCTTGTTTTTTCGATGGGTAAGGTTTCTGTAGGACTGAAAAAAGCTTCGCGGGGCGAAATTTGCACAGAGTTACCCATCATAAAATCATTATCCCATAAAATTAATCCCCTCTTCGCTTGGGGGGTCATCTGGGATAGGGTGGCAAAACTTTGGACTAATTGCTGAATATCTGCTGGTGTATTTCCCAAGCTGAGAATAAATGTGAGATGCTGTAGGGAAGAAAATTCTGCAGTTACGCCAAGTTGGTCTAAAATTTCTTCTGCTGCGAAGCCGGTGAAACCTAAGTCGGAAACGGTGACGGTTAGTCTGGTTTGATCTAACGCGACAAAACCAGGTGACTCTTTGCAAGCGGTGAGGGGGATAGAGAATCCAGGAATTTGGTTGATTTTGGTTATGGCTTCCTGTGCAAGTTGCAAAGTGCGGGACATTAGTTGTTCCCCGTTGATAGCCATTTGGTGACGTGCTGCGTCGAGGGAAGCTAAAAGTAAGTAGCTGGGGCTGGTAGACTGGACTAATTGCAAGGCTTTACTGATGCGATCGCTATCTATCCTGTTACCTTGGATATGCAGCATCGATGCTTGGGTGATTGCACCCAGGGTCTTATGGATGGATTGTACGGTTAAATCAGCACCTGCAGCTAGGGCTGGGGTGGGTAGTTGGGGATGAAAGGCGAAGTGTGCGCCGTGGGCTTCGTCTACGAGTAAAGGGATATTATATTGATGGGTAATGTGGGCGATCGCTCTCAAATTTCCACAAACGCCGTAATATGTTGGGTAAACTGCGAATACTGCTTTGGCTTGGGGATGTTTTGCTAAAGCTGCTTGCACTGCCTTGGGTGTGATACTGTGGGGAATATCTAAAATTGGGTCATATTCAGGATTGATAAAAATGGGTATGGCGCCAGAGAGAATTAAGCCGGCGATAACTGAAGAATGTACGTTTCGCGGCAGAATAATTTTATCTCCTACACCACAAGTAGCGAGAATTGCGGCTTCAATTCCACAGGTGGAACCATTGACTAAAAACCATGTTTGTGATGCGCCAAAAGCTGCTGCTGCTAATTCTTGCGCTGCTAAAATTGCGCTTTGAGGTGTGAATAAATTATCTAATTCTGCTAGTTCGGTTAAATCGGCGCGGAAGACTTGTTTACCTAGTAAATCAGTTAATGTCGGTGAAATTCCTGCACCGCGTTTATGTCCTGGGGTGTAAAATGGTGCGTGATGACGAGAAATGGAGGTTTTTAAGGCTTCTATTAAGGGTGTTTGGTTTTGATGGAGCATTTTTTGAAGATCCGACTTACGCCTGCTATAATACTGATTAGTGGTTATACCAATTCTGCATGAAGATGCGCCGAATTATATAACGAACCGCATTCGCATAGCGTCTCTTAGAGAAGGACACAAAGAAAGAACTCAAGAAATTTGTCGCCCCGTCATAAAGAAACGATATTAGAGTTACTTGTAGTCAAGTATATTTGTGGTTGAAAAAATATAGATACAAAATAAATTAATAAAAGTAATGACTAAAGTTAATTTAGATGCGCTGATTCCACGAGAAGATTTTGAAGTACAAGAGAATAGTAATCCTGGAAAAAAGAAAGAAACGATTTCTATTGAAGATATTAAAACAGATTCTTTTTTCTTTTCAAATATACGCAAGCCTGATTTTCAGAGAGAAACTAATGAATGGGATAAAACCAAAATATGCGAATTTATCAAGAGTTTTATAGATGGTGATTTAATCCCGGCAATTATTCTATGGCGAAGTACAGGTGGATATTTATTTGTAATCGATGGTAGCCATAGATTAAGTGCTTTAGCTGCTTGGGTAAACGATGATTATGGTGATGGAACAATATCCAAATCATTTTATGACCATGTAATTCCTGATGAACAAAACAGGATTGCTGAAGAAACCCGAAAATTAGTGAATAAAAAAGTTGGTTCATATAATGATTTTAAGTTAGCTCTAACACATCCTGAGAAAGTTAAACCAGAAATTGTCAAATCTGCTAAAAATTTAGCTGCGTTAGCAATTCAACTTCAGTGGGTTGAGGGTGATGCAAGTAAAGCAGAAAATTCTTTCTTCAAAATAAATCAACAAGCTACGTTAATTGATAAAACTGAGCTAAAGCTTCTTGAATCTAGAAGGAAGCCTAACAGTATAGCTGCACGTGCAATTATTAGAAGTGGTAAAGGCCATAAATATTGGTCATCTTTTCCAGATGAAATACAGAATGAAATACAAGAGATAGCTAAAGAAATTAATGCAATTCTTTTTGAGCCTAAACTGCAAACTCCAATCAAAACTTTTGATATTCCAGTTGCTGGAAAGCTTTATTCTGATCAAACACTACCACTAATTTTAGAGTTTGTAAATATTGTTAATAATATAGATTTTAACAACAAAGGAATTGAAGATGATACCACAGGAGAAGCAACAATCAAAATTTTAAAACATGTCAGAAAAGTTGCTTATCGATTAAACAGTAATCAGCCTTCATCTTTGGGGCTACATCCAATTGTATATTTTTATTCAAAAGATGGAAGATATAAAACAGTGTCGTTTTTGTCTATTGTTGATTTTGTAATGAAACTAGATCAAAGAAAAAAAATTAATGATTTCATTCAAGTTAGAGAAAAATTTGAAGAATTAGTTTTAGAATATGATTATTTATTACAGCAGATTTACGTAAAGTATAGGTCTGTTCAAAAAAGCTACATCCATATATCTGAGTTTCTTCAAGAAGCTATTGTCTATTTAAAATCTGAAAAAACAATTGAGGAAACGATAGATGCAATTTTATCTACTAAAACTTTTCAATATTTGACTGTTCGTAAGAACATTCAGCCAATAGATTCATCAGCACAAGACTTCAATACAAATAAAAAAAGTGAGATTTACATTAAGGGAACATTAAAAAATATACCCAGATGTAAAATTTGCAGCGGTCTTATTCATAGAAACTCTATTTCCATTGATCATATACAGCGTAAAGAAGATGGTGGATTGGCAAATGTAGATAATGGACAAATAACACATCCTTATTGTAATACTGGATATAAAAATTAATCTTTATTAAGAAAATATCTCCAGGATTGAAATTGTATTTCTAGTTAAAGATGATCCAGATGGTGGTTATACAGCCAGAGCATTAAGCGAATCAATTTTCACTCAAGCTGATGATATGGAAACTCTACGAATTATGATTCGTGATGCTTTCTCTGTGATTTTCCTGATGAAGAAAAACGTCCTAAAATTAATTGTAAAATTAAATAATTTTCTCCCCATCACCCCACCCCTCCATCCGCCCAACTCCCCCATTTCTCGTTAAAATAAGTCTCTTGGGTATAGCCATTTTGGAAGATGTCAGCGATTCAGGTTGTCATCTAGCTTGGGAAGGTCGAACAATTTTATGAGACTTACCATGATTTACCCCGCTGCTATCTCCATACCCGAACCACAGATACCCACACCCGAACCGAACCCCCTACCAACTCCCCAACATCCACCTTTTCCAGAACCAGTACCGGAACCAGTACCAGCACCCATTCCTCAGCCAGTTCCAGGTCCAATTCCCCAAACCATCCCCAAACCTGTTTGAATTATCTTTGTATATAGAAACCAAAATCCAAAATCTAAAATGCTACGAGCCGGAATTGTCGGACTTCCCAACGTCGGAAAATCTACTTTATTTAATGCTGTAGTTGCTAACGCTAAAGCAGAAGCTGCTAACTTCCCTTTTTGCACGATTGAACCGAATGTCGGTGTGGTCGCAGTACCGGATGAACGCTTAAATGTTCTGGCTAATATTGCCGGTTCGGTGCAAATTATACCCGCACGGGTTGAGTTTGTGGATATTGCTGGTTTGGTCAAAGGCGCAAGTCAGGGTGAAGGACTTGGTAATCAATTTCTCTCTCATATTCGAGAAGTTGATGCGATTGTCCATGTAGTACGTTGTTTTGAAAATGATGATATCATCCATGTTGCTGGTTCTGTTGACCCAGCGCGAGATATAGAAATCATTAATTTGGAACTTGGTTTATCCGATTTATTTCAAATTGAAAGACGTATTGACCGCACGCGCAAACAAGCACGCACCAGCAAAGATGCACAGTTTGAAGTGACAGTGTTAGAAAAATTAGCTGTTGCTTTAAACGAGGGTAAATCGGTACGTCAGGTAAGTTTGACTGCAGAAGAATCAGAGATTATTAAGGGATTGGGACTGCTTACTAATAAACCAATTATCTACGCTGCGAATGTTTCTGAAGATGACTTAGCAACAGGTAATGATTTCGTCGAACAGGTGCGACAAGTTGCGTCCCAAGAAAATGCCCAAGTTGTGATAGTTTCGGCGCAAGTAGAAGCGGAATTAGTCGAATTACCAGAAGCAGATAAAGCTGATTTCTTGGAATCTTTAGGTGTGAAGGAAGGTGGTTTAAAATCTTTGATTCGCGCCACTTACGCCCTCTTAGGTCTGCGGACATATTTCACCTGTGGACCGAAAGAAACCCGCGCTTGGACAATCAATGCAGGAATGTCAGCACCCCAAGCTGCAGGCGTGATTCACTCTGATTTTGAGCGGGGTTTTATTCGCGCTGAAACCGTTGCTTATGATGCTTTAGTCACCTCTGGTTCGATGAATGGCGCCAAGGAAAAAGGATTGGTCAGAAGTGAAGGTAAAGAGTATATCGTGCAGGAAGGAGATGTGCTGTTGTTTAGATTTAATGTGTAGGTAAAAAAGTCACGATTTAGAGTTTTGAATCCCAGATAGAGCTAGATAAATTATCTGCCTCTATCTGGGTTTTTTCAATCTTTAAATCTTATACCAATTTGAAAAAATAATGGGACAGATAGGGTAGGGGCGCAAGGCCTTGCGCCCCTACAGATTATTGATGTGTTGCATTCTAGTTAAATATACGCCAATACAGTTCAGTTAGGCTCGAATGATATACACTGTAGGGAACATCCAAAATTTTTTCTTCTAATGACAATTTTATTCGTGCCGTGCCCCTACGACAATTTTCCTTAACTGAACTGTATTGAAATATACGCTACAATAGAGGGTTGGTTTTGACACTCAGTGTATAACCTTGTAATTAAATTTTTGCAAGTTGATATTAATCGTAATATTTATTACTTTACTGTAACATTAGAACACACATTTATTTATTCAAGATATATTAATTCTGCGGTTAATAATTTACAGTGCAAATTACGATAACTTTTAGTTCTCAGTAATTGCAGTGAGTAAAACCTATGGTTGTTGACACCTGTATTTCAGTGCAACGTGCCTCTCAAGTCAAACAGCAGCTAGAAAAGGAGTTGCTGCTTACTAACTTGGTGATAGATCGTGTGACAGATGCAGTATTCTGGGTCAAGCCAAACGCAAAGTTTTTCTACGTCAATGATGCAGCGTGCAGTTTAGTAGGGTATTCCCGTAAGGAATTACTCTGCATGAGTATACAAGACTTAAACTTGGAATTTTTGATAGAAGTTTGGTTACAGCACTGGGAAACTATCAAACAGCAGGGTTCTTTATACTTTACTTCCCTATATTGCAATCAGGAAGGCCTTAGCTTACCAGTAGAAATCACAGTTACCTATATGGAAGAGGAAGGTAAGGAGTATGGCTGTCTCTTGATCCGCAAACTTAACGATCGCCAACAGACTCCATTTGAGATACCTGCAAGTTTACCGCCAGCCCTTGCTCAGACTGCAAAACCATCGTTGTCAATATTTCCTGCTAACCCCCTCTTAAGTCAAATATTCGAGTTCATTGAAGCTAATTACCATCAATCAATCAGCTTGTGCGACGTGGCTACTGCAATTGGTTACTCTCCAGCTTACTTAACCAACCTAGTGCGTCGTCATACAGGACAACCAGTGAATCATTGGATTATCGAGCGCCGGATGGCTGAAGCACGGGCTTTATTGATAGAGACTAACCAATCTGTGCATGAGATTGCTGAGACTGTGGGCTATCAAAATGAGGGTCATTTCTTTCGCCAATTTCGCCATCACCACAAAACCACCCCCCAAGTCTGGAGAAAAGCACAGCGCGAAGAACATCTAAAGATTGTGCATTGAAATTAGAGGCATCCTTGCCTAAGCTACTGATTATCTATAGGAGTAGGTTGGCTCAATCCAAACTTTACACTTGTGGACAGGTTGGAATCGACCGCTTTGATGGTTCGCCCTTCGCGTTCCCGAAAGGTAGCAAAAATTGTTGCACGATGTCCAAAGATGTTTAGTAAATCAGGGACTGCTAAAGCAGATAGAAAATGAAGCTCTTCCATCGGTTGTTTTATCCACCTGCCTGGTCAATTGCTGCCAAAATATCGGTAGCATTGGTTTGTGCTGTCCTGATACCGATGATCTCCACTGCCTACTACAATTTGCAACAAAGCTTAAAAAGTGTAGAGGCTGGAGAATACCGCAAACTGGAAGTCTTAGCCACCAGCACAGCTAGTCGTTTTGACCAGTTAATTATTGATCATCACCGTGTTGTAGCTCAAGTCAGCAGCGATCGCCATGTGGTGAGTTTCCTGGCTGCTACCACCCCCGAACAGCGGGAAGCCTACCGTCCCCAGCTACAACAAACCCTACAAAACGTCTTTCACTCTCATCCAGACCTGGATGCTGTGTTACTTATGGATGCAAAGGGTCAGTGTCTAGCGGCGACAGATGCAAAATTCATTGGTCAAAATTATTCTACTATTCAGGGCAAATTTTATGGAACTAGCATTTTAGTGGATGAAACAACCAGATGGCCAGGAATGTTTTTTTCCCAATTGGTGCGATCGCCTGATTCTGAGATTGTGGGAACTACCCTACTCAAGATGCGGGGAGAAGATATCTGGGTGATGATTAATGCCTTACAGATAGACTCCCACACGGACATCTTTCTCATTGACCAACAGGGAGTAATCATTGGTCATCCCAATCCATCTCTGCTCTACCATAGCCTGATTCCCCTACCACCAGAAACCCTCAACCAGGAGCTTAACAGGGAAATAGCGCCCGATTCTAATTCCCATCCCTACGGTGTGAAGCAGATTCAGAGCTTAGACATTCCCAGCTTAAAGGTAATGGTGAGAGCTAAACAGCCAGGTCAAGCCACCTATCAATTACCCCATTCCCAGATTCCTCAGATAGTGGGTTTTGCACCCTTAGCTACCCAAGCTTGGGTATTGGGAATCAGCCAACCTAAAGCTCAGTTTACCGCGCCTTTGAATCGCCTGATTTGGCTCAATAGCTGCAGCGTGGTCATTGTCGGCGGAATTACAGCAATTATCGCCCTGCTTTTAGGGCTAAGTATTTCTCAACCGATTCACGCCCTTACTATCGCCGCTCAAGCACTAGAAGATGACAATTTTGATAGTCATGTACTCGAACTACATCATACCTTGGCGAAAGTAGGTCATAGCCAAGACGATATCGGTCAATTAGTCCGAGTCTTCTTGGAAATGACCGAACAAGTGAGAATGCGCGACCAGCAGCTAAAAGTGCAAGTCCAGGAACTTCGCATCGAGATAGACGAAACCAAAAGAGCCATCCACGTTGCAGAAATTACCGAAAATGAACACTTTCAGCAAATACAAAAAAAGATTCAAAAACTCAAAGAACAGCAAGTAAATGCTAATGAAACTGAAACAGAGTACTACCAGCGATTGCAGAATCAAGTGCAAACCTTAAAAGAGCGATCGCTCAATTGACCCTTAACCCTTGACAATGAGGTAATCTATGGCACAAATTATCGCTGTTCACTCATTCCGTGGCGGTACTGGAAAATCAAACTTAATTGCCAATCTAGCGGCTACTATGGTGCTGCAAGGGCAACGTGTAGGCATTATTGATACAGATATCCAATCCCCAGGAATTCACGTCATTTTCGGTATTAATGAGAATAATATCCAATATACCCTCAATGATTATTTATGGGGGCATTGTGATATCAAAGAAACCGCATATGATGTTACTAATGCTTTAATTGCCGAACAGGGAAATACAGGTACTATTAAGGGCAGTCTTTACTTAGTTCCTTCTAGTATTAAAACCAGTGAAATTGCCAGAATTCTCCGCGAGGGATATGATGTAATCAGACTCAACGACGGCTTTCAAGAACTCATTCGCAGCCTGAAACTGGACTACTTATTAATAGATACACACCCTGGTTTAAATGAAGAAACCTTACTTTCCATTGGGATTGCTCATGCTCTAGTCATCCTGCTACGACCAGATCATCAAGACTTCCAGGGAACTGCTGTTACAGTTGATGTAGCGCGAAAGTTGAACGGATCAAAAATGGTATTGGTAATCAATAAAGTGTTACCAAACTTAAATTTTACCGACTTACAACAACAGGTAGAAAAAATATATAACGTCCCCGTGGCTGGGATTTTACCCCTAGCGGAAGAGATGGTACAACTAGCAAGCAAAGGAGTATTTTGTCTGCGCTACTCTCAGCATCCAATCACTGAGACAATCAAAGCCATTACTAACCAAATTGCTGGTGTAGTTGTTAGTTAGGAGTGAGGAGTTGGAAGTTAGGAGTTAGGACTGAGGAGTTACTCCTTTCCCGCTGGAAGATTACCGTTCGCGGAGCGTCCCGTAGGGAAATAATTTTTAGCTCACGCAAAGGCGCAAAGGCGCATTCGCGCAGCGTCTGTCTTCGACACGCTACGCGAACGCAGAGAAGAAGGAAAATTATAGGTAATCTTAGACCGGGAAGGGAGTAGGAGTTGGGAGCAATGACAAATAACAAATGACCAATGACAAATGACAAATGACAAATGACAAATGACAAAGATCAAAAATCATTTCGTACTGGTGTCCTTGCCTACTTCCAAGCCACTGCTGAACAGGCGGAGGAACTATTGGAATATAACCAAAATGTCTTTGCTCACAACACATTCACCCATCCCATTCAGTTTCCGCTGACTTCTGAACCCCATGTAGCGGTTTGGGAGGAATACGGGGTTTTAGCAAGGGTTGTCGGCGCATTTGAGGTGCTTCAGCAGCGGTTGGTACAATTCAAATTCCCTATTTTGGCTGGTATCAGCGAGACGGAAGCGTATCGGTCTGCTACTCGTCGGGGTGTGAGTGCAGATGGTATAGTTGAAGCGACTGGTTTAGTCTTGCAGGAACCGGAGAAACTCCAATTAATACTACACCAAAGTTTGGCTGGAACCATCCCGGTTTTGTTACCGGGGAACCGAGAAGACTTTGTGTCTTTGGTACAAGCGCTGACAATGCGAAATGAACCCCAACCGATCCCGAATTCTATGGGAGCTTGTATCGTCAGCGGGTTTAACAATTGGGATAGAATCCGCCAGTATCGTCAACAATGGCAAGCTGAAAATTCTGTTAATGGCTCTGCAAGTAATTGGGCTGCAGAATTTCAAAGTATTATACCACAAAAGCATCTCTATCAAGATAAATTCATTATTTTAAGTAACGGTTCCTATAGCAATGTTTCTGCTACAGACATGGGACTTGAGGAACGGGAATGGGAGCGTCTATCTTTGACAATTAGGCTGGAACATGAATGTACTCACTACTTTACACGGCGCTTGTTTAACTCGATGCGAAACAATATATTTGATGAATTAATTGCCGATTATAGAGGGATTATTGCGGCGATTGGTTACTATCGAGCCGACTGGTTTTTACGCTTTTTAGGGTTAGAATCATTTCCTACTTATCGCGAAGGAGGGAGACTGCAAAACTATCGGGGTAAGCCCCCAATTTCTGATGGTGCTTTTGAAATTCTCCAAGCATTAGTAAAAGCTGCAGCCGAAAATTTACAGCGCTTTGATGCTGAGTTAAGATCATATTTTTTACGGGAAACTAGCCAGCCAAAACTAGGCGTGAGAGATGCTAATATTCAACCATTGATGTTAATATGTTTGACCTATTTGACATTAGAAGAATTAGCTTCCCCAGAGGCACAATCACGACTTCAAGAAGTTTTAGATATTTATCAAGATTGCTGGAAATGCGAAATTGCGCCTACACAAATAACAAATGAAAAATGACGACCTGACTTTAAATCAGTGAACAGTCAACAGTTATCAGTTATCAAAACTTTTAACTGATAACTGATAACCCTCTCTCCGCAAGCGAGGATGGGTATAAGACAATACAGTTCAGAAAATTGTCGTAGGGGCACGGCATGAATAAAATTGTCATTAGAAGAAAAAATTTTGGATGCCGTGCCCCTACAGTGTATATCATTCGAGCCTAACTGAACTGTATTGGGGTATAAGAGATTTTTTCATTTTTCCTGGTGTATCAGTTCGTTTTTCTTCAAATTATTAACCAAAAATAGGATAATTAAATCATGACAGAAGTCCTACTTAAAGAATTAACTAACAGTGACATTGATTGGATGATTGCTATCGGTCATCAAAGAGAAATAGCGGCGGGTGGTGTACTTATTCAAGAAGGAAAAACTGCTGATTGTCTACATATTTTGCTAGATGGCATTTTAACAGTTAATATCTCTCAACCTGAGAATAATCCTCTAACTCGTGCTTTTGCAGCTATCGAGGGTAGTGAAATTTTAGGTCGCGAAGTTGGGAGATTATCTAGAGGTGAGGTAGTGGGAGAAATTCCCTTTGTAAGTAGTCGCTCAATAGCCACTAGTATTCAGGCTGTAGAAAAGTCGCTGGTGATGTCGATTCCTCAACAGGAATTGGCGGCGAAATTGCAGCAGGATGTAGGATTTGCGGCGCGGTTTTATCGGGCGATCGCCATTTTGTTAGCAGATAGAATCGAAAGCACGATCCATCAGCTTGGGCGCAGCAAATTTACCCCAAGTCAACCAGTTAAAGATGTACTATTTATTTTGGGAGCATTACATGATAGTGACATCGATTGGTTGATGGCTACTGGGACTCCAGAAAAAATTCCGGCGCATACGACACTCATCCATGAAAGAGGTCCTGTGGATGCGCTATATCTTGTGTTAGATGGAACTTTGTCCCTGTCTATTTCTCTTGATGACCGTAATCCTTTAGCTCGTGCTTTTGCTGCTATTGAGGGTAACGAAATTTTGGGTAGAGAGGTAGCCAGATTATCTAAAGGTGAAATTATTGGCGAAACACCATTTATTGATAGTCGCCTACCTTTTGCAACTGTTAAAGCTATTGAAGAGACAATGGTTTTGTCAATTCCCCGACAACAACTAGGAGCAAAATTGCAGCAGGATGTAGGATTTGGCTCGCGTTTTTATCGCGTGATTGCTATTTTACTTTATCAGAGATTGCAGGGAATGTTGAGTCAGTTGGGTTATGGTCGGTTGGTTTATAGTCAAGGTTTACCCTTGGCTGAAAATCTCGAATATGAGGATGAGTTAAATGATAGCGTTTTAGATGGTGTAGCCCTGGCTGGGAAAAGATTTGATTGGATGTTAGGGCGATTGAGGTGATTTTTTACAGCAATTTTCACGCAAGCGGTTGAAGAACCCGACCCCGGTTTTGTCTAAGAGGATGTTTGAAAAGTTCTCGGCGAATGAAGGTGACAACTACACAAACAAAGTCCACCTCCGTGGACTAATGAGAAATTAAGGGTTTTGAACCCGCGCAGGTGGTCACTGAGCTTGTCGAAGTGCGGGTTTTGTCTGTGTAGCCGCGATTTCTAATCGCCAGGGCACATGAAAGCGGACTTTTCAAACACGCTCTAAAGCCAAAACCTCCACGGACCGCAAGCGGGGAGGGGTTGGGGGTGGGGTGTTAGGGGATTTTTGCAAGAAGTTTTATTGTTGTCTCCTAAGAAACACAGGGAATGGGGAACAGGGAATGGGGAACAGGGAACAGGGAAGATAAAATTTATTTGTGGGTACAGATACACCTATTTGCTAGACTCCCAGTTGATTTACATAAGTTGGTAGCGGCAATAATTTATTCAATAGTACTTTATCAGCCGTCCAAAATAGAGCTTTTTCACTCTCAGCACAGGCTAAAAATGCAGCATCGTAGAGCGTTGGTAGTTGATATTGCTCTGCAATCTCCCAAGCTCTGACTCTGAGTAACTCCTCATTGATGTAGTTTATCGGTAAATTGCAAAAATCCTGATAACAGCCTTCTGCTTCTTTTCGTGTCAGTAAATTCATCCTGATTTTCTTACGTAATACTGAGCCTACTTCAGCCCAAGCAAAGGCGGGAGAAACTAAACATCCATTTCCTGCAATTGCTTCCAGCACGAGATTATCTGCTAATGGTTCATTTTCATCAGGGACAAGATAGGCAATAAGAATGCTTGTGTCCAAGCATAGGACTTTATTCACTTCGCAGATCCCCTTCTCTGAGGCTATGAATTAGAGCATTCACATTCGGGTGTACACCAGTTCTAGCCTTAATTTTGGCACGCCTGGCGACGATACTGTGATGAGTAGCAATAGCCTGGCGTCGTTTAACCTCTCGTTCCACGGCTTCAACTACTAGCTCATTGAATGACTCTGAGCCATCTTTAAGATCTTTTGCTTTGTTTAGCAGAGGAATAGGAAACCTGATTGTAACCGCTTCACGTTCCATATGCATTTATAGCATTCATACTGTGATATCTCATTATATAACCATTTTTTGGTTAGCATGGACAGTCGAATAACTGCAGCAGTGGACTATGAAATATAACGAAAAAAAAGGTAGTTTTATCTAAAAATTGTGCATTGTGTTAAAAAGCCGCTAGCCATACTCTGCGCTTTTAATTTTATTGGAATATTTAATAGACCTCTTGCAAAAGTACCCTAATACCCAATACAGTTCAGTTAGGCTTGAATGATATACACTGTAGGGGCACGGCATCCACAATTTTTTCTTCTAACGACAATTTTATTCGTGCCGTGCCCCTACGACAATTTTCCTTAACTGAACTGTATTGCCCTAATACCCCAACCCCATACTGCAGGCGGTCTGGGGAGCCTTTGAGGTAAGTCGAAGGCGGGGCGGGGTTCTTTGTTGGAATTATGCGACAAATCTAAGATCTAAAAAAAGGTGAGTATTGATCTAAAAATAAGGTATTACATCTAAATGTTAAAGACGCTATTCTTGTAGCCAAGGGCATAGAAAGTGTGATGTTCGGTGATAACAAGGAGCAAATATTCATTTTTTATGCTGATAACAGTTGTTGTAGAATCAGTTAGGAGAAATTATGTCTACCCCAAACGAAAACGAAAATCCTAAACAGGCTAGTGAGTATATCGAGATTAATGAAAATGGGGAATTAGTGGTTAAAGATCCTAAAATGGCAGACTTACTCCAAGAATTAAGCCCTGAAGAGCTTGAACGGATTGCTGGCGGTGGTAATGGTAATTGTCATTGTAATAAGCAATAGTAGTCTAAAGTCTTTATAGCTTAGAAATTGGTCTTTTATATTTTTTAGTAAGGATTCAGGTCATACCAATCAGGTAGGGTTTTCCGGGGATTAGCCACAGATTTATTATATTCTCAATAATAATTCTGCAACACCTATATTCTCGTGCCTTATGGCGACTAAAGGTATGTTAATAAGCCAAACTCAATTTTGTAACTGGTTATGTGAGTGGTTTTCAGACACTTGAATCCTTACCTTACTCTTTTTAAAAGACCAAATATACCTCAGTTCTATCATGCCGACTTACTAAATTCTAATTCTCTCTTAACTTACTCCGGTTGTTAAGGAAAATAAAGATTCAGAATTTTAGATTATATTTAGTTCGACATTGCTGTTGAGAGAAATTGGAATGTTTGTATGCAAGTGATCGCTGCACTTGGCTAAATATTAACCAGGATTTTAGTGATCATGCTTTTTGTCAATAAGTTTAGATTCTCTTTCCTATTTATAGGGAATAAATTCTCGAATTTAGAGGTGTTATTATGGCTGTAACAGTTTTGAACAAAGCTAGTGCTATCGATACTGATGATGTCAGACGTGTGCGATTAATGTCTGATAAGCGTCTTGAATTAATTATTTTACCGACAGAACAGTGTAATTTTCGTTGTATCTACTGTTATGAAGATTTTTCCGTAGGGCGGATGCAGCCAGAGACGATAGCAGGTATTAAAGCTATCCTTGCAAAACGAAGCCCAAATTTAAGTTATTTAAATTTAGCTTGGTTTGGTGGAGAGCCACTTGTGTCCAAAAATATTGTATTAGATATTTCTGAATATGCCCTGTCCCTAGCATCCCAGTATCCTCATCTCCATTATTCAAGTAACATGACCACAAATGGTTACTTGTTGGATTTCAATACAGCTTGTGCTTTAGCCGATGCGGGAGTGACAAAATACCAAATTTCTCTTGATGGTCCTAGAGAAATTCATGACCAAAGTCGTATTCGTGCCGACGGGAAAAGCACATTTGAACGCATTTGGACTAATCTACTAGCAATTCGCAATAGTTCATTACCAATTTATATAAATTTACGCCTGCATTTCACTGTTGATAGGGTAAATATTCTCGACCCATTATTAGAGGATATCAAAAGAGAATTTTTACCTGATTCAAGGTTTTCTGCTTACTTTCAATCGATTGAACCTCTCGGAGGTAGTAATGCTGCTTCAATCAAGATGTATTCAGGGGCTGAAAAAAAGGCAGCCGCCAAAAGTCTCGAAGCAAAATTATTTGGCGAGAATTTGCAATCACCACAAAATAGTGCCTTGCCAGATGACTATGTTTGTTATGCATCACTTCCCAACTCTTTAGTAATTCGTGCCAACGGTTCTGTGGGTAAGTGTACAGTAGCCCTTTCTGATGAACGCAACAATATTGGCACGTTACGGTCTGATGGTCGGCTTGATCTCATACCAGGTCGTTTTGCTCCTTGGGTTCGGGGAATTCAAACCCTTGATCCTGATGCATTAGGCTGTCCTCTCGTTTCTTTGCCAACAAGTGATGAAATAGCGACTAATTTGCAAACAAAAGCACTTGCTGTGTAGCAAAGAATAGCAGTCATATTCAGGATTTGCTGATACACCATTGCTCTGGTACGCGACTGTTATTGATTTAATTGTACTGTGCGAAGAACTTGATTTCCCCGACTCTAAATTGTTTACGCAGGAGGTTGCTAAGGATGCAGCTACTTGGAAACATCTACCCCAAAAGTTTTCTTCCCTGCTAGGTGTCCATCCAAAAACTGAGGCTGCATAAAATCCAGATTAGTTATGATTCCCACAATCGTTGCACCCCACTCCTTAATTCCCTAAGCGCAAGGATGCTGAGTCGCGAATGGTAGGTCTGTCCCCTCACCCTAGGAGAAAATCAGGGTTTTTGGCGTCGTTGAATGATCTGTAGGGGCGCAAGGCCTTGCGCCCCTACCCACAATCGTCCTCACATAGCCGATAAAATGGGTGTACAAAAAATGCTCCACCAAAAACGTAGTATATTCCGCAAAGAATCCCTAGAGCGGCTATCATCACCCGAAAGACTAGACCAATTGATGCAGGTAGTCAGCCCCAAAAGCTGGCTACCCCTAGCCGCCTTGGGTTCTATCCTCACAGTAGCCGTCATCTGGAGCATTTACGGACGCATCCCCGTTACCGTTCAAGGTCGAGGAGTGCTGATTTACCCCAGCAAAGTTGTACCCCTACAATCAAAAAGCGCGGGACAGTTAATTGCTCTGAATATCAAAGTCGGTGATATCATCAAAAAAGGGCAAGTACTGGCGACCATTGACCAAGCTGAACTCCGCAAGCAACTGCAACAGCAACAAGCTAAACTGACGGAACTACAGTCACAAGACCAAGCGGTTGCTTCATTGCAAGGGGTAAGACGAGAACAGGAGCAACTCTCAAGAGAGCAACAACGTCAATATCTCCAGCAACGCATCGGGGAATTGCAAGCTGTAACACCGCTGCTGAAAACCACAGGTAATACCTCCATAGGACAGCAACGCCAAGGCTTACAGCAACGCCTCAAGCAAGCCCAAGGGTTGAATCCTGTTTTCCTCCAGAGAATGAAAAGCCGCCAACAGTTATTTAAACAAGAAGGGGCGATTTCCGGCGATGAAGCCCTCAAAGCGGAACAGGAATATCTGCAAAACCTGGAAAAAATTGCCGACATCCAGAACCAATTAAAGGAACTGGATGTAAAGACGACGGAAACAGAAAGAGACTATCATCAAAACCTGAGTACTATTTCTGACCTCCAAGCCCAACTCAAAGAATTGGACAGCAAACGCGCTTCTGTGGCTCAACAAGACCTAGAAAATGCCACTGCCCGCAAAAAAGAGATTCAAGAAGTGAAGCGGGAAATTGCCAAATTACAACTGCAATTAGGCGACAATAGCCAAATTATTAGTCAATACTCAGGACGCATTTTAGAAATTACTCTGACGCCAGGACAAGTTGTCAATGCTGGTACTCGTCTAGCAACCATTGAGGCGGAAAATCCCCAAAGTCAGCTGGTGAGTGTGACTTATTTCCCTGTGGCTGAGGGTAAGAAAATTCAGTCAGGGATGAAAATTCAAATTACGCCGCAAACTGTCAAACGGGAACGCTTTGGTGGTATTGTGGGTAATATCACTAGCATTTCACGGTTTCCCATTTCCAAAGAATCAGCCGCTGCAGAGGTGGGCAATGCGGAAGTGGTGGAAGGTCTGCTATCTCAACAAAAGGAAGGTTTAATCCAAGTATTTTCTGACCTAGAGCTAGATTCTACCACACCAAGCGGCTACAAGTGGTCTTCTTCCACCGGACCGCAAACAAAAATCTCTTCTGGAACTACTACCCTTGTGCGGGTCAAGGTCGAAGAACGCGCCCCCATCACCTTTGTGTTACCAATCTTGAGGGAATACAGTGGTATCTACTAATCAGACCGTAACAACAGGAATTAATCCTTGGCAATACCTGCTAACATTAGTCTCTGGTAAAAGCACAGGACGGGTAAAAACGCCGACTGTTTTGCAAATGGAGGCTGTGGAATGCGGTGCTGCAGCTTTGGGGATTATTCTTGGTTATTATGGACGCATTGTACCCCTAACGGAACTGCGTCGAGAGTGTGGTGTCTCCCGCGATGGTAGCAAAGCATCGAATATGGTCAAAGCTGCTAAAAGGTATGGACTGGAAGCGAAAGGCTTTAAAAAGGAACTGAAGCAGTTACAAGCTTTGCGCCCTCCATATATCATATTTTGGCACTTTAACCACTTTGTTGTAGTAGAAGGATTTGGCAAAAAACGGGTTTATCTCAATGACCCAGGGACCGGACCGCGTACGGTATCACACCAAGAATTTGACGAGGGGTACACTGGGGTGGTGCTGGTCATGGAACCCAGCAAAGAGTTTGTCAAAAGTGGTCGCAAAACTAGTATTGCGGTATCCCTGTGGGAACGGTTGAGCGGTGCTGCTGGGGCGTTAATTTATTGCCTAATTGCCGGTTTTTTGTTAACCTTAGTTGGGTTAGCTGTGCCCGTGTTAACCCAGGTATTTGTCGATGATATCCTGGTGCAGCAAAGACAGGATTGGTTACGTCCTTTGCTGGTAGTCATGGCTATTATAACTATACTCCAAGGGTCGCTCACCTTACTGCGGTTAAAGTATCTCCGCCGGTTGAAGATTAAGCTGGCTATTGGGATGTCTAGCCGCTTTTTTTGGCATATTCTCCGCCTACCTGCGAGTTTTTACGCTCAACGCTTTGCTGGAGAAATCAGCGATCGCACTCATCTTAATGACGAAGTTGCTAATGTCCTTTCGGGAAAATTGGCGACTACGCTCATTGATGCAATTATGGTAATATTCTATGCCTTAGTCATGGTGCAATACGACTGGGTACTAACCTTGATTATGGTAATTTTTGCAGCTATTAATATCGTCACATTACAGTCAATTTCCCGTCAGCGGGTCGATGCGAATCAGCGGTTAATGCAGGAATATGGCAAAGCGGCTGGTATTTCGATAGCGGCTTTGCAAGGTATAGAAACTATCAAAGCATCTGGTTTAGAGTCAGATTTCTTTGCTCGCTGGTCGGGTTACTATACCAAAGCAATTAATTCCCAGCAGCAACTGGGGACAACCAATCAGATATTCTCTGTCTTACCGGTACTTTTGTCAGCCCTTTCCTCAATGCTATTATTAGTAGTCGGTGGTTTGCGGGTGATGGATGGACACTTGAGCATTGGGATGCTAATAGCTTTTCAAGGGTTAACCCACAGTTTTCAAGAACCGGTGAACAATCTGGTCAACTTCGGTACAAGTTTGCAAGAGTTAGAAGGTAATTTAGTCCGCTTAGATGATGTGCTGGACAACCCGATTGAGGAGACAGGGAACCCGAAAGAAAGAGAAACCGATTTTTCTGTCCAATCCAAATTGCAGGGATATGTCGAATTGCGGAATATCACCTTTGGCTATAGTCGCTTAGAACCCGCACTCATAGAAAACTTTAACCTATCAATTAAACCAGGACAGCGGGTTGCTTTGGTAGGTGGGAGTGGTTCTGGTAAATCTACTATCGCCAAACTAGTTAGCGGACTTTATCAACCGTGGACAGGGGAAATTTTGTTTGATGGTACATTGAGAGAACAGATTCCCCAACAAATGCTGACCAATTCTGTGGCAATGGTAGAGCAAGATATCCTACTATTTGGCGGAACTGTCAGAGACAATTTAACCCTATGGGATTCGACAGTCCCAAACAACAGCCTGATGAGAGCTTGTAAAGATGCCGCTATTGACGATATAGTTCTTTCAATGTCTGGAGGTTTTGATGCAGAACTGATAGAAGCTGGAGCCAACTTAAGCGGGGGACAACGCCAGCGGTTAGAAATTGCGCGTGCTTTGGTAAATAACCCCTCAATTCTGGTCATGGATGAAGCTACCAGCGCCTTAGACGCCGAGACAGAAAAAATCATTGATCAGAATTTGCGGCGACGGGGTTGCACCTGCATTATTGTCGCACATCGTTTAAGCACTATCCGCGACTGCGATGAAATCATTGTCTTGGAGCGAGGAAAAGTAGTGCAACGTGGTACTCATCAACAATTGTGGCAAGTCGAGGGCGCTTACTCGCGGTTACTTAGCAATTTGTAACTTTGTCATTTGTTATTTGTCATTGGTCATTTGTCATTTGTCCAACTCCAAACTCTTCACTGTGACTACAACTCCTTACTCCTTACTCCTTACTCATTACTCATTACTCCTAACTCCTACTCCCTTCCCGCTGGAAGATTACCGTTCGCGGAGCGTCCCGTAGGGAAATAATTTTTAGCTCACGCAAAGGCGCATTCGCGGAGCGTCTGTCTTCGACACGCTACGCGAACGCAGAGAAGGCGCAAAGAAGGAAAATTATAGATAATCTTAGACCGGGAAGGGAGTAACTCCTAACTCCTAACTCCTAACTCCTAACTCCTAACTCCTAACTCCTAACTCCCAACTCCCAACTCCCCATGAGGTGACAATGCGCGGTCAATTGTACCAAGTAAATGGTAATCAACCAATTCTTTTAAATGACCCTTTGCGGGTAAGGCTTGTTCAGTCTGGCTCTGTGGCTTTGTTTGCTGTGACTGTCAAGGATGGGGTAATTGAAGGTACTCGGCGTTATCTGTGTAGTGTCAATCCCGGTGAGGCGCTGTTTGGAACCGCTGTAGGTTCTGGTGGTGAACAGCGTCAGATTTTAGCTGTGGCGATAGGTGAGACGGAATTACTACAACTACATCCAGAATATTTCGCTGATTTAATCGCTCATGGAGATGAAAGTGCGATCGCTTTGGTAGAATCTTGGTTGAGGCAACTTGGTACTGCTTTATCTTCAGTGGCTACTTTGGCGATGTCAGAAAAAATCGGCGGAATCGGTCGATTTTCTCTGTCTAATGGTCAAGTTTTCCAACCGGATGCGGGTGTTTTGAGTTGGTTAGAAATTACAGATGGGAATCTCAAGTTTCTGGGGTTTGAGCAATTAACTCTGACTAGTTCTACGGGTATTTTTCCCCTGAGTGAGCAAATGTGGTTAGAAGCTGTGGATGCAGTTCAATTTGCTACTGTTTCTACTCCCGAAATTAAGGAGTGGGAGATAATTGTCACGGGGGTATCCCAGTTTAATATTCAGATTTTACACTCTATTGAGATTTTAGACAAGCAAGAAGCTGAAGCGGAATTAATTAGATTGCGCGATCGCCAAAATCTCAATCGTCAAGTCACGGCTGAGGCTCTCGGTGAACTAGCATCGACGCTGAATCAGCAAGCTATCGATTTTTTCGCTGATGGTACACCGTTATTGGTCGCTGCTGGTGCTGTGGGCAGAGCGATGGGGATAAAAATTCGTCCGCCGGCGCGTTCGGAAAATCTCCAGCGGGTAAAAGAACCATTGGAGGCGATTGTCCGCGCTTCCCGCATTCGGATGCGCCAAGTGCTGTTGCGAGATAATTGGTGGGAGCAGGATTGTGGTCCGCTATTGGCTTATACTGAAGATAATCAACCAGTGGCATTACTCCCAGTTTCCCCTACTGTCTATGAAATATTCCAGCCTGGAGAACACAGTCGCGTCAGAGTCGATGAATCCATAGCTGCAAGAATCTCTCCTGTGGCTTATATGTTTTATCGGTCTTTACCCGAACAAGCATTTAGAGCTATAACTTTAGTGCAATTTGCGCTCAAAGGAAGGGTTAAGGATCTCCTGACAATTTTTTGCACGGGTATTGGGGTGACAATGTTAGGAATGTTTACTCCCCAAGCCACGGCGATGATTATGGATAATGCTATTCCAGATAGCGATCGCGGATTATTGCTGCAAATTGGTTTAGGTTTACTGGTTGCTGCTGGGGGTACAGGCTTATTTCAGATCGCCCAGGGATTTGCACTGCTGCGAATCGAAAGCGCTGGCGATGCTTCTACTCAAGCTGCTACCTGGGATAGATTGCTGAATTTACCCGTATCCTTTTTCCGACAATATACCACAGGCGATTTACTTTCTCGTGTCACTTCTGTCAGTGCAATTCGTCGTCAATTGGGTGGTAGAACGCTCATCAATCTCTTCACGAGTTTCTTTACACTGTTTTACCTCGGACAATTATTTTATTATAATTCTAAACTAGCTTTAGTTGCCGTTGGCGTGGCAATAATTGCGATCGCCGTCACTACCTTTTCTGGGTTGCTGCTGCTGCGTCAGGTACGTCCCCTACTAGAAGTCAAGGGAAATATTTTTGGACAGACAGTACAACTAATTAATGGTATTTCTAAATTGCATATCGCAGGCGCACAAGAACGCGCTTTCGCCTTCTGGAGTAAAAACTACAGTCAACAAGTCAAGCTAGAATTAAAGACACAACAAGTGGAAGACGCGGTGGCTCTGTTTAATGCCATCATGCCCATAGTGACCAATGGAGTCCTATTCTGGTTTACCCTCAAACTACTTGAAGAGTCAAAAAATGCAGGAACTGTCGGTTTATCCGTGGGAACTTTTTTAGCCTTCAACGCCGCTTTTGGCAGTTTTATTCAAGGAACCAGCAACCTCAGCAACACAATTACCGAAGTCTTACAAATCATCCCCCAGTGGAAACGCACTAGTCCAATTTTAGCCAGTATACCAGAAGTCAACCTCAGCAAAGCCGATCCTGGGAGACTCCAAGGGCGAATTGTTGTAGACCATGTTACTTTCCGCTATCGCCCTGATGGACCAATCACACTTGATGATATCAGTCTTCATGCAGAACCAGGAGAGTTTATTGCCTTAGTTGGCAGTTCTGGCAGTGGTAAATCGACTATGTTAAGATTACTGCTGGGTTTTGAGTCTCCAGAATCTGGTGGAATTTACTACGATGGTCAAGACCTATCTGGATTAGATATTGAAGCAGTCCGCCGACAATTGGGCGTGGTCTTACAAAATAGCCAATTGACCTCAGCTTCGATTTTCGAGAACATAGCCGCAGGCGCTCACATTACCCTAGAAGAAGCTTGGGAAGCAGCCCGTTCTGCTGGTTTCGCTGATGATATCACCGCCATGCCCATGCAAATGCATACTGTAGTCAGTGAAGGTGGCGGAAATATTTCTGGGGGACAACGCCAACGTCTGCTAATTGCTCGCGCCCTAGCATTGAAACCGCGAATTTTATTTTTTGATGAGGCTACCAGCGCTTTAGATAACAGAACTCAAGCTATTGTAAGCCAAAGCTTAGATAAATTGCAAGTTACCAGAATTGCGATCGCCCACCGACTGAGTACAATCCGCAACGCTCATCGTATTTATGTCCTCCAAAGTGGGCGAGTTGTCCAACAGGGAAGCTTTGAGGAATTAACAGCAGTCGAGGGGTTATTTGCTCAGTTAATGGCGCGACAAATGACTTAAAAAGTAGAGACGAGATTTTGGGCGTTGCTGATTTACAGCAATTTTCACTCATTTGAACCACAGATCTTCGTAGGGGCGCAAGGCCTTGCGCCCCTACCCTGTGGTCTATTTACCTGAAAATGGCTGTAAAGTATGAATTAGTCTCACGCATACTGCAGAGCAGAACCCGCAGGGTAGCCGTATTCGCGGAGCGTCTGTCTTCGGCACGCTACGCGAACGCAGAGAAGGCGCAAACGCGAGTGCGTCTGTCTCCGACACGCTTCTCTACGAGCGCCGAAGGCTATGCGTTCGCGTAGCGTCCCGCTCTTAACGCAGAGAAGAAGGAAAATTATAGGTAATCTTAGACCGGGAAGGGAGTAATAACGACCAAAGCCAGCACGGTTTATTTGCGCCGATCTGATCTATTTATTATTAAAATAATTATATTCCAGAGGAATTAGCGATGAAATGGCGTGTGATTCTTGAACCAGACCCAGAAACAGGTGATTGGGCTATATGGTGCCCAGAGTTACCTGGCTGTACTTCTGCAGGAGAAACTCAGGAAGAAGCTTTAGAAAATATTACAGAAGCTATTCAATTGTATTTACAACCTGAATCTATTCAGTTAGCCCCAGGCGCGATCGCACGGGAGATTATTGTCTCATGAGTGAACGCATCCGGCGCATGACGGCTAAGGAGGTTGAAATTATTCTGAGACAATATGGATTTGAACTGATTTCTCAAAAAGGTAGCCACCGCAAATGGCGAAATGAAGACCTTGGATTACAAGTGATTGTACCTGAACATCGAGGGCGTACTTTACCAATTGGTACATTACACAGCATATTTCAGGGTGCCAAAATTCCTGAGTCTGAATGGAGAGGTTGATATACCCGAAAAATATAATATAACTATTTTTTGGTGAAAAGTACTTAGTGATGTATCAAATACTTTTAGAACCCCCTAAATCCGGTTCTTGCGTACTTAACGTGCTAAATTTTTAATTACAGTCGATAACTTTGTTTTAAAATCAAGGCTTACAGGCGCTTATAGCCAAAATTTTAATCATCAGACCTAAAAGGCAGTAAATAATGGCTGTCATCTTATCCCAGCAAGGATTTCAAGCTTATTTTTCAACATATTTAGCACGCTAAGTACGCAAGAACCAGACCCCTGACGCTCGTTCGCTCTTAGAGGTTGTTTGAAAAACAATAATACAAATACAAATACAAATACAAATACAAATTACACCCTGTACAAATTAGTCTTATCAGTATGAAAAACAATAATACAAATACAAATACAAATTCAAATTACACCCTGTACAAATTGTATTTTATAGCAACCCCCAAGCTGGTTAGGACAAAAGATAGGTAAGTCATTCCCGCTTTCGCGGGAATCCATATCCTCATCGTTATGGCGGTTGCTATATGTATACCAAATAACAAAATATTGTTCCAACTGTTAATAACTACCTTTAGATAGATAGTAACTTCTTGCTAATTATGGAAAAATCAAACTTTATAGGACTTACAGATTGGTAAAAAATCCCAAATATGTATGTGTGATGATAAAGACGTGATCTGTCCTAGGGTTTTAGCAATGCGCTTTAGCCCGAAAAAGCAGATCTATTTACCATCAAAATAACGATTAATCAAAGCCGGAAACGGCTTATTTTGGTAAAAGTATACCATCATAAAAAACTCCACCCACAAGGGGATGAAGTTTCCCGGCGACTTCCAATTAATTGATACAGTGCATAACTCCTACCTTAGTGTCTGAAAATCTGAACTTCAGTCCTTGATGATGCTGTGAATACGTAAGTTCTAAATAAGTACAATACCGTTGAACCAACGTTTTTATTGGGTTTAAAGGATGCAAAATTTTGGGACTCGCGCATAGCTTTATGCTTCCAATGTTAGGACTTACTGACAATCCAGCAACGCAACAATAAGGGTTTCAGACATTAAAATACTCGGTTATGCTTCTAAACCCTGAGATCTTTTGGGTATAGTGACACCTGTTCCCACTAAAAGACTTTTTCAGCAAACCCTACTTAAATCAATTATTTTTGGAGTTTCTCCTATGCCTGATGTCGAAATAGTTGTAAATGATATACAAACGAAAATTAAAATATGGCAAAAAAGACAAATTAGGAATCAAAAGTTTTCTTATGCCGTAAGTTTAATAGTAATTTTAGGAGGCCTTACTTCTAGTACTTTAGCATTATTAGGCGGTAATAATGCTAAAATATGGGGTGGTATTTCAGGGGCTGTAGTCGTTGCAGCAAAAGCTGCTGGTGATACTTTTGGTTTCACAAAAAAATCTGCAACCTTAAAAAGTATGGCGACACAAGCAGAGATTATAGCAATGACACTAAAAGAGAGTAAAGCTGAGACTCTAGACGATGACAAAATACAAAACTGCCGTAACCAGTTCCTTTCATTAGTTAAAATGGAAGCTGATTTAGGGGGGTGAGTAGCAACCGAGCGGGAATCCATATCCTCATCGTTATGGCGGTTGCTATATGTATACCAAATAACAAAATATTCTTCCAACTGTTAATAACTATCTTTAGATAGATAGTAACTTCTTGCTAATTATGGAAAAATCAAAATTTATAGGACTTACAGATTGGTAAAAAATCCCAAATATGTATGTGTGATGATAAAGACGTGATCTGTCATAGGTTTTTAGCAATGCGCTTTAGCCCGAAAATGCGGATCTATTTACCATCAAAATAACGATTAATCAAAGCCGCAACCGGCTTATTTTGGTAAAAGTATACCATCATAAAAAACTCCACCCACAAGGGGATGAAGTTTCCCGGCGACTTCCAATTAATTGATACAGTGCATAACTCCTACCTTAGTGTCTGAAAATCTGAACTTCAGTCCTTGATGATGCTGTGAATACGTAAGTTCTAAACAAGTACAATACCGAGGTATTTGGATGTTATTTTGGATAAAGTTATCAAAAATCACCACTTGTGCCGCATTTTTTGCATTGGGTTTAATTATTAGAACGCCAGTTGCTAATGGTGCTACTCCGTACTTAGGAAATCAGCCGTACAAAAGCTTTAACGATAGTCCCTTCCAAGGGCTTAGTTATTCGTACTTTCATCTGGAAGATTTTGAAGACGGCTCTCTGAATACACCAGGTGTCACAGCCTCTGCTGGTAAAGTAGTTTCGCCGAATACGTTAACCGATTCTGTAGATGGCGACGATGGATCTATCGATGGTAGCGGATCAGGTGGTCACAGTTGGTATTCTCAAGGTAGCTCGATTTTGAAATTTTCTTTCAATTCCAGTGTTCTTGGGACTCTACCCACGAATGTCGGTATTGTTTGGACTGACGTTGGATTCTCTAATGTTGGCTTTGGATATGGTAAAGTTAACTATGAAGCTTTTGACGCAGTTGGTACTTCTTTAGGTATTTTTGGTGTGAATTCTGTCGGCGATGGCGATGTTAGTGGAAAGACTGCTGAGGATAAGTTCTTCGGTGCGACTTACGCTGGAGGTATTTCTGCTATTCAAATCAGTATGCCAGATAGTACAGACTGGGAGGTTGATCACCTACAGTATGGTCGCGCAAAGCCTGTTCCTGAACCTACAACTTTTTTAACTTCGCTTTTTGCTGTTGTTATGGGTGTAGCTTTACGTGGTAAAAGTAGGCGGAAACTAGCCGATAAAATCAAAAGCAATATTTGCTATAGTTCCAAGTAGCAACCAAGCAGATTGACTCAGCTGTACCAAGTAAGTAGAAACCGCTCTATTAAACTTACCCAAAACTACCTAAGTCTAGACAAAACTTTCCACTGGTAGTTTTGGCGTTAACTTCCTGTTTCATCGTGGTCTGAGGATGACTCCTAAGAGGTTTGTCCACTCCACAGACAATCTCGGTAGAAGCTCTACCGTTTCTGACCGTTCAGGAATAAAAATATTCTCAAACCATCGGTTTATATTTTTAGCTGCGTTTAAATCTCTATCCTCAGTGTTACCGCAATCAGGACAGACATAAACGCGGTTTTTTAATGGCATTATATGACGATGATTACCGCAATTAGAGCAAATTTGAGAACTAGGAAACATCCTATCTACAAGGATTAATATACTAGAGAATTTCTCTGTTTTGTACTCTAGCTGACGGCGAAACTCATACATACCACAATCAGCAATCGCACCTGCTAACTTGTGGTTTTTCAAAAAAGCCTTAACTTGTAAATCCTCTATCTTTATAACGCTGTGGTTTTTAGCTAGATAGTGAGTCAATTTGTGAATTGAATCTTTACGGATGTTTGACACTTTAGGGTGTAATTTAGCCAGCTTTTTCACAGCTTTGGCGCGATTTTTAGAGCCTTTAACTTTTTTGCTCACACGACGCTGGGCACGTTTTAAACGCTTACTCATACGTCGATAAGCTTTAGGGTTAGAAAACACTTTACCAGTGCTATAGCGTTTCTCGCCCTAGTTAGGTACACTCGTAGGGGCACGGCAATGCCGTGCCCCTACACATCGCGATATGATATTGTACCGAATCTGAATGTGTTGCGCTATGAGTTTATCTGGAGGTTGTCAAGCATCAGCCTGGATTTATCTCTGCTAAATTATTCCAGAGCGATGATGGCACTAGAGTCACTGCGATCGCTAATTGGGAAAGCGCAGAAAATCTACTAGCCTTGAGAGAAACTCAGGGTTTTAAAGATTTGCACAATCAGGAATTTTATAATGCGATCATTTCCAATGATGCTCATGTTTACAGCAACTCACCAGAAATTGTATAATTTGTGTGAAATCTCTATTTCAACATCAGCAACAAAATACCCCACCCAGGCAATCCTGAGTAGGGTTTTCAATCAAAACATTTCTTTAAACCCAGTCTTATTTTACACTGAGAATTTAAATGAGTATTGTGGGGCGATACCCCCCACTTTACTTTTTATTCCATTTTTCAGTTTTTAATCTCTGTTAGATATATAAATATATGTCTCATTAATATACTTGTATCAATAGTGCATGAGCTTGGACTTGATACGAGGCATCTTGAGTCTTTTTCCTTGCATAGTAAGGCTAATAGACCGGGGAAAAATCAGTATGTATGTTCACATATCAAATGTATTATATCAAAAATTTACTCTTATCAGAGAATAATATTAACTTAGCTTATGAGTTTACCAAATGGCTTAGGCGTAGCCCGTCGTACACATCGCCACTGGGATCAGGTCGAATATACTCAATACTCAAAATAGTATTTTTGTCAAGCGTAAAATCACATGGATTTAGAATGTAAATATTGCAGCAACCTTGATCACCGAATTTGAGATTTTTTTGAATCGAGCAAGAGCATCGATTTCTGGGTTATAGCAGGGGACTGGGGACACAACGACCGCTCAGTGCATCGCTGGGGACTGGGGACTGGGGACACAACGACCGCTCAGTGCATCGCTGGGGACTGGGTTACAAGTCTGATTGTGTCTAGGTTTTATCATCAGTTAATGTCCTAAGCACTTTGGCGGTTGCTATAAATCCAAAATCTCAAATTGATGGATCTATTCCAAACTGAATTTATAGCAATTAGTGATGATGTTTAGGAAAGTTGCGGAATAAATACCAAAATACTCCTGCATTCACAACAAACACAATTAATTTTAGGAAAGAAATACCCCGAATTAATTCATAAACTTCTGGCGGAATACTGATACCTACAAGAACCAAGACTAGAACATGTGCCCAGCGCTTTTCGTACCATAAGCCAACCGCTTCAATAGCGGTGACGACTGCATAAATTCCTGATGCAATACTGCTGAAAGCTAGGGTTTTGCGATTAGAAGCCAGAATTTTTTCTACAAGCCAATTGATAATTTGCGCTTTACCTTCTAATACATAATTATCAGAAAAATCTTCAAGACTATGATGATTTTTTAAGGCCAAAAATATCGCTACAGAAGTAACCATAAGTAATGCGGCTACAAAGGATTTGTAATATACAATGGCTATTAACCCAAATGGACGTTTTTTCAATTAACTCCTCAACGGATATTATTTACAAACTGCTGATGGCCATCAAAATTTTTATTGAAAATTTTTATTGCGCGCCTAACATTTGTAGGATTTTCTCCACATGATCCAACTCGCCAACAATGCGCCGAATTGGGAGAGGCCAAACCTTGACGATAGTAGGAGTTGCAGAAACCTGATCAATTTCTGCTTGTTCTGGATTAGTTAAAACATCAATAACTTTGAGAGTGTAAGGGTGTCCGAGCGATCGCTCTAAAAGTTCGTGTAGATTGTGCAGAATGCGTTCAGTTGCTGCACTATGACCAGCAACAAACAGCCGGAGAACATAACCTTGTGTTTGGAGTTGCGATCGCTCTACATTTGCTGCCAAAGTATGGTACTTTGGTGCAGCTTCGCCAAGGTCTAAACGCATAATTAAATCATGGTCTTCCCACAGTTGGGGAAAAGAAGAGCGATAACTAGCCAAAACCATGCGATCGCACAACCCTTCTTGCCAAGGTGCTGGTTCCCATAATAAATCCCCTGTGCCAAAAATGGTGTTAAGCACAACCTGATGGCGGATAATCGCCGGATAAGCTTCCGCAAACACTCGTACTTGTTGGGTTCGCGGATCTAACCAATGATCAATAGTCGCAGTGTAGCAAGGCACCAAAAAGTGAGGCGGTTCTGGTAAATCTAAAATTTCCTGTAAAGCAGCGCACAAATGCAAATGCCATCGACCTTGCTTGCTAGGGTCGATACAATAAATTAAATCTCCGCCTGGTGTAAATAAGGCAATGCCTTTAAACAGATCGGGTTTAGATGGTTTGTCTGTACTCAAGTCAGTTATGGAAACGAGGGAACTGATAGGTGAAAAGTAAAAAATTGTGTAGTTTACCTTTTACCTGTTACCTTTTACTGTATTACAAGTATCTGCCACTCAGACCTGTTGCCAAACGAAAACTATACCAATTCAAAAAATCTTTGCAACACACCGATAATCTGTAGGGGCGCAAGGCCTTGCGCCCCAGATGCAATGACCAATGATAACCGTTACATAAGACCTACTCAAAGCTATTCAACTATGCGCTTTTCTATCATAGATAACTGGCTCAAAAGTTAGCTTTGATGCTTACTTCCTCTTTCAACCTGGAAGAGTCGGCTCTATCCAGTCCAGAGGCTAAAACGGTCTAACTGACCGCTATATGTGTCGAAGTTCTAGAAAAACTTCTTTTTTTTGAGGCGCTACTAACGACCCTCTGTCTATGGAACTTGCACTTCGCCTGTGGCACGTTTACCAAACGCCAGTCTAAGCTGGAAGGGTTATCCTCTGACGGCACGGTTGTTAACCGTTACTAATGCTGATATTCTAACACATTTTCCGCAATATCTATTCAAAATTGACTAATTATGAACAGAGATGTGTAGGAATTATGTTACAGTTTCCATCCCTTAGACTCGACCTCGAAGGAATTGAGCCATTTCGTTGGGAGTTGGTGACATTTCCAAAGCGGTTTCTTCAGTAATGCGACCGTCTTGGTAGAGGTTGAGCAGCGACTGATTCATAGTAATCATCCCATCAAAACCAGCTTGCTTCATCAACTCGCCAATTTCATCGTATTTACCATCCTTAATCCATTCTTTAATCGCCTCAGTGTTGATGAGAATATCGTGGAATGCTGCACGCTTACCATCGGTAGTGCGGCACAAACCTTGGGCAATTACGGCCACTAAACACTCTGAAACTGCTACCCGCATTGAATCCTGTTCTTCTGCTGTATAGAGATTGAGTATCCGCTCAATAGTTTTCACAGCGCTATTGGTGTGTAGGGTTCCCATCACCAAGTGACCAGTTTGAGCAGCTTTGAGTGCCGTGTTGACTGTTTCTTTATCCCGCATTTCCCCCACCAGAATCAAATCTGGGTCTTCTCGTAAAGCGGCTTTCAAAGCATTGTCAAATTTGCGGGTATGCATTCCCACTTCCCGCTGTTTGACTAAAGACTTGCGACTTTGGTGGACAAATTCAATTGGGTCTTCGATGGTAATGATATGCTTGGCCATCTCTTTATTGATGTAGTCAATCATTGCCGCCATTGTTGTAGACTTACCAGAACCCGTTGGACCAGTCACCAAAATTAAACCTTTGTGGGAATGGCAAATATCCCGAAAAATTGGGGGTAAGCGCAACTGTTCCATCGTCAAGATTTTCAGCGGAATCAACCGCAATACCATTGCATGGCCTTTGAGGGAGCCAAAAACATTGATCCGCACACGAGCAAACTCGTACTGCGTGGCACCGTCAAATTCTAGGTGTTCTTCAAACCGCTGAATTTCCGCTGCGGTCATCACCTCCTTTAACCAACTCATGAACATCTCATGATCAGTTTCTGGATACTCTGTGGCGTTGATTTCTCCTCGGTTGCGGAAGCGAGGTACTTCGCCTACACCCAAGTGGATGTCAGAAAATCCTTGATCAAAAGCTTCTTTGATGAGCTGCTCTAAAGTCAGTTGGGAATTGCTACTTTTTTCAGGAACTGAATTAGGTATTGGCGGTGGAGTGCTTGGACGATGACCCGCAACAGATGCGGACTGGTTGGGGGTCTTATAGGATGACAAGTCCAACGTTTGTGCTGACATGTCCAAGGTTTGTACAGGCTGGCGCTGTGTACTCAATGTTGGTGGTGGTGGTGGTGGCGGCGGTATTGGCGGCAAATTCCGCATGGAAGCAGGGTTAGAATTCGATTGACGTTGAGAGTCTGTCATATATCTTTATATTTTTAACATGTGGTAGACAAAAGCTGGAATCGGTCAAAATTAAATCCTGAACGCTTTGATGGCAATGGCTGGGCGAGTGGTTGATCTCCTTCTACTCCCAATTGCCATTTTTAGTATCTTTTTTGACATAAAATCTACATCATTGAATAATTTAATTGAAATTTTTCAACCATGTAAACTTGTTTAACACACCAAATCCCTGATTAAGCTTCAGTATATATACGATATAATTTAGCAATATTTAGAACTAAATTATGGGACGGCTAATACCCACCCTGTTAGATGAGAAATTATTCCCAGATTATGAATACAAGTTGGTAGCAATTAACAGCAAAATCATTAGCAGCTAATTTTTTCAGCCCGCCCAGAAAATTATGAGAGCCAAAGTCAATTTATATAAGAAATGTTAAGCGCTATCCAGCCAAGGTATTGATAAACCATCTGAGAACCTAAAGGTCATTAGGTTCTATTCCTTTCGATAGATGGCGGAATCGAGCATTGTCTCTAATTGTCAACTTGAGTTTACATTCATAATTACAAAACATTAAGTGTAAAGTTTAGTAAACAAATGCTCATTTTTTCAGTAGGTTTTTATATACTGAACATCACTGAAGGAAGAAATTAGTTTGGTCGCCAAAAGCGATAGACCATTGAAGTTAAATTTTTGCTGTGTATTTAGGAGGAAAAGTCATGGTTTCGGCGGAAAGCTCTAATCTGGGTAAGACCTACTCCTGGTTAATGATCAAAAGCTTTTTGATCTGGACTTTCACATTGGCAGTATGCTTATTGGTTGTCGGTTTTCCATTAGTTGTTTTTATGGCTACTGTTGGGTGTCTGTTGTCGATAGTACTGCAATCAGTAATGCCTGTTAGCGCTGTTTTGCTTGTAGCTGGGGGCTTGATTCTGTTTAATGTCATGGCGGTCATGATTACTGCTGGTGTATTAACTGTTAAGGGTGTACATCCGAAACAAGTTAAATGGTTGAGTTGGCTACATGGAGAGGCAGAGCAAATGCAGACTACCGTCTACGCTGCTTGTCCTTTAACCTGTGAAATCAAATAACCCTCACTGCTCAATTCGACAAACAGCGCATCTACCCGGTTCAGCCGGGTTTTTTCATGGTTTTTTGTCATTAGTCATTTGTCATTTGTCCGTAGGGGCGCAAGGCCTTGCGCCCCTACAATAGGAGACGCTAGGCGAAGGCGTCCCATAAATCCACGCTGAAAAATTTCCACAGTTAGTGACGAATGACTATTGACTAATGAGCAATGACTAATGACCATTGACTATTGACCAATGACCAATGACTTTTGACAAATGACAAAAAAGCGAGTTTGCATTATCCTAGGTACTCGTCCCGAAGCAATTAAACTAGCTCCGGTGATACAGGTCTTTCAAAAGTCCCCAGACTTTGAGTTACAAGTAATTTTGACTGGACAGCATCGCGAAATGGTTGAGCAAGTAATGCAGCTGTTCAACTTGAAGGCCGATGGAAACCTAGAGATTATGCAGCCGCAGCAATCTCTGAGTGATATTACCTGTCGCAGCTTGCGAGGCTTAGAAGGATTATTTCAACAAAGCAAGCCTGATTTAGTCATCGTCCAGGGAGATACGACCACCGCTTTTGCTGCAGCCTTGGCAGCATTTTACCAAAAAATCCCTGTAGGTCATGTAGAAGCTGGGTTAAGAACTGATGACATTTACAATCCTTATCCAGAAGAAGCTAACCGACGGCTAATTTCGCAAATCACCCAGTTACACTTTGCACCAACACCTTTGGCTGTGGAAAATTTGCAGCGTTCTGGTGTTGTGGGTAAAATTCATCTCACAGGTAACACGGTAATAGATGCACTGTTGAATGTAGCTGCAACCCAACCAGATTGCAATATACCAGGCTTAAACTGGGATTCCTATCGGACAATGCTTGCAACAGTTCATCGGCGCGAGAATTGGGGCGAACCACTACAAGGAATTGCTCAAGGATTTTTACAAATATTAGACAAATTTCCCGATACAGCCCTGCTGTTACCATTACACCGAAATCCTACAGTCAGGGAACCATTACAAGCGCTATTAGGGAATCATCCGCGAATTTTCTTGACAGAACCCTTAGATTATGCAGAACTAGTGGGAGCAATTGGGCGATCGCATTTTTTACTCACTGACTCTGGTGGGTTACAAGAAGAAGCACCCAGCCTGGGAAAACCAGTGCTAGTCCTCAGAGACACCACAGAAAGACCAGAAGCAGTGACTGCAGGTACAGCCAAACTTGTCGGAACTAAAACCGAGAACATTGTTGCAGCTGCAGCCGAATTGCTAAGTAACCGAAGCGCCTATGACACAATGGCGAACGCAATTAATCCCTTTGGCGATGGTCATGCTGCTGAGTACATTTTGCAAATTGTGCAAAATTACTTGGGTTTTGAGTAATCTGGGGATTGGGGACTGGGGACTGGGGACTGGGGAATAGAGGATTTATCCGATCAGCGTATTGGCACATAAAATACCTGAAGCCGCCACTGCTGGGACACCAATTCCCGGAATGGTGCTATCACCGACGCGATATAAACCCTGTATGGGCGTGTGTGTGCTGGGAAACATCCCCTTACCAGCTGCTATAGCCGGGCCATAGGTTCCCTGATATCTTCGCAAATAATGGGCATGAGTGAGGGGTGTACCAATCAGTTCCAAGACCACACGCTCACGGATATCGGGGATAATCTGCCCTAGGGCGCGATATAAAGATTGGGCTTTCTGCTGTTTTTTCTGCTCATATAAATCATTGCGTTCCCATCCAGTGTAGGGTTCGAGGGTGTAAGCATGAACTACATGATGTCCATCAGGTGCAAGGGTTTCATCCCACACACTGGGAATTGATATCATACAAGTATTTCCCGGTGTGGTGATATCTAGGAGAGAATCGTGAACTACTACATGGTGTCCCGTCAAATTTTCTAACCCTGCAGCCCGGATACCTAAGTGTAAATGCATAAAACTTTCGACTGCTGGTGTATCCAGAGCCACTTGACGATCAGCCGCTGGCAAATCTTCAGGACGCAGTAGGTGATTATAGGTATCCCAAATTGTGGCATTGGAAATTACTATGGGTGCCTTGAGAATTTCACCCTGGCGCGATCGCACACCCAGGACTTTACCAGATTCCACCAAAATTTGCTCAATATGGCATCCCAGACGCAATTCACCACCCCAACGTTTTAAGCCCCGCACCAAAGCCTTGACAATTGTCCCACTACCGCCCACAGGATACTCAACACCAGCACGGGTGCGTTCACCCAAAATAAATGCTACCTCTGGGGCGATTGTCTCGTGTGCCTTTAAACCAGAAAGCAGAAAGCATTCTAAATCGATCAGCCGCCGTACCCAAGGGTCATTGACTGTTGTATCCATTACATTCCCCACAGAACCCTGAACCATCGGCAAATAGGGCAGCATTTTCAGCAAAGATGGTAAATAACGCCTCAGTAACACCAGTATCACCTGCCAATCTGCCCTCAGAGCTATGGTAGGAATGCCCTTCATCGCCTCATATAGCCCTAGTAACCGTTTTTCAAACAGTTGGAGTTCTTTAGCACCTTGGGGCGTAATTTTATGCACCTCATAGTGATAACGCTCGGCATCACTATAAATTGCCACAGTGCCTTCAGGAAAATGGTAGTGTCCTAATGGATCATAAGGTATAACTTGGATGGATTCACCGAGAACATCCAAAACTTGTTTGACAGGATTAAAACTCTCGGCATCCGTCAGTCCACAATAGAAAGAAGGACCAGAATCAAATTCAAATCCTCGTTGTCTAAAACCATGAGCAGCACCGCCAGCAATTGTATGACTTTCACACACAATCACTCGTTTACCATAACGCGCCAGTAAGCCCGCAGCACATAACCCGCCGATACCGCTACCAATAACTATGACATCAATATCTTGCATTTTTGTCAGTTGTCAGTTGTCAGTTGTCTTCAGTTTATTTTCTACTAACCAATGACAAATGACCAATGACCAATGACAAATGACAAATGACCAATGACAAATGACCAATGACCAATGACAAATGACAAATGACAAACCCATTAATTGAATTGAAAGGTATTTCTAAAACCTTTGGTAGCAATAAGGTGTTAGATAATGTGGATTTGAAAATTGACCGGGGGGAAGCAGTGGGAATCATTGGTCCTTCGGGGACTGGTAAATCCACGGTTTTACGGATGATTGCGGGATTACTAGCTCCCGATGCTGGGGAAATTTATGTGCAAGGGGTGCGGCGAGATGGTTTGATTGAGGATGGCACTGACCCCATCGATATTGGGATGGTGTTTCAGCAAGCAGCATTATTTGATTCGTTGACAGTAGAAGAGAACGTGGGATTTTTACTATATCAAAATTCCAAAATACAGCGATCGCGCATTCGAGATATGGTACATGAAAAATTGGATATGGTCGGTTTACCAGGAATCGGTCATCTCTACCCATCTGAACTTTCTGGAGGGATGCGAAAACGGGTAAGTTTTGCGCGTGCGATTATGTCTAACCCCGATAGCCCCAAGGAAGGCGCAGAACTTTTACTCTACGATGAACCGACAGCCGGACTTGACCCAATCGCCTCAACCGTAATAGAAGATTTAATCCGCCACTTACAACAGGCTCAAGGAGTCTGTAGCACTTACGCCATTGTAACTCACCAAGACAGTACTATTCGTCGCACCGCTGACAGACTTGTGTTTTTGTATCAAGGTAGAGTGCAATGGCAAGGTAAAGTTAGTGAAATAGATACCACAGACCATGCATTAATTAGACAATTTATGAGTGGTAGTGTGGAAGGTCCGATACAAGTAGTCGGGTAGCAAGTGAGGACTTCACTCCTCACTTCTAACTAATTTTTGGGTGGAGGAAAAACATGCGATCGCGAACGTTTAGAGAAGGTTCTGTAGGGATATTGATCCTAGTGGGACTGGGGGTATTTGGGTTAGTAGTTTTGTGGCTGAATAGATTTACTTCGACGCGCAATTCATACAAAGTTATTGTAGAATTTGCGAATGCTGGCGGGATGCAAAAAGGGGCACCAGTCCGCTACCGTGGCGTGAAAATCGGCGCAATTTCTGCTATTCGACCAGGGCCAAATGCTGTGGAAGTGGAGATTGAAATTGCCAAATCTGACTTGATTATTCCCAAGGATGTAGTGATCGAAACTAATCAGAGTGGACTGATTGGCGAAAGCATCATTGAGATTACACCACAAAAACCCTTATCTTCTGGGATTGTGGCGTCTAAACCACTAGACCCAAATTGCGATCGCAATCTAATTATTTGTAACGGCTCTCGGTTAAAAGGTGATATTGGTATCAGTCTTGATCGACTGGTTCGCAGCAGCACCGACTTAGCGACTACCTATAATAACCCAAAATTTTATCAAAACGTCAATAAGCTGCTGGAAAATTCCTCAGTAGCAGCATCCAGTGTCACTGCCCTGACTCGGGATTTGCGGGGTTTGACTAAAAATGCTCAAACACAACTAGGCACATTTTCAGCTACTGCTAATACAGTCCAACAGGCGACAAATCAACTAACAGCATCGAGTACAAAAACACTCGATCAATTCGGTACAACAGCTAAGGAATTCCGCTCAACAGCAAAACAATTTACTTTAACCGCCAGTCAAGCCAATCGTCTACTGACTAATCTGGATAATCTAGTAACATCCAATCGTTCTGGGCTGGTTAACACCTTAGACAATATCAGCAAAACTAGTAATAAACTACTCGTGATAGTCAACAGTTTCACCCCCGCAGTTAATCGGTTATCCCAAGGAGAATTACTCAAAAACTTAGACACTCTCTCCGCGAATGCAGCGGAAGCATCAGCTAATTTGCGGGATGCTAGTAAAGCCTTAAATGATCCCAATAACCTCCTGCTAGTCCAAAAAACCTTAGACTCAGCACGAGCAACATTTGAAAACACCCAAAAAATTACCGCTGATTTGGATCACTTGACAGGTGATCTAGAGTTCCGAGAAAATTTGCGAAGATTAGTTAACGGTCTGAGTAAATTAGTGTCATCCACAGACCAGATGCAACAGCAAGTGCAGGTGGCTACTACCTTAGACTCACTCAAAGCAGGCGTCATCACACCAGATGAGGTAATTCCTACCCCAACCACCAATCAACAACCAACCACCATTAATCTCTCATCTACTGCCATTAAAAGTGCTGAAAAAGAACCTCAGCCAATCCCTTCTCCAGTTACTCCCAACTTATCCCAAGAAGTTCTATTAAAGCAACTGCGAGAGTATGGAGAACAACGGAAGAAAGGGGAAAATCAGGGTACTTCCAAATAATTTATTTGTTGGAGTTCCCCTATGTGAGGACGATTATTGCGTAGGGGCGCAAGGCCTTGCGCCCTGACATTTGCAACGACGCCAAAAACTCTGATTTTTCCCTATGTGAGGACGATTATTGCGTAGGGGCGCAAGGCCTTGCGCCCTGACATTTGCAACGACGCCAAAAACTCTAATTTTTCCGTGCTATGAGGGGATTAGGTTTTTGAGACTTAAATGTTAGTTACCCAAAATACTTTTAAAACTAGGACTTACTCTCCGGGCACATTAATAATCGTAGGGTGTGTGACGCTGCGATAAATATTGTACGCCAAGACTTGTGGCGTCACGCAGCATTCTTTAAATGTGACACTAGCGTAAGTCCTGAAAACATCCTCTAAGACTTAGAAACAGCAGTGATGCTTTTTTCTAATAACTGCAGTGCTGACAACAATTTTTGTTTTTGGGGTTTAGATGCTTTGAGTTCTCCTGTAATCTCATCGCTACTTTTTTCTATAGCTTCATAGTTTTTAGGCGATTTAGTTTTAATCCCGTCTTCTACTTCTTTCCAAAAATCCTCAAATTTGTCAAATTCTTTTTTAGCTTGGACAAAATTGCCAGATGTAACTGCAGTTTTAGTTTTAGCTACTACAGCTAGTAAACCATTATTACCCTGAGTAAATTTTCCTGTTGCTAGGCTAGCTTCAGGAGTTGCTGCTGGGGTATTAGTGCTAGCTTGTTCGCCGCCATTACAGCCTACCAAAGTCAGCAAGCTGATACCAACAATAATTAACATTGGTTGGAAACGTTTCATTTTATTGTCTATTCCTTGATGAATTTTTGACACTCTCAGGTCTAAAGACACTGAGATTTTTTAATCAAAGACGTTGCTTACTCAGACAGGATTACTGTAACCTGAATAGAGGCATCATCTGCTACATAAAATCTGGACAAATCCAGACATTACTTGACGTTTCAACGGGAGCATGGGAGCGCGTAGCCACTGGATGTCCAGGCACGGTTTAGCGATCCTTTGCATATTTTTCGAGATTTTTAAATGCGTTTAAATCTCTGTCTGACCTGTGCTGACATATTTTACAGTCGTAAACCCGCTGTGATCAACTAATTTCTTGAATTTCTCCACAATTTGCACAAGTTTTACTAGATGGGTAAAATCTATCTACAAATACAACAGTTCCATCATATCTAATTACTTTATATTCTACTTGTCTACTACAGTCCAGGATTGCTGCCATTTTGGTAGAAACTGTTACCTGCTGCGACATTGATGATGATGTTTTCGCTGGCGATCGCCGCTAATTCATCACCAATTTCATAGCCAGAGGTGGCTGTTGTCCAGTTTTGGCTATCTCCTAGAGATAGATTGACATAGGCAATGTTATATGTATTCCTGCTGGGGGCGACCCATTGCTTGGCTCTTTCTAAGTCAGAGAAACTACCAGAACCGCTATCTTTAAAGACTTTGAGGATAATCAGATTAGCGTCGGGACTACTTATTGGATATTTTTTTAATTTGTCGCGAAATCGAGAGTGTATAGTTAAACTTATCTGGGGATAAATCGCCTATATACCCTATATACAGCAAGTATTTGCCTGGCTGCCAATAACCAGAAAGTTCTGCCTTACCGCCAGAGTAGCTATCTGCTAGAACACAAAAGCGTCCCCCTGGACCTGAAATCAGTAGGGTTGGTTGTCGCTCGCTCTCTACTGTTAATCGCAAGTAAGGTAGTGGCTCTTTAATCTCGATAATTTGATTGGGTGCAGTGTTTATATTACCGCAATTACCTTTAGCTCCTCCTCCCGACGTTCCATTCAAAATCAGTGGATCTTGATTAAACTGGGAATTAATTTCGATCTGTGGCGTCTCGGCTTGAGCTTTGGTCAGCACCAAACTCATCGCTAAAGCTGCAGCAACAACCGTAAATAGTCTAGGCGTTTTCATAATGAAATTAATCCTCCCAGTTTTTTCAGGAGAGCCATATTTTATAGATCATCCGAGTTTATAGACGATCGCCATCCGTCTGTGTTCCAAAAGAAACCGTATCAATTTTTATTTTATTTATTCAATTAATGCGGGTTTTTTACTTCAGAAAGATAAAAATAGCAATCCTGTAGCAATCATATGGAGTAGGCATTGCCAGCCCTACCGAAATCATATTATCCATAAGTGGTGTAAGTTGTGAAGATCAGGATTATCATGGAGTAAATAAACTTTAGCAGGTAAGCTTTATTACATAAAATACTGGAGTAACATCTGATAGAAATTAGCACCCTGAAGCGATCGCCATCTCTGTACCATTTGGGAATGTCCGGATTTTAGATGATTAATGATGAAATCCTGGCTATAGACCTGATTGAAAATTTTATGTGTGTAGAGTTTAAACAAAATCATACCGAAGCCAACAAAAGAAAAACATAATATTTTCCGGCCGCGAAAGTTCTCGCAAACACTGACAGACATTAGCTAAAATCACAAACAAAACCGCCAATAATGGGATGCGGTTGGTCTGTTGTTGAGTAAGTGTCTTAGCTGAGGTAAAAAAGATTAATGAATCCTGAAAGAGACGAAGACTTACAGCGTCGCCTGGAAAATCTAGAGGCCGAGATTAATTCACCTACAGTCGAGGTGTCCAAAGAGAAAGAACCTAGACCTACATCTGGGTTTAGTTTTCCCGACTTAAACTCGCACCTAAAACGATTGCGGGGTTGGTTTGATGGCTTGTCGGGGACGAAAAAACTAGTAGCTGTAGGGGTGACGGTGTTATTAGGCTTTGCGATGTTGCAAGCAGTACTTAAACTCGTTGCTTCTGTGATCAGTTTGGCACTCTTGGCAGTGTTGGTGTATGTTGGATACAAATTTTTTGTGTCTAGTAGCTTTCAACGTAAGCAATAATACCGCTAGACAGAATTCAAAAAGCTGACTTTCTCAGCTTTTTAGTGATTTTGTACACCCATAGCGGTTTTTCACAGGGTAAGGTTAGTCTATTTTAACTACGCCGAGAGCGGTATACAAATAAAGTCAAGGGGAATTATTTAGCATGACGACGCCAATTGTCAGGAAAAACACTAATCAAAATCGTTCACAAGAACCAGAAAAAACTAATTCAATCCCGTTAGTGACGAGGCGCTTTGCTGCTTGGACTGTTGAAATTACACTGGTGGTTGTCAGTGGATTGGTTCCCTTCGGCTTAGGCGCCTATGCCAATTCCAGAAGCGAACTCAACCGAGTCCCGCTGAACCCGGTATTGGTGGTAACAGAGAGAGCGATCGCCCGCCCTTTAGCTTTACCTGTCAGTTATGGTATCCATAATGTCGCATGGCCGACTAATATCTTGTGGACAGTAGCCCTGTTAGCGCCTGTAACCCTCTCAGCGTGGCAATTGTATTTACTAGGGAAAACAGGTAGCACTATTCCCAAGCGCTGGTTTGGTGTGCGAGTGGTGAATGAGGAAGGTAAGCCGCCTGGTTTTGGGACAGTTTTGGTGCGAGAAGGAATTGGTCGCTGGTCTGTGCCAATATCCGTTGCCTATCTGTTGTGGCGCTACAGCTTACTGTTTCCTAACTTAGGTGTTTTCACGGTTTTAGCTCTGTTGATGGTGTTGGCAGAAGGAATGGCTTTGCCATCACGACAGGGGCGTCGGGCACTGCACGATTACTTGGCGGGTACTTACCCCATAGATGCCAACCGTCCCTTACCATCCTACCTTGTTGCTAACCAACAGCAAGAAGGAAATGAAGAAATCCGGGCGTCAGCAACCACAGAGTCCTCTAGCCCTTGGGCGCAGATCCGCCGCTACCCTAATCTGGCGCTGACTGGTGTCGCTCTTGTCAGTATGGCTGCGGTGTTATCAACTTTAGTTGGTACTCAAGTTTACAGCCAAACCCAAGAAACTCAGCGCAAATCTCAACAGATTAATAGCCAGCAGTTTTTGGTACTAGTCCAACAATTAAATCCCAATTCTACTGCTAGCCAGGAAGAGCGTCGCAGTGCAATTCTGGCTCTGGGTACTCTCAATGACTCACAGGCTAACCAATTTCTGACGGATTTGTTGGTAACCGAAACAAACCCTGTCCTAATTGATACAATTCAACAAGCTTTAACAAATATCGGACCCAAAGTCATACCCGAATTAAAAACCAAAAATCAGTTTCTCACTGGCGAGTTAGCATCTGTGAGCAATGTACCCCAAGAGCAGGAAGTCAGACAAAAGCGCTTACAACTCAACCAACAGGCAATTAACAAGATTCTGGCTGTTTATAGTGGTCAAATCAACGACATCGATTTGAGCAGTACGCAATTGGGTAACAGCGGTTCTGGTGATAGTCCCTCCTTCAGCTTGGTCTTAGAAAATGTTGATTTATCAGGGATTAAGTTCAAATCCGCCAATCTTAACCAAGCCAGTTTTAAGGGTAGTCGTTTCCGGGGCGTCGGTGAAGATGGACGCTGGGATACCTACGACGATGTGATTGCTGATTTGAGCCAAGTTCAGATGAAACAAGCCAATCTCAGTAATGCTAACCTCAGCCGCGTGGTCATGAATCGCAGCGATTTAAGCCGCGCCACCCTCAACAAAGCCAACTTATCTAATACACGACTGATTGAGGCTAACCTCAGCAGCGCCCAACTAGTAGGAGCCGACCTGCGTGGTGCAGTGTTAGAAAATGCCAGCCTCACAGGAGCAGATTTAGGTGATGCAAAATTGAACGAAGCCAATTTGTATGCAGCTCGTTTAGGTCGGGTAAATGCGATCGGCACACAATTATCCTACGCCAACTTAACTAAAACCGATTGGCAAGCATCAGACTTATCTGGTGCCGATTTTGAACATGCCAATCTCACCAATGCTAACCTGAGTGCGACTCGTCTTGCCGGTGCTGTTTTGCGCTCTGCTCAGTTACAAAACGCCAACCTGCAGAATGCTGACCTCACTTTAGTAGATTTACGGGGAGCCAATGTAGCAGGCGCTGATTTTCGCGGCACAGCTCTCTGGGACAGCAAACAAGACCCAGCAGATCAATTTGTCCAAACACCAGCCAAAGGCGCAAAATCTGCAGTAGTCCAAGGCGTTGATTTTACACAAGCCAAAAATTTAGATCCTAAGCAACTAGCTTACATTTGTACTCAAGGAGGTATTCATCCTCGTTGTCCCTAGTACTCTGTCAAGATAAAAATGATAGACTGTAGTGCGGGCATCTTGCCCGCGTGAGCGAGACGCTCACACTACCAAAAATCCCTCAAAACAAAATTGACAGACTACTAGGGAACCTGGGGGGATGGGGAGAGGAGGACCTCCTCATTCTCCAAGACTGCTCGGTTAGCAATTTTCATGCAATAACCGCACATATCCGTAGGGGTGCAAGGCCTTGCGCCCCAAAAGCGTGGTCTATTTACTTTCTTCAGGTAGCCAATTTTCATCTAAAGCTTGTTCAGGAGTCACAATTGGCTCTAAAGGAAAGATTTCTGCTTCAATACCAGTTTTAACAATTGTAATATCTCTAGCGTCTTGATAGGCTTCGGTAAAGACTTCTAGTAAATAAGGTTTGAGGCTAGGATTTCTTTTGAGCAGTTTTTTGAGTTGTTTTCTCTGCTCTATAATTGTACCTTTCCATCCTCGACTATTATAGTTTCTTTCTTGATGCCAATAAGTTAGTTTGAGCAGATGCTCAAATAAGACAAGTAAGCGATTTTCTAATTGATGTTTTTGTTCGTTACCCAAGTCTTCTAACTCTTCTAATAAATTTTCCCAATCTAGGGAATTCAACTCTCGATTACGGATGTTTTGAATAGTAGTTTGTATCCATTGATAAAAATCTTGGCTATATAAAGCTTTTAAGTAGGTCGGCGCAAATAAAGCGTACTGGCTATGTTCGTCATTTGTCATTTGTCATTTGTCATTGGTAAGAGTTTGGGCATAGTATTGTATACACTTGCCTACTGTCTACATAATAGTCAACTTAGTCAAGCTCTTTCAGTGTCTGATTCATATATTTGTGAACTGGCGACAACTATTTATATGCTACAACAGTTACATTCTGTGGAGAAACCTCTGCTCTTCTTAGGAGACAACTGGCGAATGGGGGGTAAGACTCATTTTATCAGCTATGTGAGGACGATTGTGGTTCGGGGCGCAAAGCCTTGCACCCCTACAGATAAATGCATCTGAAAATCTGGAAAAATATGCACGAAAGGCTAAACCGTGTCTGAACGTTAAAACTGACAAATGATTATAGCGATAACATAGGTATTAAAGCGAACCTTGATAATCTAAAATGGTGTGAGGAATTGGGTCATGAAGCATGTTCCGTATTTGGTGACAGTTTTAGGGGTTGGTTCGGTGTTGAGTGTTTTGATGAATACTCAACCAGCACAAGCTCAAGTAGCCTATGGTAGTTATGTTGGTGTCGGTCCAACAGTTGGTGTAACTGACGGTTCTCAGGTTGGTGGGGTGATTGCTTTTCGCTACAAGCTTCTGGAATCACCGATTTCTTTCCGCGCCCAAGCTTTAGTTGGTCGGAGTACAGCGATTGTACCTACAGTTTCTTATGATGTGCCCCTAAACTGGCAAACTGATGCTTACTTGGGTGCTGGTGTAGTTTTCGCTAATGGTGATACTCCTTCCCCTGTTGGGAATAAAATCAGTTTTGCCTTACAACCGGGTATTGATTATATGGTACCCAATAGCAATACGGTGATTTTTGGCAATGCTATTATTGCCTTTGACGGCTACCGCGATGGTGGTGGTACTGCTGTTTCTGTACAAGGTGGTTTGGGTTTGAGATTTTAAGTGACACTCCTACACCAATTGCAAGCAATGTGGTGTAGGCTTCCGAGTCCTGTTAAGGATATCAGGAACTTCTTTTGTGGTACTCCATTTTTCCCACTACAGCATTTTATAGTGAGGTACGTGCCCTGCCCCACTCTTGGTCTTAAAAAAATTCCAAGTTCAAACTAGTTTCCTTGAAAATTTTACTTACAGGAGGTAGCAACGCATACACGGTTGCATTTCCCTATAAAACCCCATATTTTCAGTTTTCTTGGCGCAGCCTCTCCCTTTGGGAGAAGGTACTATGTTAGACCAGCATTTTAGGCTTTGTCGTCACTTATATATTCTAGCAAGAAGTGATTACCTATCTCAAGATATTGATAAAAACTCAACTGCCCTCTAATCTGTTTTACTTGCGGTAAAAAACAATTAGAGGGCGTCTCGTTTTTATCCCGTCATTCATCCCACACCAACTTCGGGTATGGTGTGGGGCTTCTGCCGGGTTAAGCTAAAATCAAGGGTCAATCCAAAATCAATTGACCCTCCGAATTTTAGATTTTAGATTTTAGATTTTAGATTGTTTCGGTACCTTGCAGGCTCCTTGTGGGCGGAACAAATCCAAAATCCCAAACTTGTACTGAGCGTACCACTACGTGGAAGCAAGCTACGCGCAGCGTCCCGCTCTTAAGTCGTACCACTACGTGGAAGCAAGCTAGGCGTAGCCTCTGTCTACGACACGCACTCGCGAACGTAGAGAAGTATCCAAAATCCAAAATCAATTGACCCTTGACTCTTAATTTAACTGATTCGCGTAATTCCCCTTCCTCAACTCTTAGTAGGGAGGGGATGTAAGCGAGTAAAAATCGAAACGTTCTGATAATAAAATTTTTACCGCAGGTAGGAACAGATTATCAGAGGCGCAAGGCCTGGCGGTAAGGGCGCAAGGCCTTGCGCCCCTACTACAGATGAATCCTATTAGATTATATTCGACAAATCAAACTTTAATATTTATAAAACTAATACTTTTTTGTATCATATCTGATGATTTTTATCAAGATATGACTGTTACTAAAATCATAGTTTTTACCCAAGTCCTGAATTTAACTGAATTTAACTGAGATAATCCTTACTCCTAAATTTCAATAATCCTGAATTTAGCTGAATTTTAAAATTCATAAAAGAAATACAATTCTTGTATATTTTTTCATCAACATCCAAAAACCTGAAAAATGAGCCTTATTCTCTCATCAGAGCTAAAAAATAGAGGTAAATCTGGCTGTAATTCCCAGGTGAGCAAGGGTAGAACAGTATTAGCAGAGCCTATTGGATTAAAGCATTTTTCCCAAGGCGATACCTGCGGCGAGGGTAGCCATCGCAGTGAATTTTGGCAGTTATGGCAGCAATATCGAGATTATCATTACAGTTGCTGCCTAAAGTGGATGAATGGTAATTCTTATGATGCTGAAGAATCCCTCAGTCAAGCAATGTTGAAAGCCTGGAGTAAATGGCCAGACCATAGGGAGCAAATCACCTATCCCAAAGCTTGGTTGACCCAAGTAATCCATAACCACTGTATGGATATCCATCGCCAACGCCAGCGAGAGGCGCAAAAGATGGAAAATATTGACGATATTAATGCAGATCATCTAGCAGTCAACGCTAGTGGCGAATCTCCCGAATCAGACATTTCTCGGTGTGAGATGAGAGCATACCTGAATAAAGCGATTGAGTCCTTACCTCCCAGACTGCGTGACCCTTTTATTCTCCGCTACTTCCAAGACAAGTCATGTCAAGACATCAGCAAACAACTCACCCTCTCTGAGGAAAACGTTTGGAAACGGGTTCAACAGGCGCGAACCATTCTGCGAAACCGGTTGAACAAGTATCTGACGGGGGAAGATGACACTTCCTTAGATTCCCTCCTACCAGACTTGAAATCGGTGATTCCCACGGTAAAAGAGTCGCAACCCGACAAAACAGTGATATTTGACGGGGAAGCATCGATAACTACAACAAACAACACTGAAGAAATTAGTTACAAATTCACCGTGCTATGTATACAAACTTTGCCACATTCTTGGTACAGTTCTCCGAGCCTTCAGGGGTGGAGATGAATGCTCATCTAGTCTTAAACGAAAAGCCAAGTAGACAAGACCAAAAGTTGAAAAGCTTAAGTAAGCACGTCCAGGAGCATCCCCAAGGATGGAAGAAAAGGTGGGAATTAGCTGAACTTCTGATCAATATAGGTCACTGGGAACAGGCTATTGACGAGTATCATCAAGTGATTGAGCGACAACCTCAATTGATTGACGTGCGACTACAACTAGGGAAAATTTTACAGGTAATGAGACGCAACGCAGAGGCGATAGAGGTTTTTCAAGGTGCATTGCCATTGTCCCGCAATCTTGGAACTCGACATCATATATATGGATTGATTGCAGTTTGTAGAGGTGACAGTGACAAAGCAATTACAGCTTTTGATTTAGCTGCTGCTTCAGAACCAGACAAAATAGTTCACTGGCTGGCTTTGGGACAAGTGCAGATGGACAAAGAGAATCCTGTTGGCGCTTTACGAGCCTTTGATCAGGTTTTGTCAATCAATCCAAATGATATTGTGGCATTGATTCATAGCTATGATGCACTGATGGCGATGGGGAATGTTCAGGAAGCCAGAGAACGCTTGCAGAAATTGATGGTCTTAGCTCCTGATGATTTGCGGGTACTTCAACGACAGTTAGATGAGCGTTGCAATCTGAGATTGGTATCCGGTGAGGATGGCAAGCAGACTAAAAAGATAATTACCTCTGTTCTGCAACAGACTTCTCATGGGGTGCTAGCCGATAATTTACTGGCATATTATCACATTTATCGAGGCGATTCGGCGAAGGGGGTAGCCCTGTTGCAACAGTATACTTTAAAATATCCAACTCAACCAAGTAGCTGGTATTATTACGGACGCTGCTTATTCCAGACAGGTGAATACGAGACAGCCGATGAGGCAATGTTCAAGGCTTATCGTTTGTACGCCAAGGATTGTGAAATCTATCGAGCCTTGTGTGAAATTTTACCCATGACTCCACCCTCCCAGGAGAGGGGAGCAAAACTAGCTTTGATAGTGGAAGAAATGCTAGAGCAGTTTCCTGACAGATGGAGTATTTGGGCGTCTGCGGGGTTAGTCTTGGTGGAATGCTTCAACGACTTTGAACGAGGGTGTAGTGTTTCTGAGCAAGGGACAAAACTACAGCCCCAGTTAGCTGATGCTTGGGTTCGTCATGGCCGGGTGTTGGCTTTGGCTGGTAAACACCAACAAGCGGTGGAGGCTTTCACCCAAGGATGGGAGTTGTTACCAGTGGGGGGTTATCTGCAATTAGTACCTGCTGCGTTGTGGCTAGGCGAGAGTTACCAGGTTCTGGGGGATGCTGAGGCTAGTCAGGGATGGTGGGAAGCAGCTTGTGAGGGAAGTGAGAAATTGAAGGCGTTTCACCCGGTTTTGGCTGATTACTGGTTAGGGCGAGCCTTGGCGGAGTTGGGCGATAGGTTGGGAGCGATACAGGCTTATGAAAGTGCTTTGAGTCTGCAGTTGTTGTATCCGGCTCGTGGGGAAGTTGAAAAAAATATGCAGCGGCTGAAAGATAAGAGGCGTAAGGGTTATGGGGGTTGAGTGCGGATTTTTTGGCAAAAAAGTGCCGCTAACTCGAAAAGTTCAGGAATTGGGGTGGAAAAACGTCACAAAGGTGTGGGAAGAAAAAACCACTTGATTCAGCGCAAACGCATCTTATTTTTAGGATCTTTGCTGGGACATGTAAATCATTGAAAATAAAGAGACAAAGCGGTATCTGTTTTCTGATGGAGACCCAATCAAAGGAGAGCGCGGAGCTGAGGGAGGCTGGCTAATATCAAGCGGCTTTGCAAGTCCTAATGTCGTTGGCGCTGATGACAATTACTACAACCGTGCTTTATGGAAGATACGCGGCTAAAGTCCAATTCTTCGCTGACTTTAGCTAGTGCGATGCCTGCGGCGCTTGCGGTGCCATCGCCTCCTATTGTAGGGTGCGTTAACTGAAAGTACGCCACTATCCCTATGATTAAATTAGGTGGGTTACGCTATCGCTAACCCACCTTACCTTTTAGTGCGATCGCTTTGGGGAATTTGGAAGGGCTACGCCGGAGCTTGTTTGTGGTAAGATGGGTTGCAGCACTTCTTAGACATCGCCTTTTTTACGGGAATGCGTAGGCGTAGCCCATCGTAGACATCACTATTAATAAAGGAAAAACTAAAATAAATAAGTCAATTTAATTTGGATCATAAAACAATGCAGCAAATAAATATTGATGCCCGTGTAGACGAGAATGGTTTTATATCTCTAAAAATGCCTCCAAGTTTTGCTGGCATGGAAATCAAAGGAAAACTTTTGTATCAACTTTCTCCTATTTCCTTAGAAAATCTCAAAACGAAAGAGATTGATATTAATGCTGTTCGCAGTATTTGTTATAATATTAGAAATTTACCTACTCTTGATAGCAGAAGCCCTGATGAAATTATTGGCTACAACGAGTTGGGAATTCCAGAATAATGGTTGTTGATCCTGCCGCTATCCTGGCAATTATTTATGCTGAACCTGAAGAATTGATATTTATTCAGCTGATTAACGAAAGCAAAGATTGCCTACTTTCTGCTCCGGGCTACGTTGAAGCATCCATAGTTTTAGGTACTAAATATGGTCAGCAGGGAGTCGAGAATTTGAATTTATTGATTGAAGCACTCTCTCTAATCATCATGCCTTTCAGTGTAGAGCAAGCACAATTAGCTAGCGAAGCATTCTTGAAATTTGGTAAGGGTCGCCATCCAGCAAAGCTGAATATGGGAGATTGCTTTTCCTATGCTTTAGCAAAATATACAAATCAACCTTTGTTATTTAAAGGTAATGACTTTATTTACACCGATATTGATCAAGTAAATTATTAATTATTGAATACGGTTCGGTTAAGAGCCGTAGTCGTTTTCATAACTGTTAGCTTAAACCCATTGAAATGGGTTAAAAGACTCCCCAGTGCGATGTCTGCGGCGCTTGCGGTGCGATGCCTGCGGCGGGCGTAGCCATCGCCTCCTATTGTAGGGTGCGTTAACCGAAAGTACGCCACTATCCCTATGATTAAATTAGGTGGGTTACGCGATAGCGTAACCACCCTACCTTTTAGTGCGATCGCTTTGGGGAATTTGGAAGGGCTACGCCGGAGCTTGTTTGTGGAGAGAGGCTTTATATCATGGAATTTGGTAAGGGATATCTGTTAAAATTTGTTGAGATCAACAAAAAATGTCAAAGCAGTCAGCAACCCAGCCCTAAAGGGACTGAGCTTGTAAGAGAAATCAAGCAAGATGTGCTGACCAGACCACCCTGAGCGTAGTCGTTCGCGTCAGCGTCTCGTTGGCGCAGCCTCTCGTAGAGAAGAGAAGGGTAGCCGTTATTTGAGTCACGACACCTCGGAATGCGTTCGCCCTTGGCGTTGCCGAAGGCTAGCTAGTTCCCTGCTCTGTCGCTTGTGATTAAACAGTTCTAAGGTCACTGGAACAGTGTTGCAAGCCTAAAAAGCTCTTATAACTGGTCGTTCGCGTAGCGTCTCCTCTTAGGAGAAGCTAACTTTACCCCGAAAGGGTGGCTCCTCGGAGCAAAACATTATGCGTACAGGGTTGCAAAATTTGAAATGGTAATTGTCCCATTGAAAGTGCAATACAAAAGCACACCAAATTAAACAACCCCAAGGCGGTAATGAATAAAGATTGACTGCGGTTAAAACCGCCGAGTCGTTTCCCTCTCAGCACTAAAGTGACTGAGTTTCCCACATCCCACGAAGTTCTATGAAAATCAAAGCCATTATTTATCCTGCAGAAGAAGGGGGTTATTGGGCTGAAGTACCTGGTCTTCCCGGTTGTATAACAGAAGGAGATACAATGGAAGAATTGGTCAATAACCTCCATGATGCGATACAAGGCTGGTTAGAAGTAGCGAATGAAATTCAAAAACCAGATCCTCTTTCACAAGTTATTGAAATTGCGGTATGAAATCAATCTCCGGGAAAAAGCTATGTAAAATTGTTGAACAAAAAGGCTGGCTTCTCAAAAAAATTACAGGAAGTCACCATATTTATGAAAAGCCTAATGAGAATAAAATTATCTCTATTCCCGTACATCGAAATCAAGATTTAAAACTGGGAACTTTAAAATCAATAATGAAAATAGCCGAACTATTGGAAGATGATATGTAGTCAACCGCCCCACCCACAAGGCTACTGTGTATACACAAGTGCGATACCTGCGGCGCTTGCGGTGCCATTGCCTGATATTATAGGGTGCGTTAACTGAAAGTATAGCGATTCTCAGTTAAGTTAGGTACAAAAGTGTATCACGCGGTGTAAGGGCACGGCAATGCCGTGCCCCTACGGGTGTACCTTACTAGGGCGAGAAACGCTATACGGCACCATCCCTATGATTAAATTAGGTGGGTTACGCTGTCGCTAACCCACCTTACCTTTTATTGCGATAAAGAAATTGGCTCATACTTCAACAGCAACTCGTTGGACGCCCACAAAATCCAATGAATCCTGTTCTGATTCAAATTCCAAACAGAGTGCGATCGCTTCTCGGATACGTTCCATCAACTCATCTAAAGATTTGGCTTGTGTATGACATCCAGCTAGATTAGGGACGGAGGCGATAAAGTAGCCATCTGCATCTCGTTCGATAATTACATTAAATTCTCTTTTCATGATTAGTTGCTTTTGATTTTTATGCTATTTTCTCACGATTACAAGAGTGCAATCGCTATTACGAATAATACAAAAACCCAGTTGTTATCCGTAAGCGTAACTGAGCGATCGCTGTTTTATGGGGAGAAGGGCGATGTCTACTACGGGCTACCTTAGAGCTTGTTTGTGGACAGAGGTCCGATTGGCATGATTTTGTGTTATGGTGTACTCCTGTGTACACTTATTGCCAGTTTACTATCATGGAAATACAATCTGTAGGAATCAAGGAATTTCGTGCCAATATACACAAATACACAAAACAGACATCTGAACCAATAGCAATTACTTCTCATGGCGTGCAAATAGGTTACTATATCCCGACACAACCTACTCCTCAAAAACAAGATTTAATTGCTTTACAAGCAGCAGTACAGAAAATCAAACAATTACTGGAAACAAAAGGTATTAGTGAAGATGAGCTATTTGCCGATTTCCAGAATGCCAAAAAAAGTACACTATAACGATGAGAAAGTTATTCGATTCAGATTAGAATAAAGATAATATTCAGATTCAGTATCCAACACTTATCGTAAAAGAATTACTAATCATGACTAAACTAGAAATAAATCAATTCCAGTCTAATTTAACTAAATATCTCGACCTGGTAATCAAAGGAGAGAAGATCATTATTACACAAGATGATAAACCAGTGGCGGAAATTTCCCCAATTCAACGCCCGTTAAAACGAGGTAGTGCTAAAGGGAAAGTATGGATGTCATCAGATTTTAACGACTCTCTCGAAGACTTTAAGGATTACATGGAATGAAATTATTATTAGATACCCATATATTTCTTTGGTTCGTTAACGATGATATACAACTGAATGCTCATCTAAAAGATTTAATCGAAGACAAAAACAATACTATTTAAGTCTTGCTAGTCTTTGGGAAATGTCTATTAAATATAACTTACAAAAACTAAAATTTGAGAGTTCATATCAAGAGTTTATTGAGGTAGAAATTATCCAAAGTTGTCTCAATTATCCTGTTTCTGTTAAAATAATTTATCTTTCTAAATCTTTAATTGCCTTTTGAATCTCACTTAAAAGTGAACCTAAATCTTGAGTGATTACTTGCCAGATTATATCTAAATCAACATCAAAATAAGCATGAATTATACGGTTTCTCATGCCGATAATTTGTCGCCAAGGTATTTGAAAATACTTAGCTTGGCAAGATTCAGAAACATGATTAGCTGCTTCACCGATGATTTCAATTAATCTTACTAGAGCTAAAGATAGCATCCTATCATGATCTAAATCTTCTCTGGTACGATTGTTCACAAAAGATAACGCCTCTTCTGCGGAATCTCGGATGTGTTTTAGCCGAGTTAAATCGTCAATTTTGCTCATAAATAACCATAGCTTCCGCTAAGACTTGCTCACGAAAATAACGACTTAAATCTGCTGATGTTCTTAAATCTATCTGGCGATTTATTATACTTGACAACTCATCTTCCATCGTAATAATAGCTAAACCTGGAGTTTTTCCCGGTTCAAATTCTACTAAAACATCAACATCACTTTCTCTTGTAAAATCATCTCTTAATACTGAACCAAATAAAAACAACTTGCGGATCGAATGACGTTGACAAAAATGGTTAATTTCTTCTTGAGATAACTTAATAGGAAGAGTCTTTTGTTTCATGGTTAAAACTCCTGATTGATGATTTTATCTCCATGAGATATAGCGTTTTTCGCCAAGCGTGAGGTACACCTGTAGAGGCACTGCAACTAGTTGGACGCCCACAAAATCCAATGAATCCTGTTCATAGAAACACAATCCATGAAGCCCATTTTTGCTGATACCTTTTACAGGAAGATGCTGTAATCACAATTCCCTAGAACCTTGCAATCTCTGACATAATTCATTCAAGCACGACTATTGACTTACCCTAATTCTATCAAAAATGCAATCCTCTGACGGGCTGCGGGTCTTTGTCTACGGCACCCTCAAGCCAGGTGAAGCGAATTATCAAAGATATTGTGCCGGCAAATTGGTCAATGCTCAACGCGCTATGGCACTAGGTAAGCTATTTGCTTTACCTGCAGGCTACCCAGCCATGACTCTAGGAGATACACCAGTCCAAGGCTATTTACCGAAAATTTGGGTCTAGAGCCGCCGTTCTTTTAGGACGGCTTTTTGGTAAAATGGTGGCAACAGGCAGGGCATTGTCTGTCGGGCTAGGTGATGTAAGACGGGCTATGCCTGCTATTGCTGTTTGAATCCAGAATCCCTGAACTTTCAGATCAGGGAGTATGTCAATTTCTTTTGCCGATTCAGAAAATTTAACTGAATTAGATCAGCTAGAAGATTACCAGACTACTAGACAAAAATCAGAAAACCTCTATAATCGAGAGCATATCGAGATATTTAATCTTGATATGCTCTCGTTGGGTCGGGCTTGGGTCTACTTAATGACCTTAGACCGGGTTTACCAATTAAGAGGTTTTCCCCAACCTGATGGCTGGTGGAGTGGCTGCGGCTTAACTCCAAACACAGCGAATTGGGCAATTAGTTGATATCCTGTTTCGGATCAACTTGTTTCGGCTGTCGGTGATTTGCAGGTTTTGCCGATCGCGCAACTGCTGCTTTGGGAATTTCAATCACTGGGTTATTTAAAGCCACCATCAGCGGTGAAGCAGGAACGGCAATGACGGGGGTCGTTTTTGCTGGTTCTGCTATTCTTTGCTGCGCTAATTGCAGGGTTTTGGATTCCCCACCAGGGAGGACGCCTGATACTGCGCCAATCACACAAGCCGCAACAGCCGCGCCCGAACAAGCCCAGACAAACTGAGAACGGCGACGTAACCGCGCGAAAACCTTTTGGATTGTTGTTTCTATTGGCTGTTGGTTCTCTGGTACGGGCAGATTCCGCAAGCCTTGTCTTAATTTTAACAGTCGAGCGTACAAGCACTTAACGCCGGCATCATTTGCCAGCCATTCTTCAACTTGCCTGCGTTCAGCAGCTGTGACCTCGCCATCGAGGTAAGCACTCAATAACTCGAAGCGATCGCGCTTCACCATATCCTTTGCACCCGTCGATTCATTGGTATGCTTGGCCAATCCATCTGCCATAACGCTTGGAAGTTGCGAGTCAGAGTGGTTGTAGAACTGAGAATCAGTAGTCATCTTAACATTATTACCAATTCATGAACGGGTAAAAGCAGCGGACAATTTTGAGAAATATTTCAAATTGGCTGCTGATGGCAGAAGGCTTGACATTTCTTGACAATTATTAATCTATGCTTAAGTTCTGCCACTGAGCCAGGGAAAGATGCTGTAAATTAGATATTAAGATAAGTTTGCAACTGGGTTTGCAATCTCGATCTAGCCCTAGCTATTCTCGATTTCACGGTTCCTAAAGAAACGCCAGTGATTTCGGCAATTTCTTCATAAGCCATCCCTTCGATTTCTCTGAGGACAATTGTAGTACGAAATACTTCTGGTAAATCGGCGATCGCGTCTCGCAGTTGCTCGTAAAATTCTCTAGTCGTCAGTTCTTCCTCCGGTCCTGGGGTATCTCCAGCAATTTCCCAATCCATCTCGCCGTCTTCTACCGAGCGGGGAGCATCTAGGGATAGAGGACTGACAACCCGCTTACGTTTGCGCAACTCATCATAAAACAAGTTGGTAGCAATGCGGCTTAACCAGCCCCGAAATTTGGCAGGTTCTTGTAATCGGCTAATATTCCGATATACTCGAATCCAAACTTCTTGAGCCAAATCGGCTCTGTCAGCCCAATCTGGAGCCAGGTGGTATAACACCCTATCGACTTGAGTTTGATAGCGGCGCAATAGTTCTGCAAACGCAGCACGATCTGGTCGCTGTCCGACTTGACAGCGCAAAATGAGATCGTGATTTGAGAGTTTGTCAACTTGCACCGATGCTTCTGGGCACCTCGCATCAACCGTTGACCAGGATACAGTAATCGACTGACTCATAGATCGTACTGGCTTTAAATAATCCCTTTTTATTAGACCTGCTAATCGGCAGGAAGTTCCTCAGATAAGTGACGGAATTATGAGTGGAACACTGAGGTATACAAGTTGGGGTAGATTCGTGAGAACTCAGAGCGCCCTTGTTTAGCCCTAATGATTGCATGGTAACTCCTTCAGCTATTAGACCTCTGCTGGCAAAATCCAGCAATGTTACGTATAGTTGTGCTGTTAGTGATATCGTACTACATACAATTGACAAACCAGTTGTAGTATGTATCTTAAATAAATGATAGAGACTCATTGGGGATTGAGGGATGAGGATTATTCTCCCTCATCCCTCAATCCCCAATCCCCAATCCCCAATCCCCAATCCCCAATCCCCAATCCCCAATCCCCAATCCCCAATCCCTGGTAACAGAGCGGAGCCGTACCACTACGTGGAAGCAAGCTACGCGTAGCGTCCGCACCAGAAGTGCAATCCCCAATCTCCAATCCCCAATGCCCCATTGTTATTTCTCCGGTCTGCTGACTAGAATCGTTGCTGATGTTTTTGTATCCTGCTGATAACTAGCACCAGTCTTAGTTTGATCGGGTAGACGAACTTGAAAAAAGAAATTGAGGGAAAATGTAATTGTGACAGCTAACAATAGTTTTTCAAACATGGTTTTTCTTCCACTCACACCATTAATGATTGATTGCTGCACTTCAAGAGTTCCAATAAATAAAAATTCTTACCGGGAATTTTTTTAGGTTATGACTTCTGGATAGCTTTAGTGTGCCCAGAGGTATATGCGGATTCATAAGGAAAGTGATAAGTATTTATAAATTTTTGATAAAAGGATGCTTAACACATCCAATTAGTCAAGTGGATAAGTCAGGGATTAAAAATAGGCGATGACAATGGAAAGAAATGTATCTGTAGCGCGGATAATCATGTGGCTCTGTTTTGGCACAGCAATTTTATCTCTGGCTGTCCATTGGCACCTGAATACAACAGAACAGAAAACTGAGCAGCTAGCCTCCACTCAGGACAGTCAGAGAAAGCTGTCGAAAACGGGGATCGAGGGAACCGCGCTGGGCGCGTCTGTTCCTGCTAAAGTGACTGATAGGACATCTAAATCAAAGACCTCAACGATAAAGTCTCATAATACTAAGTCGGGAACAGGGAGTAAAAATGTAGCCAGAGCAACTGAAAAAGCTCAAAAGACCCGGTTAGTGGGGCAAGGACAAGCACAGAACCCAAGGGCGGTGGACGACTGGCCAGAGTCGCTAATGCCAAGGGCTGCAGCCCAACAAAAAACAGGTAATAAGGTGGTATACGATAAAAGGCAAGTGATGATTGATTTAAGCGATCGCCGCGCCTATGTTTACCAGTCAGATACAGTCATAGCCAGCTACCCAATTGCGGTAGGTAAGAAGGGATGGGAAACACCCACAGGGAATTTTCAAGTCATGCATAAGCAACATGATCCTATTTGGCTGCATCCCATTACCGGCAAAGTCTTTGAGGCTGGCCCCGATAGTCCTTTGGGAGACCGCTGGATTGGTTTTTGGTCGGATGGACACAATGAAATTGGCTTTCATGGCACGCCAGATACCCACCTGCTCGGATCTGCTATCTCTCACGGGTGCATCAGAATGCGAAATCCCGATGTCCGATTACTGTACGAGCAAGTGAGGTTAGGGACGCGAGTTATAGTACAAGATTGATCAAGGGTCAAGGGTGAACCGTCCAGGGTCAAGGGTCAACGGTCAAGACTGAGGACTTTGGACTCTTGACTCTTGACTCTTGACTCTTGACTCTTGACTCTTGACTCTTGACTCTTGACTCTTGACTCTTGACTCTTGACTCTTGACTCTTGACCCTTGACTCTTGACTCTTGACTCTTGACTCTTGACTCTTGACTCTTGACCCTTGACTCTTGACTCTTGACCCTTGACCATTAAGATTGGGATTTTTGCTCATAATTAAGAGCGTAGGCTTGAAGTAAAGTGCTGACGTGCTTTAGCACCTCATTGCCAGTAGTTTTACCCGATACTGGTGTTTGATTGTTATTGGGTTGGTCGAGGTTACGACCAATAGCTTCGCCTATTTGCTGGGCAATTAATTCTTGAAGATCTGCCTTAGCGCGTTGGCGCTGGTAGTTAGCACCTTCTTCCGTTGTTGCATAGAGGGGAGGAAGGCGATTGAGGGCGTAAGCGGCTATATCGCCTACATCCAGGGAACTTTCGCTAGTAGCTTCGATTTCTGCTACTCTGGAGATCGCTTCTGTTAATACCAACTCTTCCATGACGTTGATGAACTGTTTGCGAGGTACCGCTACCACTTCGCCAGTTAATAGCGCCCCCATTAGCCTATCCAGTGCCATGTACTCTTCTATGGAGAGTTCTGAGGCATTATCGCAGATGCGCCCGACTTCTGCTTCCATAGCTGGTGTCAGATAACCATCTTGGAGAGCTTGTTCGACAATTTTTTCAATACTCATAACACTCATAATTTCTAAGCTACCAATGCTTGGTAGGGACGGTAACAATCTAATTTATTTTGCCCAAAATTAGGCAAAAAAAAATACACTTCATGTACAGAGGAAATTAATTTGGTCTCTACTAATTAAAAACCTTAGTTTGCCAAGGTATTGGATCAATAGATAGACCATTGACATATAGACCCCAGTGCAAGTGTGGTCCGGTGGAAGCACCTGTTGCACCTACTGCGCCAATTTTTTGACCAGCTTTGACTAAATCGCCTTCTTGGACATTAATGCGACTTAGGTGCATGAAAATGCTAGTGACTCCTTGACCGTGGTCAATGCCAATTACGTTACCGTGAACCCGGAACCCTTGGGAGACTGTGCCGACTAAAGCAACTCGTCCTGCGGCTGGGGCGATGACCGGGGAACCCGTTGCACCAGCATAGTCAAGGCCACGATGATAGTAATCCTCTGCAAATTTACCATTATAGTAGCGACGTACACCAAATTTTGTACTCATCCGCCCGGCATTTGGTTTCAAGAATACACCACTCCAATATTTTTCGGGTGTTTGTAGTGCCTTGAAAGCGGCTACACGCTTGAGTTCAAACTCTGTAGCTTCTACTCCCGCTTTCCCTGGTGGTAAATTAATGCGTTGAACGGGAAATGTACGGTTTCGCACTCGCACTGGCAAGTTTTGCACCTGACCATCCCCTGTAATCTGGATTGTTCTGATTCCGGGCTTTTCTAATGGAGTTGTGGGTATAAAAGCCCGATATTGTTTGGGTGCAATTTCAAACGTTGGGTAGGTCTTCTCGCCAATAGCTACCCCTGGATGATTATCAGTTATGGATTGAGGGTTTTCAGTTGAGGGTTGGGGGTTTTCAGTTGTGGGTTGAAGATTATCAGTTGAGGGATTATCTAGATTAATCACCACTGACAGCGTATCCCCCAGTCGAGGGTTACTGGGAGAGACCTGTACTTGTAAAGCATCTACAGGTAATGTCAAAGCGACGGGGAAAGCAGCCAACATTCCCATTAACCGACTAACTGCACGGCCCTTGGGTTGAGAAACTTGGACACCACAACAGAGCAACTTACTTTCAGAATTATTAATGCGATCCTCGATAGTCATAGACGTAAAACAAAACCCCTTACTGATGTTGACAACAGACTAGCTTATTACATCTAGTGTTGCCTAATCGCAGCAGATGTTTTGGCAAACGATAAATCTCATGAACCGTTTCTGCTACTGAACTGTACCGACTCTAGGGAGAAGAATCGAGATCAGTAATTATCCTGGCTATATTGCCAGGGGGAACAAACAAGGGATGGGGGAAGAAAACACCACCCCGAACAAAAGTTACAACATTTTGGATTGTGAAAGAATTACTGATAATCGCTTTCAACTAAACCCGCAAGGAGTCCCACACCGTAATCTATGATTCGGTGTCGGGAGGAATTGTGGGTTTGATTTGTTGCGTCCTGCGACCAATTCTTACCGTAGGTAAGAGAGGAAGGAGGACAGCGACAAATCAAACAATCTCTTAGACTGCAACGCATAATCTTTAGGTCATTATGAATAACCTTTGCCTTCCCCTCCTTTAGCCAACTTCGAGCTTCTACTGGCTTTTGTTGGCATCATGGGTTTACCGTTTTTATCTAACACTGTCACACGAATCATGGAGATAATCCTCTCGTGTAAGTTGTAAGTCCCTTAGCCCACTATTACCAAAATGTCCTTTCTGCAAGCACTACTAATCAGGTAGTTTGTAGTTATTCCGAGTTAGGGAAACGCTCGGAGGTACGTATCAGGTAAGAGCTACTGGGCTAGTCATCTTTTGCTTTGAAAGCTGATTCTTTCAAGCCCACACTGTACTGTATTCAGTCAGTGTGGGTAGTTGACGTATCCATCTGTCAGCATCATTATTCAACTTGGTATTAGTTTAGCTGTTTTTGACGTTGATCAAGCGATCGCCGCCAAGAGTTTTTATAGCAAGTCCCTTAACCAAACCAGGCAAGCCACAAAGGTAATGCCAGGAATAATCCGACAAAGGTCAGGGCGATGCTGCTAGCCAACAAATTCCGATCTAGGTCATAAACTTCTGCTAAAATGAGTACAGAAAGTCCTGTGGGTGTTCCAGACATCAGCACTAGTACCAGCCGTTGTTCGCCCGTCACACCGAAATAGGTAGCACCTAATCCCACTACCATCGGGATGATCAAGACTTTGAGGATGCTGGCAATTGAGGCGATTTTCAGACTTTTCCAAGACCGCATTGCCCCTAGCCGCAGTCCAACCAGTAATAAAGCAAAGGCGATAACGACCCAAACAGCTTGATCTAGTCCTGACTCTACAACTTGTGGTAATTTCACAAACTGTGTATTCAAGCCCAGGAAAAATGTCCACAGGCTGGGGACAGTTATCAAATCCCGCAGCTGTATCCACCAATGGTTTTTGGTTTCCCGCTTACCAAAATAGCTAGCAATTAAGACCGCAATACCGTATGTACCAACAACATTGTTGGTAACGCTAAATAACACTGCCCAATCCGTATTTTCTGGGCTAGTCAGCACTTGTGTTAGTGTCAAGCCGACAAAACCTGTATTGCCTAAAATAGCTGCCAGTATAAAACTACCCAAACTTGCCTGTTTGAGCGATTGAACATCTCTGGCGAGGGGGAATTCCAAACTTCTCGGTTGTGGTTGCATTTTTCGATTCATGAACCATTGCAGTCCCCACCACAATAAGAGTGCTAGTACCAGACTCAGGAGTAATACTCCTACTGCTATCCCTGGGATGAGTCCACCATTAGACAAGTTAGTGTGACGCGCCAAAACCAAGAGTTGCAATGGAACTCCAATCCAGTACAGTCCTTGTCCTAGTAGCTTCAAAAAACTATCTGGGGTGAACCGAGATAGGATCAGTCCTAAGCCTATCCAGGTGAATAGAGGGGTGTAGGCATTGAATAGATTTTCAATCATTTTTGAGCCTCAAAAGCTAAAACTTCACTTCAATCGCCAATCGCCAATCGCCAATCCCTTAAATTTGAACAAAAATGTTGAGCGCAGTCCCTACCTATAACGAAGTTTAGGTAGGGTTAGCGAAACCCAGGGTACGTGGTACAATAATCCAAAATCTAAAATCTCAAATTGTTGGCCCTTGTGGGTGGAGTTTTTTATCCCCTGTTAACCAAACCAGGCAAGCCACAAAGGTAATGCCAACAGTAATCCGACAAAGGTCAGGGCGATGCTGCTAGCCAACAAATTTCGATCTAGGTCATAAACTTCTGCTAAAATGAGTACAGCAAGTCCTGTGGGTGTTCCAGACATCAGCACTAGTACTAGCCGTTGTTCGCCCGTCACACCGAAATAAGTAGCACATAATCCCACTACCATCGGGATAATCAAGACTTTGATGATGCTAGCAATTGAGGCGATTTTCAGATTTTTCCAGCCCCGGAGCGACCCTAGGCGCAGTCCAACCAGTAATAAAGCAAAGGCGATAACGACCCAAACGGCTTGATTTAGTCCTGATTCAACAACTTGTGGTAATTTCACAAACTGTGTATTCAACCCCAACAAAAATGTCCACCGGCTGGGGACAGATATAAAATCCCTTAAGTTTATCCACCAATGCTTTTTGGTTTCCCCCTTACCAAAATAGCTAGAAATTAAGACCGCAATACCATATGTACCAACAATATTGTTGATGACGCTATATAATACTGCCCAACCCGTATTTTCTGGGCTAATCAGCACTTGTGTTAATGTCAAGCCGATAAAACTTGTATTGCCTACAATAGCTGCCAGTATAAAACTACCCAAACTTGCCTGTTTGACGGAGTTAACATCTGTTACAACTGGGAATTCCAGACTTTGCGGTTGTGGTTGGACTTTTGGATTTATGAACCATTGTAGCCCCCACCACAATAACAGTGCTAGTGCCAGACTCAGCAATAATACTCCTACTACTATCCCGAGGATGAGTCCGCCATTAGACAAGTTAGTGTGACGCGCCAAAACGAACATTTGTACTGGAACTCCAATCCAGTACAGCCCTTGTCCTAGTAGCTTCAAAAAACTATCTGGGCTGAACCGAGATAGGATCAGTCCTAAGCCTATCCAGGTGAATAGAGGGGTGTAGGCATTGAATAGATTTTCAATCATTTCAATTTAAGTAGCTGTTATGAACTGCGTACACCAGGATGCATGGAAATGGGATAATTGGGGATACATGGTGTTCCACAGAGGTCGAGCCTACCTGGTATATAATAACCTGTTAAGTACCCAGACCGTGATACCCTTTCAAGGTGACTTTTGACGTTCTCACCGCACTTTTAGGGCGGTGATTCTAAAAAAAGGACGGTGGCTCTAGACCCAGTTTTTTTTTGGTAAAATCCATTTTTTTCTCTGCGCTCTCTGCGGACTCAGCGGTTAAAAAAGTAATTTATTTAACTACTTACCCACAGAGGACACAGATATAAAAGATGAAAAAGGGATTTTTTGAGCAAAATTTTTACTCACATTGAAAGGGCTAGCCCTAAATTTGTAGTGGAGCTTTAGCGCTTTCAGGCTACTACAAACTGTTTAGTTTTTTTGCACCCACGCCAAACACAACTGACGAAAATCATCACCCCGGACTTCAAAATTAGGATATTGGTCGAAACTCGCGCAAGCTGGAGATAGTAACACCACAGAAGCTTGATGTTGTTTCGCTAATTGGGCTGATTTGGGAATTGCTTTCTCCATTGTTTCGACAATTTCGTAATTAGCATATCCCACCTCTTGTAGCCGTTGGGCAAATGCAGGCGCAGCGTTACCAATTAATAAGACTGCGCCGGCTTTGGCTTGAATTTTTGCTAGCCAGCCTGTGTCATCACCCGCTTTAGCTTCGCCACCGGCGATTAAAATGGCGGGACTGTTAACAGATGCTAACCCGACTTCGGCTGCGTCGTAGTTGGTGGCTTTGCTATCGTTAATAAAATCAATACCTTCCCAAGTGCAGATATGTTCTAAACGATGGGGAACTCCTGGAAATTCCCGCACCCCATGTTCAATAGCATCGGCTGCAATTCCGGCTAACCGCGCTGCTGCTACAGCCATGAGCAAATTTTGCTGGTTATGTTCTCCTACCATCCGCAAAGCAGATACTTCTACAATGGGTTCTGGTGTTGCGGTTGGAGTCAACTTTTCTATAACCCAGCCATTTTCGATGTAAAAGCCTTTTTCACCAATCAGGTAATCTTTGCCTTTAACACTTGTCCAATAGGCATCAGGCCAATCAATGACACCCACTTTGCTCAAGTAGACATCATCACCATTAAACACTTGCAATTGCGATTGACGCAACAACTTGGCTTTGATGTTGTAGTAATTTTTTAAAGTTTTGTGGCGACTGAGGTGATCTGGTGTGAATGTTGTCCAAACACCGATGCGGGGGGTAAGGGTAGTAGATGATTCTATTTGATAACTGCTAAGTTCCCCAATCACCCAGTCGGGAGGTGTTGCAGCTAAGGCAACTTCACAGGCAGCATAGCCAATATTACCACAGGCGGGGGCGTTTAATCCTGCTGCTTGAAATATGGCTGCAGTTAAAGCAGTTGTGGTGGTTTTACCGTTAGTGCCGGTAATTCCTACCCAAGGGATTGATTGCAAATTCAACCAAGCGAGTTGCATTTCGCCAATGGTTTCAATGCCTAATTCTCGTGCCTTGATTAATATGGGAATATCCCAAGGCACTCCCGGACTGACGACAATTAATTGCGGGATTTCTGAACCATTTAACTCCGGGGAATGCCCCAGTTTAACGGTTATTTGCTCCGCCGCGAGTTGTTGTTGTTGTTCAAGGAGGGTTGGGGAGGTGTTGCTATCACTTAGCACTACCTCCCAGCCTTCCCTTTGCAACAATCTCGCCGCAGCAATCCCGGATTTTCCTAATCCAATTACAGAAGCTTTTGGCATAGACTGTGTGTAGCAGAGATCCCCGGTTAAGCACTACCTATAGTAGCGTTTATTTCCCAAAATTACACCACCCTTAATTGACTGATGCTACAAATTTTTGACAATGGCGCCAAAATCAGCTAAGACACGGGCATGATTGCGAAGTAAACCGAGTAAATGTAACCGATTGCGCTTGATGTCGGGATTGGGGTCCATCACTAAAACGCTGTCAGCACCATCAAAAAAGCTACTAACCGTTGGGGTGATTTTCCCTAGCGCTGCTACTAACAGTTGGTAATTTCGTGATTGCTGGGCTACTTGTGTTTGCGGCACTAATTCGACTATGGCATTGTAAAAAGCTGCTTCGGAAGGCTTTTGGAAGAGTTCTGGCTGAACTACTGCTGTTGGGTCTAGTTGTTGTGTATCCAAGTCTCCTTGGACTGCTAATCGAGCGGAACGGTTAACAGTTTCGTAAATGTGATCTAAGGTACCGTCATGGCGAATTTGTTGGAGATATAATGCGCGATCGCGGACATCTAATAAATCTTTTAATGCCCTTTCGGCATATTCGGGGTCATTTTCTCCCAAGACGGCATTTACTAGGTCATAATCTATCTGCTTTTCTTCTTGCAGTAGGGTGCGGATACGTTGCAGGAAAAAGTCTCGCAATGTCGCAACTAATGGCGCTTGTTCTTTGTCATAGGCGGCGACAAAATCTGTAGTGATTTGCTCTAGTAGATGTGCTAAATTAATTGGTAAGTTAGCCGCCCAGGCAATGTTAATTACCGCATTTGCTGCCCGTCGCAAAGCAAAGGGGTCAGATGAACCTGTGGGAATTAAACCCAAGCCAAAGATACTTACCAAGGTGTCTAATTTATCGGCTAAGGCGACAACTTGACCTGTGATGGTTTGGGGTAAAATATCATCAGCATTTCGGGGTAAATAATGTTCAAAAATTGCCTTGGCAACTTCGGAAGTTTCGCCACTAGCTAAGGCATACTTTTCCCCCATAATTCCTTGCAATTCCGGGAATTCGTATACCATTTGAGTAACAAGGTCAGCTTTAATTAGCAAAGCGGCTCTTTGAATATTCTGGCGTTGATCGGCTGCTAATTGCAGTTGGTCTGTAATTTGTCCGGCAATTTTGACAATTCTATCGACCTTGACACGCAGCGAACCTAAATCTTCTTGGAATGTGACCTTTTCTAACTGAGGTAAATAACTTTCTAAAGGCTTGGCTAAATCTGTTTTGTAGAAAAACTGTCCATCAGCCAAACGGGCGCGGATGACTCTTTCATTCCCTACGGCAATGATATCAGCTTTGCTGGGGTCTCCGTTGGAAATGGTGACGAAATAAGGCAGTAATTCTTTGCTATCTGCGGCTTTGAAAACTGGGAAATAACGCTGGTGACTCACCATGACAGTGGTAATCACCTCCGTGGGTAAGTTCAAAAATTCATCTTCAAATTTACCAACAACAGGCGAAGGCCATTCTACCAAATTACTGACTTCTTCTAACAAATCAGGGTAGATTTCGGCATGACCATTTAACGTTTGTACAGATGCGTTAACTTCCGCTGCAATGTTCGTCGCCCGTTCCTGGGCATCAACTGCCACATAAACAGAGCGTAAGGTGGTAACATAATCAGTAGCACGGGCAATGGTCACAGGTTCTGGATGCAAAACCCGATGAGATTGGGAAACGCGATCGCTCTTGACAATTTTAGAAGCATTCACCAATTCAATCGGTAACACCGCATCATCCAACAAAGCCACCAGCCAACGAATCGGGCGAGAAAACCGCACATCCCCATCACCCCAGCGCATCAACCGCTTCCCTTCTAAACTCAAAATCCATTGGGGAACCAGTTCCGTCAAAATTTCCGCCACCGGACGACCGGGAATGCTTTTGTTGACAAAGACAAAATCCCCCTTGTCCGTGGGGCGAATTTCCAAAGCTTCCAGTTCCACACCTTGCTTTTTCGCAAACCCAGCAGCAGCGGGCGTCGGTTTACCATCCTTAAAAGCAGCTTGGGCTGGTGGTCCTTTGATTTCCTCTTCCCGGTCTGGTTGTTGCGATGGTAGACCTTTGATGAGTACCGCTAAACGTCGGGGAGTACCATAAACTTCCACCGCATCACTCGTGAGATTGTTGGCTTGCAGACTTTGCGGAATGCGCGATCGCCATTGTAAAATCGCATCACGGAGAAAGTTTGCAGGTAGTTCTTCTGTACCAACTTCTAATAAAAATGCAGGCATAGGACAATCTTTTGTAGAACAGCCAATTTCACCAGTTTACCTTGCCGATGGCGGGATGGGGGGATGAGGGGGATGAGGAGACTTGTACTGAGCGGAGCCGAAGTATGGGGAGACATAAGTTATATCCTAGCCCCCTCTATCCCGTGGTAGAGGGGGTTGGGGGTGGGGTACAAAGTATGTCGGGTAAGCGTTTGAACTTACAGCAGCTTTCAGCTAAGTATACCACGGGGTAGGGGCACGGCAATGCCGTGCCCCTACAGTACAGCCGGCACATTGCATAAGTTTTCCTCATAATTTATTCACAAACACATAAGCGTCATCACAAAAAAAACCTTTGTCGTAACGACAGCAACCTTTGTCCTTATAGCACTTCCTATTCAGATGAGGTACAAAATTGTATCACGCGATGTAGGGGCACGGCACTGCCGTGCCCTTACCGATGTACCTCACTAGGGCGAGAAACGCTATACGACAGCAACCTTTGTCCTTACGACAGCAACCTCTGTCCTTACGACAGTGAAAAAAGACATACCCAAAAACTTCTGCGAAGACAGGTAGATAAACCTCGCGGTTGTCACAAATTACAGCGTACAGGGAAAAACAAAGCGGTGAGATTATTATACATAAAATCACGGAGAAACCCTGATATTATAATCACAACCGCGTGCAATTTGGATTATTACCCAGAATCATGCTGATAACACCCCGGCTGACTAGCAAACCTGCCCCTTACATCCTTTATCCTTTAATATTCATCCTTTCCTTATTTCTCTCCCTGTCTTGGGTGAGTGCGAAGGAAAAACCCAAGCCAAACCCGCAAGCGTGGCAGATTAATGGTATTGTAGCTGCCCTTAGTGATGGACATGACCAAGTAAAGGGATATGCTTTTGGCAAATTCAGTAAATATGACCTTAAAAACTTGAAAACGGTGATTGAGAAACCGGAGGATCTTGCCAAAAAAGCTGTTGACATCCTCAAGGATAAAACCGTTGAGGACTATGTTCGTAGCAGTGCAGCATCAGCATTGGGAAATCTGGGAGATGCAGCCAAACCCTACGTCAAAGATATCGCCGACATCCTCAAGGATAAAACCGTTGAGGACTATGTTCGTAGCAGTGCAGCATCAGCATTGGGAAATCTGGGAGATGCAGCCAAACCCTACGTCAAAGATATCCTCGACATCCTCAAGGATAAAACCGTTGACGCCAATGTTCGTAGCAGTGCAGCATCAGCATTGGGAAATCTGGGAGATGCAGCCAAACCCTACGTCAAAGATATCCTCGACTTCCTCAAGGATAAAACCGTTAACGCCTGGGTTCGTAGCAGTGCAGCAAAAGCATTGGAAAATCTGGGAGATGCAGCCAAACCCTACGTCAAAGATATCGCCGACATCCTCAAGGATAAAACCGTTCACGCCGATGTTCGTAGCAGTGCAGCATCAGCTTTGGGAAATCTGGGAGATGCAGCCAAACCCTACGTCAAAGATATCGCCGACATCCTCAAGGATAAAACCGTTGACGCCTATGTTCGTTACGGTGCAGCATCAGCTTTGGGAAAACTGGGAGATGCAGCCAAACTCTACGTCAAAGATATCGCCGACATCCTCAAGGATAAAACCGTTAACGCCTCTGTTCGTAGCAGTGCAGCAGCAGCATTGGGAAATCTGGGAGATGCAGCCAAACCCTACGTCAAAGATATCGCCGACATCCTCAAGGATAAAACCGTTGACGCCTATGTTCGTGGGTATGCAGCATTAGCTTTGGCAAACATAGAACAACTCAACTTAAATAATGTGGTTGTAATTCTCGATAGCGTCTATTACGATAGTCAATCAGATTTCCAACTGTGGCGATTTTTCACTTATTTCCTGAGTGGCGGTACTGATGAAGTCAAAACCCTGCTGACATGGCTGGGCAAACCTAAAAGTATTCCTGATAAACTCACACATGATGAAGGCGTCAAAACACTTCAAGTCTTTCTCAAAGCCTGGGAACCTACTAAAGACTTAAAAGAATTACGAGAGGACTTAGCAAAGCAAATTGCAGAAGTCGCCGCCAACAAAAATGTTGACTGGAAATTACAAGATATCAATTTACTGCAAAGTCATCTCAGCAACCTGAAAACAATCAACTCTACCAATGCTAATGCAGTGCAGTCGGTAATCGATAATCTGTAAGGTTGGCAATGGATTGTCCGTAGCCGAAACACTATCATCATTCATCTTACCTTCTGGCTGGCTCTGATTTTCGCCTACCCCAAATTCCCCCAAGTCCAAGCCATCTTTTTCTGGAACCCCTGGGTACGCCGCATTCTGGGTGTGGGCTATGTCGGCTTTCTCCTCACCTGGGTTCCTTTCTTCCGCCGCAAATTATTTGAACCCTTTAAACCTTCCCTGTTAATTGCATTGTAATGATATTTTCACTACAATAGCACTAGATGGCAAAGCCGAAAATGCTGGTCGTCTCTTTGCAGAACCTTGACAACTCAGAGTATGGGGTTCTACCCAGTAATAGACATTTGTGTGTTGCTTCTGTGGGTAGGTAAAACTCTGACAGTACAAAGGATTGAACATTTTTGTACTTGTTCAACTGTGCGGTGGGGCATCTCGTGCAGTCTAAACAAAGCTCAGTTAATGTCCGACGGGATACCGGGAGTCGCTGAGAAGCCCACACTGTATGCTTGCATCAGTGTGGGAGTATGTCACGCAAGTCGATGTTTCTCCCCCATCTGCTAACAACCTCCCAGCGCATCGTGGTTTTTCTCCCCGCCCACAAATGTGATAAAGGTGTAATTGAAGCAATTCAGCAAAAACTACACGGTCAAACCCAAGACGGCGACTTTCTCAAAAACCTGATTTACAGTGGCGCTATTGACATCTGCATCGACGGACTTAACGAAGTCACCGCCGACACGCGAGCCAAAATCGCCCAGTTTGTGGAAAATTACTTCCGGGGTAACATCATCATGACCACCCAGCCCCTGGAGTGGATAGCCCCTTCCACAGCTAAGACATATAAATTGCAGCCCTTAGAACAAGCACAAATTCAAGAGTTTTTGCTTTCTCGCCAATCGCGACTCCCCAAAAATGCCCAAGTTCAAGGAACTGATTACACCACAGCCTGCACCGAATATTTAACCACAGCCCTGAATCCCCAGCAATTGCCAGAAGAGTTAAACGCAGCCTTGCGGATTCTTTCTAATCCGATGGATTTAACTGTCGTAGCCTTAATGATATCACAAGGCAAACAACCTAATTTATTTCGACTGCAAGAACAGCAATATAACTTAATGGCTGATGAATATCTCCACGAATGGAAACAGGAATTCCCCCTCAAACAATTCTCCGCCGCAGTTTATCAAATGCGACTTGCAGATAAACAAGCCTTACCAGCGGATGAATTTTATCAAGTTTTGAAGTCTTTAGAAGACGAGAAATATAAAATGGTCGTCAGCCGTCAATGGCAAAACGATCAAGGCGAAGCCAAGCGAGAATGGTACTTTCGCCACGACAAAATTATGGACTTCTTTTTAGTGCAAAACTTTCTCGGTGACAGCCCCCAAACCGAAAATATATTAATTGATAATATGGGCGACTCCCGATTTCGCGGAGTGTACTTTTTACTCGCTAATTTATTACCCTTAGACGCAGCCAAAGAACTGCGAGAAAAGTTAATTCAATACGCCGCAGATACCAAAGACCACACGGTGAGTGATACCTTTGTCCAGTTGTTGCGGACGCGGTGAGGAAATGAGGAGAGAGATTGTCCCCCAATCCCCAATCCCTGGTAACAGAGCGGAGCCGTTCGCGTAGCGTCTCGCAGAGAAGTGCAATCCCCAGCCCTTGCATCTGGAGTAGTTATAAATGTTCTGCTGAATCGCAAAAATCCTGACCTTACAACCAAGACTTTTTTCTTTTTTAAAATAAAAAACAAGTGCTAGCAATTGTTTTTTTTGTTCTCATACCTCGTCTTAATATGCATCTTTTAATGAAGATTTTATGAAGTATTCATGATAATATGATTAACATTCTTTACAAGCATAAAAAACTATGATTAATCATGTGCTATAGTTTTAAAAAACTAATAATGTAATCAATGTAGTACCGATGGAAAAAAAATATACTATTATATTTTTGAACATACAGAAAAAATAGAATAAATTTTACAAGCTTATGACCCATAGAGAAATGGAACAGATGATAGACGCTAAAATACAAAAAGCTATACGAAAACACGAAATGATAGTTGCTTGTATTAGTAGCATTATCGGCATGATTATAATAGTCGGTTTATTCCATGCTATATGGCTAAACCATCTTCAAATTCAAAGAACTTTGGGACAATTAATTACTGGATAAATTTCACGAAAGTTGCCTAAAGTTTTCCTTGATATCCCTAAAATTAATTTAGGGTTTTTAGTGTTTGTGATGACAAATCTTGATGCAATTGAAAATTAATTATTGTCATATCCAACATGTAATAATTTCCATCTGCACACCAATAGTCCTAAATAATTTGTGAAATTTCCCATATCGGCTGTTCAAAGTTGACGGTTGACAGTCAACCGTCAACAGCAGCACTGATATTTTTCAGATATTTTTCAAACCCTAATTAGGATTGCTATATTTCTATTGCCTATTGCCTTTAATTTATTGATATCAGTGATATACCCAGGGGACTTGTGATGATGGAAAATAAGAATAATCGCAAAGCTTTATTTGCTTTGTTTTTAACTGTTTTTATAGACCTACTCGGCTTCGGAATTGTTCTGCCAATACTTCCTTTGTACGCGGAACAATTCGGTGCAAAGCCAGATGTAGCAACGCTACTTGTAGCTATTTACTCGTTGATGCAGTTTTTATTTGCAGCATTGTGGGGTAAATTAAGCGATCGCTATGGGCGTCGTCCTATTTTGTTACTTACTTTATCAGGTTCAGTAATTGCATATATAGGATTAGGCGTTGCGAATTCGTTATGGATTTTATTTGTGGCTCGTGGTCTTGCTGGAGTCATGGCTGGGAACATTTCCACAGCTCAGGCATATGTAGCAGACATTACCACACCAACTAATCGATCCCGTGGGATGGGTGTCATAGGAGCAGCTTTTGGTCTTGGGTTCATTTTCGGTCCTGCTATTGGCGGTATATTGACCGGGACTGATCCGCAAAATGCCAACTTTCATCTACCGTCATTATTCGCCGCCGGATTATCTGTATTGGCACTGCTTTCCACCTTAATTTTACTTCCAGAATCTCTCAATCCAGAGATGAAAGCCAAAATTAAAGCTCATCGTCAGCACCATAAGCAACGGCTAAATTTGCTAGAGGTGTTAAAGCATCCACAGATCGGCGTCCTCGTGGCAATATACTTTTTAGTCACCTTTGCGGTTGCGGCTATGGACTCTACATTGGCTCTGTGGTCTAAGCAGCAATTAAATTGGGGACCTGGACAAACTAGCTATCTTTTTGCCTTCATGGGTGTTCTCAGCACAATCATCCAAGGAGGACTCATAGGATTGCTGAAGAAACACTTGGGTGAAATCAAGCTCCTTATTTTAGGAATAGCAGGATTAGGTTTGGGATTACTGCTACTTGGCTTTTCAAAAAGCCTAATTTTATTGTTAATTACCATGACATTTGTAGCTTGGGGAATTAGTATTAGCCAACCTATATTAAACAGTCTAATATCTCAGTTTACAACAGCAGAACAACAAGGACAAATGTTAGGAGTTGCTAGTTCTTTATCCGCTTTGGCAAGAATTATCGGACCAATATGGGCAGGGATGAGCTTTATAAAATTTGGTAGTTCTGCTCCTTTTTTGAGTGGAGCTTTAGTAATGTTGGTGGCTTTGACTCTTAGTCTGCAATTAACTAAAAGCTCATTTATACCCAAGTCTCTATAACTAAGAGTTGAAGATATCCCTTGCAATCTAGGTAATATCAATTTTAAAAAAGAATGGGACAGATAGGGTAGGGGATCGAGGCCTTGCACCCCTACAGATTATCGATGTGTTGCATTTTTGAATTGGTATAGCAACCGCCAAAGTGCTTAGGACATTAACTGATGATAAAACCTAGACACAATCAGACTTGTAACCCAGCGATGCACTGAGCGGTCGTTGTGTCCCCAGCGATGCACTGAGCGGTCGTTGTGTCCCCAGTCCCCTGCTATATAAAAAATCAGCCAGGAAAATTATGCATTATTTTCGACATTTTACCTTCGAGTTCTTCAGATCCAGACGCCTTGTGACAGGTTCCCATATATTGTTACTAGGTATCGCTATCAGCATCCTGCTTACCTGCTTGATATGGTTTGGTGGAAGCATCCCAGCAAGCATCATCAAACTTCCTGACCAAGGGTTAAGCTGGTACTACTGGAAGCTTCCTCACCCGACCTTTTGGAGCCGAGCGACGGCTTGGGGTATGTATTTTACTCATCAGTTGAGCATCTGGATATGTATCTGGTGGGCGCAGCAAACGAAGCTGAAATACAAAACAGTGCTGCACCCAGTTAACTACCTCATGCTTGCGATCAATGGCATTTTCATTGCGCTACACTTCCTCCAGACCTATATCTGGTACGATGCTCTGGCTCAGGATACCTCTATCTGGAGTTCCCAGGGCGCAGTTATATTCCTACTAGTCTTTGTGCTGATTCTGGAGACTCCTCGGCGTGGTCTGTTTTTTGGCCAGTCGATAGCTTTTCGTGAACAGTTTTTGCAAATTATCAAGCAGTACCACGGTTACTTCTTCTCCTTCGCGGCTATTTACACCTTCTGGTATCACCCGATGGAAGCCACCTGGGGACATTTAATGGGTTTTCTCTATATGTTCCTACTCTTACTCCAGTCGTCATTAATCTTCAACCGCATTCATATAAACCGCTGGTGGACTTTCACGCTGGAAATTATGGTGCTAGTACACAGTGTAGTTGTGGCCTGGATGATGGGACGAGGTAAGTGGCCAATGTTTCTCTTTGGCTTTTTTGGTATCCTCATCATCACCCAGATGCACGGTCTACCTATTGGAAACTGGGCTAAACGTACTATGTATGGAACTTTTTTATTGAGTGTGCTGCTAGTCTACGGACTGACAGAGCGCGGCTTTGGTAGACTCTACGAGATCACCCAAATCCCGATTATTGAATTCGCATTGGTTGGTGTAATCTATTTAATTTTCTCGTTTGGTTTTTGGGTGATTTCGCACTTATTTCCACAACAGAATTCATCTCAATGAAAATAATTGTTGTTGGCGTCGTTGCTGTCTCAAAACATTGATTGAAAGACCAACAGCTAATGTAGCCAAGGTCAAACTTGGTTCAGGAACTGCAACAATACTCAACTTATTGATAGCCAATGCACGATTTGGCACAGAAGTGCTAAATACAAGTTGGGAGATATTAGCCTTGTCACTGCTAATCCCCAGAAACACTGCGGAATTATCTAATATCAGCGAGGAAGTCCCCGGTAATGAGAAACTACCCAACAAGTTATTGGACTGATCAAAAGCTGAGATAAATGTGTCAAATGTAAAAGTATCATCAACAGCCAACTGAGTACCAGCAGCGAATACAGGCTGATCAAAGTTAATGGTCAAAGGACCTGGGTTCCCGTCAGCGGGAAAACCTTGTCTTGGGTTAAAACCTGCGAAGAGAAGATAATCTCCCTCAGCAAAGTTAGTCTTAATCTCTGTGGATTTAGTTTGAAAAACAAACGGCGAGCTAATCAGAAGATCATTGCTTTTAGGTATGTTTACACTCAGTCCTAAACCGCCTTGGGATTTGGCTAAAAACGAGTTAGGTAAAGGTTTAAACACAGGTCCAATGACCGACCAATCAATTTGGTCATTTGCTTTTATGGCCTCAGGAGTCTTTACTAATGTAACCGCTTGAACTGGTAATGGTATAACTGCCATTAAAGCAGCAATTGCCAGTAAATATTTGCTATAAAATTTGTATAATCTCGTTGTTGCAGTTGCCAAAAGCTTTACTCCTTATACCTGGTAATGCTATAATTTGATTACTGTGCTTATAGTTCAATACGGTTGCTGTTAAGGAGAATCCTAGGTTGGGATTACCGTGGAGAAACCCAACAAAGCCCCGTCCATGTTGGGTTAGCCTACAGCAAGCAAGCTACGTTCCTCAACTCAACCTACGTGGGTTGAGGGATTTTGGCGCTAACTGAACCGTATTGGCTGATAGTTAACAGTGTCTTTAATAATACGGATAAAAGATTTTAAAGTTGATAAATTTTTTGTAAAGATATAAGTAATACCGTTTCTTTATATGGATAATCGCAAAGTACGGCATCAAAGGAATAGTCAAGATACCGTACTTTCGACTTAATCTTCATCAAGCGCCGGGAAAGCTTCCTCCAACTTCCACAACTGATTTTTATTTTCCACGAACCAAATACGAGTTTCTGGAGTTAATTGACTCCAAACCATATCAATGGGAACATGGGGAGATGCATATCTATATTGCTCACCCAGGCTTCTGAGATTATCAGCCACATCAAGGGGAATACCGAACTCTCGCCAGTCAACTTTTAAATTTCTGCCAGAGAGTCCTGCAGCAGGATCGAAAATTAATTGTGCAGCGCGAATTAAATCAGCAAAGTGATTTGGTTTAAGTCCCGTGATTTGCTGAATTTGAAGTGAATCGTTATGCTCTTGAGACATTTTCACTGGAGTGGGAAAGATTAATGGTGTAGTGAACTTACTGCCAGAGATTTTTATCCCAATGTCTCTAGTTTAGCGCACAGGTAGGCCGTTGGCGCTCAAAAATGGTATAATTATAAGGAAAATCCAAAAAATAAATTATCCAAGATTTGAGTCCGTAGGGTGCGTCAGTACCAATAATATCTCGCGATGTCATAGATTTCTCCCTGCTGACGCACCCTACATGTGGAATATTTTTTGATTTGTCAGTCCCTAAGACCGCAGTTGCGCCACCATCGCTACTGGATTCCAGTAAGCGCGAGTCGTTTGAATCTTCCCGTCTTCGTTGACCTCAAAAATTGTAATCCCCTCAAAGGTAACAGACTTACCACTTTTGCTGAGTCCTCGCATAGTCCACTTGACTGCAGCTTCATGACCAGCAACAAAGATATGCTCAGTTGTAGGTTCTAGTTTCTCAAAAACTGCTTGTAATTGCCCGATAAACTCACGAAATCCCTCATGAATTTTTGTCGGTGGTTCGCCAACAGGATCATAACTCAAAGCATCTTCGGCAAAGTTCTCTACCCATCCTTCTGCATTCATGGCTGCAATATTAGCAAAGTAGTCTGCGACCACTGTTTCAAGTGTTGCACGTGACATAACATTGATTCCCTTGATTCTAGAACATAAGCTTAATGTCTCACAAATTGCTGGTAATACCAATTTGAAAAAAGAATGCGACATATAGATTGGGTAAGGGCGCAAGGCCTTGCTACCCTACAATTTCATTTAAGATTGGCGATAAAATACTTCAGAAATCAATAGCTGAAAATCACCATGCTCATCATATTTAACTGTCAATCGCTTAAATTGATTCTCAGTGACAAATCTACCGGCTATCAGCTGAAAATCTTGGGAAATTTTCAATCTTTCAGGAGCATTAATAACTATACCATCAGGCAAGAATAACGTTTTATTTATACCATTTGTTGGATCTAAAACAATCTCTGGAGTTGGTTCAGTAACTGAAATGGTTAAAGCTGAATCCATAGAAGTTCTTTCGCCTATCCATTGACCATTAATTTCCTTAACTTCTAAACCTGGAGATTCTGGGGGAAAGCTATCTAAATGTTCACGAATATGAGAAATTCTCTCTAAATCACCATTTATCCCATATATAATAACTACGCTAGTGCGCCAAACTTCATGCTTAAAAAATAACTCTACACCAAAATTTTTCTCTGGTTCAAATTTTTTACTTACCCCACCAGTCGCGCCTTGACCAAAAGACAGCGCCCTCATGTTAGGTAAAGCTACATGAATTAATCCATCAGGCTGATTACAAGTTTGTTTATCAAGTTGCCATTTTTTTTCTTCTGTACTACCATCAGCGTAGGTATAATTATTGGTATGATAGATAATTGTTTTATCTTCATTAGCCCAAAATTTTCTTATACCTTTAAATGAATTGATAACTTCTATTTCAGGTGAATATCTAGTCCATGTTCCATGCCAAGCAAAACCTGCAGGACTGTGATTACCAAATAAATTGAGCCAGTTTTGTTCTTGTGCATTCATGATCTTAAAACAATATGATTTCTATATCTTCCTTGGGGCGCAAGGCCTTGCGCCCCAACCCTGTGATCTATTTACCTGAAAGTGTCTGCTTTGCAGTACAGCCCTGAAAATACTGGCTATGAGCGATAAATATCTTATACGAGCAAAAAAATACTCAAATTTAATTATATCAGTTATTTGCCAACATTTTGGATGAATTGACAGCAAATTGCCCTCAAAGAAGTTGCTAAACGATAGCTTTTGCGGACAATATCCAGGATAAAGTACGGTATTCGTAGCCCTAGTGGATAAATCAGGGGGAGGTATAACCAGTAATATGCCTTCTTCAAGTTATTCCACTTTGAGCAGCTGTCCTCATGGAGGAAGTCTGAGATGTCCACAACCAATCCCCTGCCTTCGTGCATCATAACATTCCGTCCATGAATGTCATGGGGGTAAAGTCCGCGATCGCGAGCATAATCCAAAGCTTGATCCACGTCTCGAATCACCTGCTTTGGAATACGTAGACCAAGTTTCATGCAATCGTAGAGGGTTACTCCATACAGTCGTTTCAAGAGTAACAAGCCATCTTGTGCATACAAACACTCAGAGAAAGCAGGATGGAAACCTAAGCGACGATAAACCTCCACTTCCTCCTCAAAGCCCGGACGCCCAGGGGCGTAAATCTTCACCACCAGATTTGGATAGTCAGAATGATAAACAACTACAGCGTAGTTCCCTCTACCCAAAAGTTGCCAAGGTTCAGGGACATAGTGAACTTGTACTGGGTCATGGGGATTGACACTCTCGATTCGTAGTCTAGGAACTAGCTCTTGGTGGATACTCTTGATTATCTGCTGAATATGCGATTTATTCATACTGGATTAGTACCCTGATAAATAGATAACAAGAATCTACTAACTCACTCAGCTTACCTATTTTTCGCGATCACCGAAAGTCCAAGGTTATACCATCTATTTAACTATAAAAATAAAAAATTTGTCTGCCAAAGTCAGCTAAAATACATTTCTAAAATCAATCATTGTCTGCCGATAAGCATCTGGTAAGCCCGTATCAAAACATTTCCCTGGGACAACATATCCTGTCATTCCCTCGGCTTGACGCAATCTATCGAGACAGGATGTTAACTGAAATTCACCCCGTTCGCGGAAGTTTTGATTGATATGTTCTTCTAAAAATTCAAAAATTTTCGGCGTCAGTAAATACAAACCAAATACACCTAAAAACTCATCCTCTGACATCCCCTCTACACGCAAATGCTGACGTGCATACTCCACACTTGGCTTTTCGTAAATTTGTGTAACTTCAAGAATCGAGTTGAACTCTTGCCAAACTCCTGTAATACACCCAGCTTTATGAATAATTTCAGCGGGCACTTTAGTCAAGCCTACCACACTTTGACTCACTTGTTCATAAATATCTAAAATTTGCCGCGCACAAGATTTGTCCGTGTCAGATGCGTAAACATGGTCCCCTAGCAACAGCAGAAATGGCTCATCTTTTACCCATTCCTTAGCACAAAATACCGCGTGACCGTAGCCTTCTTGCGCCTCTTGCGTTAGGATTGTGATTTTGCTGCCCAAATCTTGCAAATATTCGCTATATTCTTGATTTTGCGGCGAAAGTTTCGCCAAAAGTTCTGATTTAGGTGGATTTTGAAATAAATTTGTAAATACTTCTTTGTCATCAGGTTGAGCCACAATCCCGACTTCGACAATTCCCGCATTGATTGCTTCTTCAACAATTGCCAAAATCACAGGTTTTGCCCTACCATCTCGATCAATAATCGGGAAAAGTTCTTTTTTCACAACTTTCGTCGCTGGAAACAACCGAGTACCAAAACCAGCAGCCGGAATTACAGCCTTTCTAACTTTATTTTTCTCCATAAATCGTCCTCCGCTTCAGCGTATTTAAATTAAAAATTAAAAAACAATTTTGGTTAGGCGTTCCAGAATCAAATGAAAAATTCATGCTACCACGTTCAGTATCTTGCTCAACTCCTCTCTTGGCGATCGCTTGCTCCTAATTACGCGGGTATATTATACTTTTTTATACAAAATACTTAACTTGACTACGGGTTAGCTTGGTCTTGATGGGCACCATTCATCATGAGTCCTTTTTAACTAGTGTCAGTTAACAAACTGTCACTCACTAGATTACCGATTTTATTCAGGAAGAGATATTCTTAATTAGTGCAAGGAGTGATACCACTTCACCACATGTTTGTTACAAGTTCTCCTCGTAATGCTCCTCCTCTAGGGGCAGTTGCGAAACTCAAATGTTGCATCAAACTAGTGGATTGGTATACAGTTATACGGGAAAGCGCTTGGGTGAGCAAGAACCTCAGGCGTTTTTTCGTGTATAAATAAAAAATATTTTCTCTGTGAGAAAATTAGAGAAGTTTTTAAAGGCACATGCGATCGCACGCCATAAATTAGGGGTACAACAGCCGTTATCCCCCTGAATCCTTTTGAGCGTAAATTTTATTTAAAACCACTTTCTAGCGATGATCACGGAGCAGAGCGAGGAGTTAGGAGTTAGGAGTTAGGAGTTAGGAGTTAGGAGTTAGGAGTTAGGAGTTAGGAGTTAGGAGTTAGGAGTTAGGAGTTTGGAGTTAGGAGTTAGGAGTTAGGAGTTAGGAGTGAGGAGTGAGGAGTTTGGAGTTAGGAGTGAGGAGTTTGGAGTTAGGAGTTAGGAGTTAGGAGTTAGGAGTTAGGAGTTAGGAGTTAGGAGTTTGGAGTTTGGAGTTTGGAGTGGATTATTTTTTATTTTTCTTTCAACTTGTTGATTGAAGTTGTTAATATCTTAATAATTCTTTCATTACTCATTACTCATTACTCATTACTCATTACTCAGGAGTGAGGAGTTAACGAAAATTTGGGTCTAAAACCCCGTCCTTTGCGGGTAGGGGCGCAAGGCCTTGCGCCCCCGAAGATCATCAAACAACGCCAAAAACATCAAACAACGCCAAAAACCCTGATTTTCCCATATGTACGCCTAAAATCCTTACAAATGACAAATGACAAATGACAAATGACAAATGACAAATGACAAATGACAAATGACAAATGACAAATGACAAATGACAAATGACAAATGACAACCAAAGCCAGTAAGATTTATTTGCGCCGACTTACTTAGTTGACAACAAAATTGACCAACTTCCCAGGTACGACAATCACCTTCTTAATCTCCTTACCCTCAATGTAACGTTGGGTAATTTCCGACTCACGAGCATATTTTTCCAACTCGGCTTTATCTGCTTGCGCTGGTACTTGAATTGAACCGCGAGTTTTGCCCATAATTTGAATTACCAAAGTAATTTCATCAGCTACTAAAGCCACCGGGTCAAAAACAGGCCAAGTTTGTGTGTGGACAGAATCGCTGTTACCCAATAAATGCCACAATTCATCAGCAATGTGTGGTGCTAAAGGCGCAAGCATGACAACTATTGTCCTGATTCCTTCGGCAAAAATTGGTGACTTTTTGTCGCTAGCATCAGTCAGGGCGTTACTTAACTTCATCAATTCCGAAATAGCCGTATTGAATTGATATTCGTCTTCCACATCTTCAGTAACTTCTTTAATCGCCGAGTGAATTGCTCGACGTAACTCTTTTTCTGGTTTAGTTAAATTGGCGAGTTGGGCTGGCTTGTGTGATACCCCAGCAGCAATATAATCTGTGACCAAGCGCCACACCCGATTTAAGAAGCGGAATTGTCCTTCCACATCAGCTTCATCCCATTCTAAGTCCTTTGCTGGGGGCGCCTTGAATAAGACGAACATCCGGGCTGTATCTACACCATATTTGGCGATGACATCTTCCGGCGCGACACCGTTACCCTTAGACTTAGACATGGTAGCATAAAGGCGTTGCAATGGTTCACCTGTTTCGGGGTCACGGGGGTCAGCGGGATTTGTCACCAAATTAGAAGGAATCCACTTATCCTTACCGCCCTTGTTGGGATTGAGATAAGTTAAACCCTGTACCATTCCTTGAGTTAACAGGCGTTGAAAGGGTTCATCAAAGTTCAATAAGCCTCTATCTCGCAGCACCTTAGTAAAGAACCGCGAAAACAACAAATGCAAAATCGCGTGTTCAATTCCCCCGACATATTGATCCACAGGCAACCAGTCATTGGTCTTTGTCGGGTCAAATACCTGTTGTTCATTCTTAGCATCAGCATACCGCAAGAAATACCACGACGAATCAATAAAAGTATCCATCGTGTCAGTTTCCCGCTTGGCTCTGGTACCACAAGTGGGACAAGGGACATTCACCCAACTTTCTAACTGCGCCAAAGGTGAACCACCGCGTCCCGTCAATTCTACATCTACCGGCAACTCTACTGGTAAATCTTGCTCAGGAACTGGTACAATCCCACAATTGGGACAATGAATCACTGGGATAGGTGCGCCCCAATACCGCTGTCGGGAAATCAACCAATCCCGCAAACGATATTGCACCCGCGCTTTGCCAAAACCTTGTTGTTCGGCGTATTCAATGATTCTTTGCTTGGCTTGTGTGGATGGGACGCCACTAAATTGTCCAGAATTAATCAAAATTCCTGGTTCAGTGTAAGCACTATCATAAGAAATCATGATTAAAGGCGGATCTTCTTGACGGAAATCCTCATCCACGACCTCATCAGGTTGAACGATAACAAACTCAATGGGTAAATTATATCTATTGGCAAACTTGAAATCTCGCACATCATGTGCTGGTACACCCATAACCGCCCCAGTACCGTACTCATACAGCACATAGTCAGCAACCCAGATGGGTACTTCTTCCCCCGTGAATGGGTTAATCGCCTTACCACCAGTGGGAATACCGCGCTTAGGCTTGTCTTCAGCGGTACGTTCCAATTCACTTTGCTGGGAAACTTCTTTAATAAAAGCTTCTACCGCTCCTTGCTGTTCTTTAGTGGTGACGCGCAAGGTTAAGGGATGTTCGGGCGCCAATACCAAATAACTGACACCATAAACCGTATCAGGGCGCGTCGTGTAAACGGGGATTTTTTCATCCAACCCAACAATGGGAAATTCCAAGTATGCACCTGTTGATTTACCAATCCAGTTTGCCTGCATCAACTTGACACGTTCAGGCCAACCTGGTAATTTATTTAAATCATTGAGTAATTGTTCCGCGTAGTCGGTAATCTTAAAAAACCATTGCCGTAATAATTTGCGCTCAACTATTGCCCCACTGCGCCAAGAACGTCCTTCGTTATCAACTTGCTCGTTAGCCAGTACAGTTTGGTCGATAGGGTCCCAATTAACCGCTGCTTCCTTTTGGTAAGCCAACCCCGCTTGCAAAAATTGCAAGAAAATCCATTGCGTCCACTTGTAATAGTCTGGCGAACAAGTCGCAACTTCCCGTTCCCAATCGATAGACAAACCAAGACGTTGCAATTGCTGCCGCATTTGGGCAATATTTTGATAAGTCCACTTAGCAGGGGGAACGCCACGGTCAATAGCCGCGTTTTCTGCAGGTAAGCCAAAAGCGTCCCATCCCATTGGATGCAGTACCCGATAGCCTTGCATTCGCTTGAGACGAGCAATCACATCTGTAATTGTATAATTACGGACGTGCCCCATATGTAGGCTGCCCGATGGATAGGGGAACATAGATAGAGCATAGAATTTAGGCTTGCTGCTATCTGTAGGCGTTTTATCTAAGCCAAGTTCTGCCCATATAGTTTGCCATTTTTCCTCAATTGCTGCTGGGTTGTATCGGGAATCCACCGAAAATACTCCTAATGCATCTGTAATCGTGTCTGTCTCCATATTGTAGATGCTAGGCAGAGGAATCAGCTGCTTAGGGACTTCTAATTACTGGAAAATTGCTGTAATTCAATTGTAATTTCAGGCTTGGTGTGGTCAAAATATAGTATTTTGTCATAAAATATACAGCTACAATACGTGAGATACTTCCCTAGAAGGATGTGTAAGTAGTTCAAATATTTTAGATTAAATATATACTTTTACCCTGAGTGAATTGGGGGCTTGGTTTCCCTCCTAAGCCCCTTTTTTATATGCATTATTCAGTGGGAATTACGGAACTAGCAAATTAATAGGGTGCGTCAGATTTGGAGTAATCACTTGTTTGATAAAATATTATCACGCATATGGAATGGTCAGGTCAACCGATGCCTGGATTTTGGATTTTGGATTGACCCAGACCACAAGGGGAAAACAATTTTGGATTTTGAATTTTGGATTAAATCTAAAATCTAAAATCTAAAATCTATAGCGTTTCTCGCCCTAGTAAGGTACACCCGTAGGGGCACGGCAATGCCGTGCCCCTACACCGCGTGATACAATTTTGTACCTCACTTAACTGAGAATCGCTATAAAATCTAAAATTGGCTTGGTCAACCGCACTGCTACACTACCGGCATGGGCTGGTAAACCTTCCGCTTCTGCTAATGTCACCGCTGCTTTACCAATTTCTTGCAATGATTGTTGATGACATTCCAAATAGGTAATGCGCTTGAGAAAATCGTAGACACTCAAGCCAGAAGCGAATCGCGCAGAACGGGCGGTAGGTAGTACATGATTTGGTCCGCCTAAATAATCACCAATGGCTTCGGGGGTATAACGTCCTAAAAATACACTACCAGCACATTTAATTTGGACTGCAAGTTGTTGTGGGTTATCTACGCACAATTCAACGTGTTCTGGTGCTAGCTGGTTGAGCAGGGGGATACTTGCGGCTAAGTTATTAACTATTATTACTGCTCCGTGTTGTTCCCAACTAGCTGCGGCTACTGTTTTGGTAGCCAGAGTAGGGAGAATTTGCTTAACTGCTGCAATAACTTGCTGTGCAAAAATTTCGGAATCAGTAATTAAAATTGATTGGGCACTGGGATCATGTTCGGCTTGCGATAATAGATCCCAGGCTATCCACTCAGGGTTATTTTGGCTATCAGCTACCACCAAAATTTCCGAAGGACCAGCAATGCTATCAATCCCTACAATACCAAATACTTGCCGCTTGGCTTCGGCAACATAAGCATTACCCGGACCGACAATCTTATCTACAGGGACAATGGTTTCTGTACCGTAGGCTAAAGCTGCTACTGCTTGTGCGCCGCCGATACCGTATATTTCCGTAACTCCGGCAATTTGGGCAGCTGCTAAAACGGCGGGATTGATTTCCCCGCGAGGCATTGGTACTGCCATGACAATTCTTTCGACACCAGCAATTTTTGCTGGCAGGGTATTCATTAGTACAGAACTCGGATAACTGGCGCGTCCTCCGGGGACATAAATTCCGACTTGGGACAAGGCTACCCAATTTAAACCCAGGCTGACGCCGCAGGTATCAGTATAACCGATATTTTGGGGTAATTGTTGTTGATGAAAAGCTGTAATTCGTGCCGCTGCTAATTTTAAAGCTGCTTTGACATCTGTAGGACATTGGGCTGCTTGTTCAGCAATAAAGGTATCACTTAATCGCAAAGATTCAGGATGAAAATGGTCAAAACGGCTGGTATAGTCCTTAACTGCAGCCTCACCCCGCACCTTGACATCAGCTAAAATATCGCGGACTGTCCCACTCACATCAACTGTAGCTTCGCGGCGATCGCTTACAAGTGTGTTGAATTTGGCTGAAAAATCTTTGTCGGTGGTGTCAAGGAGTTGCATGGACAGTATTGTGCAGGGGGTAAAGGTCAATATTTAGTTTAGCTTGAACCGAGCTTATGCTAACCCAACGCCAATACACAATCCTCATCGTTGATAATTTACCAATTAATTAGGAAGGATATCGGTATTATCTAAATGCCAATTCAGATATCACTTATATAATTTTGCCAGCAGAATCGGCCAAGGATGCTTTAGCTGTGGTGAGTGATTGTGATATCCTGTTCACAGAAAGACTTTTGGCGTTGCATAATTGCGGGATAAAATCGTTAAATTCAACTTTGAAAACTCTTCCTCTTCCCTACGAGACGCTCCGCGAACGTAGAGAATGCGTGAGACAAAAATCATCCCATTAATCAGCAACGCCGAAAAAAGAATGGGACAGATAGGGTAGGGGATCTAGGCCTAGATCCCCTACAGATTATCGATGTTTTGCAAAGATTTTTTGAATTGGTATAGCAACCGCCAAAGTGCTTAGGACATTAACTGATGATAAAACCTAGACACAATCAGACTTCTAACCCAGTCCCCAGCGATGCACTGAGCGGTCGTTGTGTCCCCAGCGATGCACTGAGCGGTCGTTGTGTCCCCTGCTATAAGTCGGCGGTTCAGGAGTCATTTGTCAAAAATTTAACTATTTTTAGCTCAAATAAACAAAATAAACAAAATAAATATACCTCTTCTTTGTTCCATTCTTAATAAAATGTGTTTTAATAAAATCTAACTCAAGAGGGATTAAATCCGAAAATTCCCTGTTAAATACAACACCAGAGTTTGTTATGCAAACTAAATCAAACTCTCGATAATAACGCCAAGCAAAAACTGCCGATTTCCACCATTAATAGCCGCAGTTAGCAATAGTCAAGCCTCAAGCATCCACCGTCAACCCTCAAGCGTCAGAGGTTAAATTACTCATGGTTAATCTATCTGTTCACAATTATCAACAAAATCAGGAATTGATTACAGCAAATGACTGGAACATTATTGAAACAAAATTTAATCCCCAGGAGTTACACCATCAAGAAACTGTTTTTACCCTGAGTAATGGTTATTTAGGAACGCGGGGTAGTTTTGAGGAAGGATATCCTGATGATTTTGCCGCAACACTAATTAATGGTGTGTATGATGATGTGACAATTGCCCATACTGAACTTGTCAATTGTCCTAGCTGGCTACCATTGGTGGTGCAAGTGGCAGGCGATCGCTTTAGTATGGATAGTGGTGAAATCCTCAACTATGAACGCCGATTAGACCTGCGTTTGGGTATACTTAGTCGTGATGTCCGCTGGCGATCGCCTCAAGGTCATACCCTCGATTTCCACTTTGAGCGTTTCGCTAGTCTAGCAGATCAACATGTACTCGCGATTCGCTGTCAGATTACATCTATAGATTTTGCAGGAGAAATCTCTGTCAAACTAGGCTTTGAACCGGAACCGGACACTAATAGGGTCAAACATTGGAAAACCCTAAACCAAGGTGGCGTAGATAAAATTATCTGGCTGTATAATCAAACTCGCCGATCAGAAATTAAACTGGGGATGGCTGCTAAGTTAGTGGTAGAGGGTGAAGATGCTCCACTCGTAAGCCTCCAGAATGCTGATAGTTCCCCAACCTTACAAACCACCTTCCAATCAACACCAGGAAAAACGGTGGCTATAGAAAAGATTGTCACCATGTTTACTTCACGAGAATCACAAATCCCCATCGCCGCAGCTTTACAAAGGCTAGCCGATGAACCCCGATACACAACTTTGTTAGCCGCCCACATTACCGCATGGGATCAGGTTTGGCAAAACAGTGATATTATAATTGAAGGCGATCGCCACGCACAATTGAGTGTCCGCTACAATCTGTTTCAATTACTGGCTGTAGCACCACGTCACGATGATAAAGTGAGTATTCCGCCCAAAACCCTCTCTGGTTTTGCCTATCGCGGACACATCTTCTGGGATACAGAAATTTTTATTCTCCCTTTGCTCACCTGCACTCAACCTGATTTGGCGCGTAACTTGCTTACCTACCGTTACCACACCTTACCAGGTGCTAGACGCAAAGCCCAAGAAGCTGGTTATCAAGGGGCTATGTTTGCCTGGGAAAGTGCTAATACTGGCGATGAAGTTACTCCCCGCTGGGTACCAGATGCCAATGGCGAGTTAGTTAGAATCTGGTGCGGTGATCTAGAAGTGCATATTACCGCTGATGTCGCTTATGCAGTTTTGCACTATTGGCAAACCACCGAAGATGATGATTGGATGCGGGATTATGGCGCGGAAATCATCCTAGATACCGCTGTTTTCTGGGAAAGCCGGGTGACGTGGAACCAAGAACGCCATTGCTACGATATCAAAGACGTAATTGGTCCGGATGAAAATCATGATCGCGTCGATAATAACGCTTTCACCAATGTGATGGTGCAGTGGCAGTTACAATCTAGTTTAGCATTGTGGGACTGGCTCAAGCAAGCCTATCCCGAAAAGTCAGCCGAACTGGCGCAACAACTCCACTTAACCACAGAGCGTTTACACCATTGGGCAGAAATCCAAGAGCGGTTATTTGTTAACCAAGACAAGTCTTCAGGTTTAATTGAACAATTTGAAGGCTTCTTTGGGCTTGAAGATGTCAACCTTGCTGATTACGAACCACGTACCACATCAATCCAAGGTCTGTTGGGAATTGAAGCCACAAGCAAAAAGCAAATCCTCAAACAGCCAGATGTCTTGATGCTGCTCTACTTGCTCCGACAGCATTATGATTATAACACATTGCACAACAACTGGCAATATTATAGCCAGCGCACCGACCATACCTATGGTTCCTCACTCGGACCTGCAATTCACGCCATTTTAGCTTGCGACCTGAATCAACCAACCGAGGCATATACCCACTTTTTGCGAGCAGCCTTGGTAGACTTAGAGGATGTCAGACTCAACGCCAAAGAAGGGATTCATGCAGCCAGTGCGGGAGGAGTTTGGCAAGCAGTAGTATTCGGCTTTGGCGGTATCCGCATGACGCAATTTGGACCTGTCGCCTGTGCAAAATTACCGCCCAACTGGACACGGCTGAAATTTCGCCTGCAATGGCACAACGAGTGGTATGACTTCGATTTGCAACAAACAACAGACCAAATAGCAACTTCATCTGCGAAATTAATGGCGTCATCTTTGTTACGCAATTAATCCCAATTTGAAAAAAGAATGGGACAGATAGGGTAGGGGCGCAAGGCCTTGCGCCCCTACAGATTGCAAGGCCTTGCGCTCCTACAGATAATCGTTCGAGGCCAAAAAACCCTCGAGAATTCGTTTGAGTGAATTTGTTTTAATCTGGCTAATGGCTTTAGTAACATCTAGCCACTGACGCTCTCTTTCACTGGCTTCTGGATAATCTTGACTCAATGTCTCAACTGGTAACAAATATATCTTCACACAGTAAGTTTTGCCTTTTTTGCGATACTTGTAAGTACCAAGTTCATGACCCTCTACTTGTCCAATCACACCAGCTTCTTCCCAGGCTTCTTTTGCTGCTGACTCAGGTGGACTCATACCATTACAGATCCCTCCTTTGGGAATTACCCAATCTTGACCATCACGGGTGGTAATCAACAAAACTTCGATTTGACCGTTTTGAACTCTATAAGGAATTACCCCAGACTGTTTAAATACTTTGTTGCCTTTTTGAACCATCTAATTTATATCCCATAGCTATTGGGAAATTGGGACGAAATCTCGATAAAATAGTGCCACTTAAGCCTTCAGGGTGATTTTAGCTTTGGTTCCCACATAGCGATCGCCCTCAAGTACATGCCTTTGGGCTGCCACACTCCTGTGAAGTTTTTGCTCAAATGGATATATTATGAAGACAGGAGTTTGAAACCTTCATCAGTTCCTCAAAGTAGCAGTCTCACCTAAAGATAGATCAAGATTGCCCTAGCTCCCCTTGTGGGCGTCTATTTCACCCAAGGCTGGTGATCATCATGCCAATAATCTTCCGCAATCGCATTGAAGCAGGTCAGATGTTAGGACGACAACTAACTGCTTATGCTAACCATCCAGATCTGTTGGTTTTAGGTTTACCCCGTGGTGGTGTACCCGTGGCATTTGAAGTGGCAAAATTATTAAATGCACCACTGGATATCTGTTTAGTTAGAAAACTCGGCGTACCTGGCCACAAAGAACTCGCAATGGGAGCGATCGCCTCAGGAGGTATTCGCATACTGAATGAGGATATTGTCAATTCCTTACACATATCTCAGCAGCGAATTGAAGAAGTTGCTGCAGATGAATTACAAGAATTGCAACGTCGCGATCGCGTCTATCGCGGCGATCGCCCTCCACCAGAAGTAAAAAATCGCACTATTCTTTTAGTCGATGACGGTATTGCCACTGGCTCGACCATGCGTGCTGCCATTGCTGTATTGCGACAACAGCAGCCCAAAGCCATTATTGTCGCCGTTCCGGTCGCATCGCCGACAACCTGCGATGAGTTACAACCAGAAGTAGAAAAAGTATTATCTTTGACAACGCCAGAGTCAATGTATGCAATCGGTGCCTGGTATGAAGACTTTTCGCAAACCACTGATAAAGAAGTGTGCGATTTGCTTCGGGAGGCGCAATAGGCAAGGGTCAAGGGTCAAGGGTCAAGGGTCAAGAGGGGAATAGTTGCCATAGTTACACGCCTTGGTAGGGTGCTAGGGCTAAAGTTTTCGTCTCCTCAGCTAAGAGAAAGCGATCGCAGACCTTAAACAATTCTACCTCAGTCTGGGTCTGTCGCATCAGTCGCAGGAAATGCCCTTGGGCATCAACACTCAGAGCAATGTAATTGAGGAACATTTTGAGGTAGCCTACACGCGCTCGCTCTGGCATAGTTGGTGCTGTGGGGGTCTGCCATAAACGCTCAATATAGTTGCGTACCTCCACCAAAGGAACGGGTGTAATCGGCTCTCCTCGCAAAGCTTGCCGAATTTGATGAAAAATCCAAGGATTCCCAATCGCCCAGCGTCCCACCATCACACCCGCTGCGCCTGTTTGTCCAAGCACTGATAGTGCAGTTGTCGCTGAGTCGATATTGCCATTGGCAAGTACTGGACAATCAACCCGTCTAACCGCTTCAGCAATCAAATCATATTTCACTGCTCCGTGGTACATATCTTTGACCGTGCGACCATGCAAAGAGAGCAAATCAATGCTGTGGCGATTAATTATATCGAGAATTTGGTAAAAAGTATCTGTATTTTCAAAACCTAGGCGCATCTTGACGGTCAAAGGTCGGTCGTTGACTGCTTGTCGCAGTGAAGCCAAAATCAGATCGACTGTTTCTGGTGAGCGCAGCAATCCACCCCCAACATTTTTGCGATAGATTCTCGGTGCTGGACAGCCCATGTTTAAATCAACTCCAGCGATATTATAGCGGCAGAGTTCCTGTGCTGTTCTTACTAAGTCGGGAATGCTTTCGCCAATCATTTGGGCAAAAACGGGGCGACCCGTGTCGTTTTCGGTGATTGCAGCCAGAATGCTACGATTGAGCCGTGAGGTCTCATTGACGCGGAAATACTCGGTGAAGAAGTAGTCAGGACTACCGTAGTGGGCAATGACTTTCATAAACCAGAGGTTTGTCACATCCTGCATAGGCGCAAGAGCGGTAGAGTCTTTGTGGAGCGATAACTGGGACATAAAATTAAAAAATAGTTACTGAGATTAGGCACGGTGAGTCCTACTTGATTTTTGGGCAAAACCTACCCAGTATTGCCTGGTGATAGCTTCGCCATGTCTACCCTAACTCCTAGTAAATTTACCGGATAACGTCTAAGTCCTACTGTATTAACTAATATGACTTCGTGTTTTATCGTCACCTTTTACCCAGCTTGTCATTTTTGTATGCCAAAATGTCATTTAAAGTTTACACAAAATGTCTTGATCTCCAGATGTCATGAGAGAAAATAGAGAAGAGAACAACAAATTACTCAGAAATCCCACATCTAAAATATGACCGACAGAAGGCGTTCTAACGAATATAAGCAGGTTAGCGGCTATATTCCGGTAGAGTTAGCGCGAGAATTCAAAAGCATCTGCGCCCGTGAAGGGATATCCCAAAGTGACGCATTAGAAGAGATCACCCGTGAATGGATAGCTAAAAGAACAGGTTCTCACTCGTCAATTCCTCAACCAAAATCCCCAGAAACAATTGCTGATTTAGTCAAAGCTAACATGAGCAAACTCAAACGTTGTGGTGTCAAAAATTTGCAAGCCCTAGCCGATGGGGAAGTGCTACCGACACCAGGGGACTTTGCCATTATCACATCGGCGTTAGCCATTCCCGAAGAGGAGCGAAAAATAATTTGGCAAAAAACTTTAAAATTTTCCGTGTTGAGTGAATTCATGAGTGTAAAAGTATATAGAGATTCTGGAGGTGTCAAAGAAGATGAGTGTAAGCATTCTCAAAACCCTAAACCTACCGGGCTGGAACTATAAAATCTCCTTTGAGGGGATTTCTATCCTTGCCCCGACAAAGCGAGATGCTACACAGATAGCCCAAAGCTACGGAGATGCTCTCAGTGAAACAGCGTCAAAAATCAATGGTAAAGTACGGATAGGATGGAGAGGCTGCAAACACCCAATTGAGTTTTTTGGGTGGATGGCATCTAGCCAAATGCCAACAGCTTCTCAAACAGCCGAACGTATCTTGAGTACTTCCGGTTCAGTCTTTTGCAGCCAGTTGCATTTACCAGTAGATTTGTTATGCCGCATGGTTGCAGCCGCAGACAATGATCGCCCGGTGAGTATTGTCAGACAAGATAACCGTAAGCAAATCATTGTCAACCAGCCAATGGCTGACATGTTGGAGACACCACCAGAAATTGCCACTCAAAGGGTAATGAGCCAATTTTGGCTACCGGAAGATTTAGCAGAACTGGAAAAACGACTCCAGACCCAGGGAAGATTCACATGGACTTACGCTGCTGGACTCAACGAACGAGCCTGGGCTATTCTCACAACCCAATTTGAGGCGTTCGAGGTGGAAGGCGTTTGGTACAGACAGGGAATTTGCTTGTCAACTCCCCAGCTTGTGCCCATTCCACCAGGAGTTTTTGCTCCAGCTGCTTAGACCCACTAGTACTCTGTCAAGATAAAAATGATGGACTGTAGTGCGGGCATCTTGCCCGCGTGAGCGAGACGCTCACACTACCAAAAATCCCTCAAAACAAAATTGACAGACTAGTAGTTCACCTTCCAGAATTAAACCATCTTTTTTAGCAGTGCCTGCATCATTTCAGGGTGCGCTGCTTCTCAAACGCAAAATATCTCTCAAACTCTCTTTCCTTCTCTACGAACGCGAGTGCGTGTCAAAGACAGACGCTACGCGAATGTTGTTCATTTCTCCGTTAGTTGTGCGTAAGTCCTGTAGTTGATAACTAAAAATTGCTCGAATGTTTAATTTTGTAACGCACCAGACAAAAACAGCTAAAAATCTTTCATTGCTAAAATTTTTGTCGCCACAGATTCTAAAACAGGTATCACGGATAAGCGATTACCTTGCTTAACCACCAATAACTCCTCCGGGCTAAACTTCTCCCTAAGTATTGATAAAGCGATAGGATGAGAGAACACCTCAACAAATTCTACCACAACCGTGTGCCAGCGAGGCGATTGGGGACTTGATTTAGGATCATAATATTTACTTGTCGGGTCAAATTGCGTAGGGTCAGAAATATCTGATTTCACCACACGCGTCAACCCAGCAATCACCGGCGGGTTAGTATTAGAATGATAGAAAAAAACTAAATCGCCCAACTGCATTTGACGCAGAAAATTGCGAGCCTGATAATTGCGAACACCATCCCAAATAGTCTCACCATCTTGTTCCAGGTCAACGATGCTATAGACTTCCGGTTCAGATTTCATCAACCAATAATTCATTGAATTTATAAAATAACCTCAAACACTTGCTGTACTGTAATATTTAATTGGGGAAAAAGCGGTGATTCAATCAGACTATTACCGCGAAACTCTTTCATCTGATACTCCCCATCGACTAATTCACATACAAAAAATGTCGGCAATTTAGGATTGCCAATAAATTTCCTACCTCCTAGTGCTGCATAATCAACAATCCAATATTCAAGAATTCCCATTTTTTCATAAACTGCAAACTTATCATGATAATCATCGTGCCAATTTGTGCTGACGATTTCAACGACTAAAGGAATTGATGCGGATTGTGTAAGTGTTGATTCCTTTTTCCACAACGGTTCATTTTTCAGATTATCAAAATTCAATAATAAAATGTCGGGATTGTAGGCAGAATTTCTGTTTTGCGGTTTAATAAATGCTGTTTTAGGTATTCCATAAGGTAATTTTAAATTCGCATACTGCAAAGTAATCTTTTCAGCTAAAAACGCAACAATAAGTTCGTGGTCTCCACTTGGTGGGGTCATTTCAATAATTATGCCATCATGCAATTCATAACGTACTCGTGATTTTTCTGGATACCATTCAATAAAATCATCGAAGGTAATTGATTTGGCTAGTGATTGAGTCATATGAAATAGGTCGGCGTCAATAAAGCGTACTGATTAATTTTCCCAACTCCAACCCAAGGCCGTAGCAATTTGACCAGGTAATTCTAAAGGATTAAACGGTTTAGCGATCGCAGTTGCTATTCCCATTTGAGCATACCGACGCCTGTCTGAAGCTTGGATTTTCGCCGTCAACAAAATCACCGGGGTTGCTTTGGTTGCTGGATTTGCTTGTAACTGCTCAAAGGTAGCAATGCCATCCATATCTGGCATCATCACATCTAAGAGGATAGCATCTGGTTGCCAAGTTGCGGCTTTTGTAATGCCATCCTGACCAGAATTAGCCGTCACCACTTCCCAGCCTGCGACGGTTTCTAAGCAAATTTTGGCAACTTCTTGGATATACTGCTCATTATCAACCACTAGAATTCGCTTTGTTGTCATTGCTTGTGCCCTCTGCTCGATTTTGAGTAATTCGCTGCAGTAATTCCATTACCCGTTGTTCAAATTCTTGGGTGGTCACACGTCCTTTAGTCAAAAATTCCGTATGTCCTAATTGGAGTCGATTGCGTTCGGTCTGTTGCAAATCCTTGGCGGATTGACATCCTCCCACCACTAATTCGGAGTACCGAATATAGTGGGGGATTCCAAAGATCGCTCTTTGGGTTTCCTCTTTCCACGACCCGACTTACTTGGAGGAGTTTCCCCACCCATACAGAGGTCGATGTCTCCAGAGGCGTTAGTTCCGACGTGACCCGCCGTACTTAATGCTTTTTCTAGTATGTTCCGCGCTGCGTTCCAATCCCTATCTTGGGTATACCCACAATGAGGACAAACATGAGTTCTGGTGCTAAGAGTCTTTTTGACAACCTCTCCACAATTAGAGCAATTCTGTGAGGTATAATGTGGTGGAACGGCAACCGTGACAACACCAAACACCTTACCAAAATACTCAACCCATTCACGAAACAGCGACCATGAAGCGTCACTAATCGACTTAGCCAAGCGATGATTCTTGATCATATTCCGCACCATCAAATCTTCATACGCCACAAGGTCGTTAGACCTCACCACGCACCTTGCTGTCTTAACAGCAAAGTCTTTACGCTGGCGACTTACTTTGAGGTGTTTACGAGCAAGTTTATTTCTAAACTTAATTCTATTTTGAGAACCCTTTCTAGTCTTAGACATCCGCCGTTGCAAACGTCTCAAGGACTTTTCACTTTTACGAAGATGTCTAGGGTTGGCGACTGTTTCTCCGTTGCTATCTGTATAGAAGTGGTTTAACCCCAGGTCAATACCAATAGTTTTACCAGTTGGTTCTCGCTTTTCTACTCGTTCATGGTCAATGCAAAACTGGCAATAATAGCCATCTGCACGACGCACAACCCGCACCCTCTTAAACTGTTTCCTGTGGTAGAAGTGCAGGTCACGGGTTCCCCAGAGTTTGAAAGTTCCCGCTTTAAATCCATCAGAAAAAGTGATATACCTGCGGTCATCAGAAAGTTTCCATCCACAAGTTTTGTATTCAACAGAGCCATGTGTTTGTTCTTTCTTGAACTTTGGAAATCCCTTTTTTCCTGGCTTATTTTTCTTGCAGTTATCAAGGAACCGAGCAATTGCAGACCACGCTCTTTCAGCACTGGCTTGACGAGCCATCGAGTTCAGCTTGGCGACCCAAGGAAACTCAATATTAGCCGCAAGTACAGCGCAGAACTTACTGAGGTCGTATCGCCCAATACCCTTGTTATCCATCCAGTATCTAAGGCTGGCATTGCGAACAAAACGCGCAGTTCTAATTGCTTCATCAAGCGCTTGATACTGTCCGTCTTCTCCCTCAAGTTTGGCCTCAAATACCAGCATATTTACGTCATGTACATTAACGTAAACCATAACATAGATTTGCAAAAAACTCAACTGTTCCCTTTCCCTTACTGGCTTGCAGCCAGTTGTGGTCGGGGAACGTTTCGTTTTTTGCCCTCGATTCATCTCGCCGCCAAATCAAAGATTATGGCGGGAGCCTTCTCTCCGATTTAGGTAACTGGGCTAAATCGTGATCATCCTCAACAATCAAAATTCGGAGGCGCTTGGAAGATTTAGTTACAAATTGCCTAAGTGATTGTAACAGGTAACTTTCTGGGACTGGTTTACTCAACCAATCGGCAAAGTCTGTACTAGGTTGACTATTTGTTGTTGCTTGGTAGACGCTGCAAATCACAATGGGGATTTCTTTGGTATCCGCCCGTTCTTTTAATACTGCCATTGTTTCCCAACCATTCATCCCCGGCATGAGTAAATCGAGTATAATCACATCTGGTTGTTGAGCAGCGGCTACGGCGATCGCTTCCGGACCATTAGCCACTGTCACCACTCGATATCCGCCTTGTTGCAGTAGTCTTTGCAGTTCACTGGGGATGGCGAGATTTTCCTCACAGACTAGGACTAGTGGTGAGTGCTGAATTGGGTCTGGTAATTCAGGAGTTAGGGGAGCCTCTAGAATCGGTAATGTAAAGCCAAAGGTGCTACCTTCACCCAATTTACTTTCTACCCAAATATTTCCCCCATGCTGCTGGACAATGCTTTTGCAAATTGCCAAGCCTAAACCGCTGCCGTCATGGTTGCGGGAATCGGAGGAATCGACCTGTTGAAAGCGTTCAAATACACCCTCAAGTTTATCATGGGGGATACCACGCCCAGTATCTTGGACTGTTAATAAAACTTCATACTTTTGTTTTTCAGCCCGCAGCCAAACTGTGTTTCCAGGGGAGGAAAATTTAATGGCGTTACTCAGCAGGTTAGTCAGAGTTTGGACAATGCGGTCTTCATCAGCCCACAATTCGATAGATAAGCTAGATATAGATAGTTTGACTCCGGCTTTATCTGCCAGGGGCTGCATGATATTGACAGATGATTTGATCAAGTCAGCCAGATTGCAGGTTTGTTGTTCCATTTTCACCCTGCCTGACTCAATCCGCTCAATGTCTAGGATATCATTGATCAGGCGTACTAGACGGTTTGTGCTATCACAAGCAATTTGCAGCAGGCGTTTTCCCTGCTCCGAGTCGGCTTTGAGCAAACCACTGGCTAACATTCCCAGTGAACCGTGGATTGAAGTCAGGGGGGTGCGGAGTTCATGACTGACGACGGAAACAAATTCATCTTTCATCCGTTCAACTTGTTTACGCTCTGTGATGTCACGCAAAATTACTGTGTAAAATATCCCTTCGCCCATATCTAATTTGGAAATCGAAGCCTCAGCGGGGAATTCTGTACCATCCTTATGACAACCAAATAATTCGCGCCGTTCTCCCATTCTCCGCGCCAAGCTAGGAGATTTGCCAAACTCAGTTACATAATGACGATGGGCGTCGGTAAAGCGCAGTGGTAAAAGTAAGTCTAGCTGTTGTCCGATGACTTCTTGAGCGGTGTAGCCAAAAATCTTTTCTGCTCCTTGGTTAAACAAAGTGATCCGTTGATCTGCATCAATGGAAATAATTGCATCATCAGCAATATCTAAAATTCGAGCAAATCTGGTTTGAGAAATCCGCAATTCTGCTTCTATGCGTTGACGTTCGTCGAGTTGTGACTGCAATTGTTGATTTACACCAATTAACTCACCCGTGCGCTCTGCCACTCGCAATTCTAGTTCATTATTAACTTTTTGCAAATCTGCCTGACTTTGTTGCAATGCGATTTCAGCTAGGGTGCGATCGCGTTGATTTCGCAATGCGATAATACCATAAGTTAGGTCTGCTGCCAGCTTTTGCAAGAGTTTAACTTCATCAGCATCAAAGGCTTCGAGTTCTGAGGCGTAAATATTCAAGACGCCTAAAGGTTGACCATCAGCCATTAAGGGTAAAGCAATAGATGAAGCATAACCTTGTTTGGTCGCCTGACAGCGCCAAATTTCATAACTGGGGTTGGTGAAAATATTTTGAATAATACAAGGTTGACCTGTGCGAATTGCGCTTGCTGATGGGGTTTGTCCGCGAATTGTGTCAGACCAGGTGAGGTTCAACGATAGTAAATATCCATCTTCATAGCCTGCTTGAGCCACTGGGCGAATAGTTTGCTGTTGATCATGTTCAGCAAAACCAACCCAAGCCAGACGATAACCCCCAACTTCGACAATAATTTGGCAACTTTTCTGTAGCAAGTCTAACTCATCTTTGGCACGGATGAGTACCTGATTGCAATCACTCAAAGTTTGCAGGGTGCGATTTACCCGGCTAATTTCTGCCTCTGCTTGTTTTGCTTGACTAATATCTCGCGTAATTGTCAACATGAGCATTTTACCATCAGCTTGGTTAAGCAGAGGTACTGCATGGGTTTGCGTCCAGCGACGATTACCTTTACAGCTAATCATCTGACACTGTAAAGTACCCTTACCACCTTGACAAACATTGGCGTTGAGTTGGCGAAACGCCTCGCGATCTTCTGGAACAATGAAACTATAAACTGACTTACCAATTACGGCAACGCTGCTGTCTGTTTCCAGCATCAAAAATCCCGCCGGGTTAATTTCCAACACAGTCCCATCAGCCGCAATCATTATCACACAATCTGGCTCGCCTGCAAAAATGGCTCGCCAGCGGGTTTCATATTGGTTAACTTGCTGACTGTGAGTTTGCGCCATGCGTCGTAGCAGTTTCATTCGCTCTAAACGATTGATAATGCGAGTAACTAGTTCAGGTCCAACAATTGGCTTGCTCACAAAGTCATCAGCACCAACGCTAAATACCCGATTCAAAATCTCAGCATCGTTATGAACCGTCAGAAACAGGATGGGTAACTCACTCCAACGGGGATCATTCCGTACCACCTGGCACAGTTCAATGCCGTTAGTGTAAGGCATTTCCACATCCAGAATCAATATATCTGGGGTAACAGCTTCTAAAGTTTCCCAAAACTGGCGCGAGTCATCAAGAGTAATCACCTTGAGTCCCCAAGGACTGAGTAAGGTTTGCAACCATGCTAAAATTTTGGGGTCGTCGTCTACAACTAATACCTTAGCTTCGGAGTGGGGAGATTCTTCTAAGACTTGGGTGATAGCTTCTAAGACCTGTGTAGTCCCCATCGGCTTCTGTAAAAAGGTATGTCCACCGTTGCGAGCAATTTGTAGGCGATTGAGAAAATCAGTTTTCTCGGTTAAAACTAGTACAGGTAAGGGAGGTTTGCGCCCAGAAAGTTCTGCTAAGAAGCTCAAGCTTTGCTCTTGCTGAGAAGAAACACCCAAATCTAGCAATACCACATGAGGACTTTGGCGGTAAATCTGATTTCTAGCTGTTTCAATGTTAGTGGAAATAGCAAATTTTAACCCCCATTTAGCAGATTCTTTAGTTAACTCTTCAGTTAAAATAGATTTGCGAGCAATTATCAATACTAAAGGAAGAGTTTCAGCAGTAGGCGATGAGATTGGTGGATTATCTTTGCCTTGAATTTCTTTACGTAATAACCTCACCCAATTTTGCAAATTTTTCGTTTCCGCAGCAGTCAATGTTTTCTTGGAGTTTAGCAAATGTTCTATTTTTCGCGCCAACTTCGAGCCAATAGCCAAGCCAAAAGTGCCTAAAGAACCCGCCAGAGTATGAGCTTCTTGAGCTGCTTGCAAATGCAATTCTACATTTAAACAATCGCCACCATCTGCGGCTTTCTCCAGTACCCTTAACTGTTCATCAATGCGCCCTTGAAATCTGTGCCAAATCCCCGCAACCCCTGCGAGTGTTTGCTGCTGTGATTTGAGATCAGAGATTTTGGAATGGGGATGGTCTAGCCCTTTCCCTTTCTCACCCTCCTCTTCCAATGGCTTGAGCCGATAGCCAATACCATAAACTGTTTCCACCAAATCACTATTAGCTCCCACCGCTTTGAGTTTGTGCCGTAAACCTTTGATATGGGTACGCACAGCTTCTTCTGTGGGAGTATCATCATAAGACCACAGATGTTCTAAAATCATGCCACAGCTAAATACTCGGCGACTGTTTCGCAAAAATAACTCTAACAGGGCATATTCTTTTGGAGTTAATGATAGTAAATCTTGTCCAAATGTGACTTCATAGCTACTAGGATCAAGCCTTAAATTACCCCATTCCAACACAGGTTGAGATGTTGCGCCTCCCCGACGCAATAAAGCCCGTACACGCGCTACTAACTCTTCTGCATCAAAAGGTTTAACTACATAGTCATCAGCACCTGCATCTAGTCCAATTGCCTTCTCGTGACTACTATCACAGCCGGTCAATAACAACACAGGCATTTGCAAACCAGCAGAGCGAATTTGACGACAAAGACTGATGCCATCGAGCTTCGGCAACAAGACATCTAAGATGATTAAATCATAGTCATAAGTTTCAATTAAATCAAGAGCCGCATCACCATCACTGGCAACTTCAACAGCATAGTTTTGGGTAGTAAGAATGGCAGTGAGGGCGACCGCAAGTAAACTATCATCCTCTACAACTAAAATCTTCATATCAAAAGCTGTGATGATTTAAAACTTAAAACAAAAAATAAACACTAAATTAAAAACATAAATTATATTTTATATTTATTCTATCTTACATCTTATAGAAGAGAACTGTACATGTCGTTTGAATTAGTTAACAAATAGTAACATTGATTAATCTTATCGCACTTTTCACAAAAATTAGCTTGGTTGCGTGAGGTACAACCCACCACCCCCAACCCCCTAGGCGAAATCTATATGTATCAGCATTTTGGTGGTATCATATAAGACGTTGAAATCGCGGAACTAGCCCCTAAGCGTAAGCAAGGAGGGGAATAAGAAGTTTTTTTCATGTCTCCTGCTCTACGCAGTTCATGAAGGCTACTTAACCCGAATTTCTCACCACATCTCAATAATTAAATAAGTAATGAGTAATGAGTAATGAGTAATGAGTAATGAGTAATGAGTAATGAGTAATGAGTAATGAGTAATGAGTAATGAGTAATGAGTAATGAATCTTACTTCTTACTTCTTACTTCTTACTTATTACTTCGCCCGTGAGGTTCGCGCTTTGGGAGAGTTCAATCTGCGAAGTTCAATCCCTTCTCTCCTTGTGAGAAATGCGGGTTAAGTCCTATAGCAAAAACCATAATTATTTGCAGAAGGAATGATCTTGTTGAAACTCTACCACAATTGTAACTTCCTCAAGTTGTTGCTTTAACCAAGTAAAAAACAAATCTTGCAAAATTTTTAAGCGCAGTTGCTCATTTAATTGAGGTTTAATTATTTCCTCAACCCAAATCAGATGCACTCCTTTTTGTGTGAGAATAGGCTTAATAATTTGTGGCGGACAAGCAGCAAAAACACAAGCTGCAATCTCAGATTTAAAATCATTGCGGTGTTGGATTCCGCAATATCCACCGGCGCGGCGTCTTTCTGGTTCTTCTATATATTGACGGGCAATATCTTGGAAATTAATTTCGTTTTCTTGTAGAGCATAAAAAAGTTCCCAAGCCAAATCTTCGTCATCTAAAATCACTTCATAAGTAACAGATGCAGTATAATCAATTTGATGTTCAAAAAAGAATGGTTCGATTTGATCTGCAAATAGATAATTGGCTAACTTTGCAGAAAGCAAGTTAATTGTAGCTAATTCTTTAAATTCATCTAACGAGAGATAATGTTTTTGTAGCCAAGCCCAGGTATGTTCAACCTTTATCAGATTATTAGCTAATCGCAGGTTATCTACAGCCTGTTGAAGCTCTGCTTTATCTACCTTTAATCCTGCTTCTTCAGCAGCATCAGCAATAATTTTCCGAGTCGCGATTGCTTCAATTATCTCCGCAATTTGGCAGGAAAATTTGATTTGATAAATGATGTCATTTGGCGAAATTTTCAAAATATTTGTCATGCTTCACCTTGTTTTGCAAAAAAATCGATACTGCTTGGTATGACGCCACATCAGTAATAATATTTCTGTCTCAGGTAACAACAAATGGCTAGCAGAGAAGGAGGGCATTATTTTTAATAACTGATATAATAAATTCTTCGTCCTCTTCATCAGAATTATAAATAGCGCCGAAAGTAATTAATTCTGGTAACTGTGGTAAATGATCTAGTGCTGTTTGCCAATCAAAATAACTGAGACTGTAAACTATTGTTGGCTTAATTACTTGCCAACTTTCCTCTCTAGTATTGCGACGCCGTTTGTTAGGATATTCCAAAGGAAGAGGCGCATAAATTCTCCCAGGAGTGAGAATGCGACCATCTGAGTTTAGCAGTTCCCCATGACGTAGTAGCCACAGTTTGCTGTCTTGTGTAAATTTTATCGGTACAGAGCCAATCTCTAAATTATGTCGTTGGAATACAGATAGTACTTTCAGCATCCTTTCAACACCAATAATGCGCGGAAAGGGACATTTTTGAACATATAGCAGCAGCAAATCCCAAATTTCTGCTTGATGATAAAGATGCTCGCGAATACTGGGGTATTTGCCCATTAAGTTGTACAATAAATTTGCTTTGACATAGCAAAGCCTTAAATTTGTAGAAGCTCTGGCAGTGTAAGGGTGAAATTCTGCTTCTGGAAACAGAGTTATTTCACCAAATGAACCTGTACTAGAAAACGTAGCAATTAAATTATTCGATGTATCCAGCAGTCTAACTTTACCAGTTAAAACCATATAAATTCCCGGTTCTGCATCTAATGCTCCCCAGAACAGCTTTGTTGTTTGTGGTTCACGAATTTCTACTGTTTTCAAGCAGTCTGTTAGTTCTTGTTCTGCAAGAGTTACACCCAAGGTTTGGGTGAGTGGTGCAGCTAACTGTTGATGCAAAAATTTTAATGGCATATACTCACATGTATAACAAAATTATCAGAAATATTCGGATAAATACTTGTCATTGCGAACCGCTCGTAATGACATTTTCTAAGCGATCAACCGAACATGATATTAATCATGGTTATTAACTGTTGACTGTTAATTCATTTAATGAAATTTAGTGACCATTGACAACTAGGCTCACAGGGTAATTGCAACTCGGAAATTGTAATCTCAGAATCTGGGATATCGTCAGTTTTTTGTATGAGGCTATTGTTTTGTTGTTGAGTAGATAGCCCCATTTGTTTGAGCAGACGATTGATATGGCGTTTGGTAATTTTAATTCCCAGTTCACTGGCTAAATGCTGGCTTAACCATTGCGCTGTCCAGTGTTGAAATGGATAGCCATATTCACCAGGGCTATGGCTGACCAATTCTTGTAAGCGTGCGAGATATTGCTTGTTCACACTCTTAGGTCTACCGATTGGCTGTTCTTCCCATTGATGAGCTAAACCAGCTTTTGCTACACCAACCCAATATCGCGCCATATGGTAGGAACAACCCAATATTTGACAAATTTCGGTTGGAGATTTTCCCTGATCTGCCAACAACATAATCTCGATCCGAAGATGGTATTTTGGTGGTAAACTAACTTGGATATTTTTTAGCAGAACTTTGCGCTGAAAAGGCGTTAAAAACTTGCTAGTTTTAACGTTGTATTTTTCCGAATATGGAAATTCCTTGGTATCATCTGACATAAATCTTACATGTGAGTAAGGGTTAGATGCCGTAAAGTGAATAAGTGAACATTTATAGTAAAAACTTCACAAATATTCCTCGTGGTATGCTATGATTATAGTATTGATTATTTTTCATCACGAGTGTATAAGTCCTAATATATTTTTCACTACGGTTATCCCCCCAATCCCCCTTTCAAAGGGAGACTTAGGGGGATCTAAGACTTTGAAAACATGCCCAAGGGGATTATAGCAATTTGAAAAAAGAATGGGACAGATAGGGTAGGGGCGCAAGGCCTTGCGTCCCTACAGATTATCGATGTGTTGCAAAGATTTTTTGAATTGGTATTAGGTTTCACCTTGATTTTTCCACATGAGGTGAACGCGAAAACTTAGGTTATAGCGCTGTACAATTGAGTGAGGTACAAAAATTTTGCTCCCATGATTTTATAGCAAGGTTTTTGGTGTTCTCATCCAATCGATAACCGCTATCACAAACAACACATTAGTTCACGTCCCCATACCCCATACCGGGATATGGATAGCCCGTCTGCTTGGGACACCAGCACTTACGCTGCTTAGTCCTACCGCCATCATATGGGTAATCATAATCGCGCTTTCCTCCAGATAGAAGCTCTTGCTCCTCTGTGGAAAGCTCTTCCAACAAATTGGATTGAATGACTTGATCTGACATAATTGTTACCCTCAATTTAGCTACATAGGTTTTACACACATATAGAAAAAACATATGTAATACCTATAGTCACTTTTAACTATAAACCTATTCCACGGGTAATAAATGATCCAAAAGTTATATATTAGTGAAATAAATTTACTGCTTTTGGCTGATAAAAAATAAAAAAATAAATTACATTTTCCTATTTATTTATCGTACATAAATCATCTGTCATGGTTCTCAAGAGTAAAGGGTTAAGTGTCAAAAATCCTGGGTGGACTATTGACTTTTAATGTTAGACAACCTCAACGAAAAAAATATGACACGTAGCTTTATTCCTAACTTCTTGAATTTCCCTTACGTGACATTCTCCAACACTGTAAGCATAGCCTACAGTATCAGCATCCCAACCTCGCGATTGAGAGTTCCTGCTTCATCGGAGTGCTGACGCACTAGCCTCCACAGGCACCTTCACCATGTATCCCACGGCTGCTAGACCGCGTTGCTCGACTACTTGAGCAGCAGCGACATCTCGGTCTGTTGTATATCCACATTCAGAACAGTAGAAATCGAATTCATTAACTAAAAACTCTCGTTTCCAGGTAGAGTTGATGTTAAAAAATTCAGTTTCTTTCCTGTCTGTGCGTAAGTTTTGGCTGTGTTTTTTTCCGCTACGCGCTCCACAGTTAGGGCAAATTTGACTTGTCTGCTTGGAGTCAACTTTGAGGAAAAATACACCTCGTTTGAAGCAAACCCACTGGAGAATTTCTAGGAATTGGTTTGGCTGCATTCCGTAACTATTAACTTTCGGGTTGCTATCTTGAGCAAAAATCATTCCAACTCCGTTGCAGAGTTGATGAGCAATGTCAAACTGAAACTCCCGACGAAGATTGTGAATGTGTTCATGCAATTTAGCAATTTTATGCTGTTGTTTACGGTAGTTATGGGAGCCGCACTGTTTGTTTTTCAGTTTGCGTTGCAGCCATTTCAGCTTGCTTTGCAAGTTCAGAAAACAACGAGGATGTTCCACCAACTTTCCCATTGATACAGCCAAGAACTTTTTTAATCCCAACTCAATACCGATGGAATTTCCTTGTGGGATTATATCAGGAATAGAGACATTTGTTTGCAATAAAACAATCGCATACCAACCCGATGCTTTGCGAACAATCCTAACTTGCTTGACAGCAAATCCCTCTGGAATTGGGCGATGGAAGTTAATTAACACCATACCAATTTTGGGCAATTTGATTTGATGCCCAGTGATGGGATTATCTGTGAATTGCGGAAACAGAAAAGAGCGATACTGACCAAATTTTTTGAAGCGAGGAAATCCAAATCCTCGTTCTTGCATAAAACAGAATGACTTTTCGAGTCCTCCTAATACATCTTGCAAGACCTGAGAATGAACTGCTTTGAGTTCGGGAATCTCGTTTCTAGCTTGAGTCAGATTGCGTTTTTGTGTGTAGTAATTTGGATAAAGTGTATCAGCCGCAATGATGTATTCCGAGTGGATACTGCAAGCATTAATTGCACATGTACGCGAGTTAATCCAGTCTTTGCGCTCGGCTAGCGCGTAGTTGTAAACGCGGCGACATTGCTCCAACCAGTTCAACATCATCTGTTCCTGAGTCTGGTTTGGATAGATTCGGTATTTGTAGCTCAAGTGCAACATACCACCTATTCCAAAGATTTAAGGGTAATCGCTAAAACTGCAGTAATTAATAATTAGAGAAATTGGGAATCTAGATAAAAAATTTCATATTTCCTAATTTTGTATGTCGATAATTTATAAAAATCTAGTAATTTGCAAGAGTCAAACACCAGAAAATATACCCTATTTTTATCTGAATGAATGGAGGGAAGAGGAGGAAGGTAAATGTTATTACTAGCACTTACTTTTTGTTTCTAGACTGTTGATTTAATATCTAGAGACAATCGATTAAAGCGTCTAATATCTCTTCAAATCAGAGTTATTTAGAGCTAGTTATATCAGTTTTTTCTCCCACCCCACTAATCGTAAGTTTAGCTAACTACGAGCAGTTAAGAAATAACAGATTGCGGCTGAGGCTAGAAGCCATGACTAGATCTTTATCCCTCAACTTGTCTGGCTAGGTTCCAAAATGCTCAATCTAACAGGATACTTCTTGCCTTCTTTGTCTCTTAGAAAGCCTCTAAGATTGGCAGGAAGGTAGAGTTGTCCTCCAGATAGAAACTCTTGCTCTTCTGTAGAAAGCTCCTCAAGTAACTCGGCTTCGATCAATTGAACTGACATAATTGTTACCCTCATTTTTGCTATAGAGGTATTACAAACATACATATCTAAAAAACATAAGCATGTAATACCTATACTTTTATTTATAAACGTAATTGCTAGATAATAAATTATCCAAAAGTCATAAAAAACCAATATACAATTACTGCTTTTGGATTAAAAATAAATTAAATATTTAATCTAAATCTTAATAAGAAATTACCATAATAGTACATATTTAATATTTAATTTTCTCTAGATTCCTTTTTACAAAAAAAAGCACCCATGCAGGTAAAATACCTAAACAGGTGCGTTAATACGCCTAATCCTTTTAGTTTCAGCGTAAAAATTCGTAAGTGAGTCAAAAATAATTCCATCTGGAGGAAAATTTATTAACTAGAATACTAGAATTACTACGTGGTGTTAACAAAATTTAAAGACCAATTAAAACTAGCCTCAAAAGGCAATTGCAAATCACAAATTGTAATTTCAGAATCTTGGATATCGTCAGTTTGTTGTTTGAGGCTATTATTTTTTTGTTGGGTAGACAATCCCATTTTTTTGAGCAGACGGCTGACATGGCGTTCGGTAATTTCAATCCCCAGTTCACTTACTAAATGTTTGCTTAACCATTGTGCTGTCCAGCTTTGAAATGGATAGCCATACTGACGAGGGCTATGGCTGACCAATTCTTTCAAGCGGTCAAGATATTGCTCGTTAACACTCTTAGGTCTGCCGATTGGCTGTTCTTGCCATTGGTGAGCTAAACCAGCTTTTGCTATACCAACCCAGTATCTCGCCATGTGGCAAGAGCAACCTAATATTTTACAAATTTGAGTTTGAGATTTCCCCTGATCTGCCAACAACATAATTTCGATACGACGACGATATTCTGGTTGTAAATTTGCTTGGAGATTTTTCAGCAGAACTTTTCGCTGAAAAGGCGTTAAAAACTTGCTGGTTTTAATGTTGTATTTTTCTAAATCTGGAAATTGATTTGTGTCGTGTGACATAACTATTTAGATTACGAGTACTAGTTAATATCCCGTTTTGGAGAATTAAAAAATAAATCGACTAGCGATGTAATTGTTTGGTTGGACAGTTCTGCAAGTTTCATACTAAATTTATTATCTTCAGCAGTTTTATCCTTCATGGTTTTACCTCCAGTTATTAGCATGGAATCCATGTCAGATAAATTCTCTAAAAGGCTTTCAGTATCTGGAAATGATTCTGAATGAGTAGTGTTGATATTAGTCATTGATTTTCTCCCCATTGCTTGCGTAACTTTTGTATGTTTTTTTAATAAAATTGACACCCTGGTAAATTTGAGCAGGATTAGTTTTTATCCTGCTCATTCATTAATGCATTTGAGTAGAATTCAACTTTTGATTGCTGAATTCTATTCAATGGTGAACTATAAACTATCAACAAAGGCCTCAGCCACCATGAGTAGAACCACCAGGAGCAGAACTAACAGGAGCAGAATCACTAGGAGCAGCACTAAATGACTTCGCTATGGATATAACATTATTAATTGCATAAGCGCCCAACCCAAATTCCAGTAATTTATTGATGTCGCCCCCTACTCCTCCCTGGATAACCATAGCATCCGTATCAGTCAGGTCTTGCAGAAAGCTTTCAGAATCGATAAACAGTTCGGAGCCTGTAGTATTCAGTTCTGACAATTGGATGTTTACCATTGCTTTTGTCTCCTATGTAACCTAGAAAAAACAGTAATCTTGTGAAAGATTAAGCATTTATTTCTTAACCTTATACCTGCAATTATTAGCTACAAAATTAAAACTTTCAAGGCTATTTACTTGATTGTATCGACATAAGATGACTAATTATGTCCTGGCAAATTAACAATACAAAAGCTGCTTAACAGCCGCTAATATTTGATTGGTGAAATATATCTATGGTGGGCATTGCCAAGCCTACACATACTTAGATTTTTCCAAAAATCAAATATGATTCCTGTAGTTCTGCTGATTTCCACAGACTTACTTATAGCAAAGGAGTGGAATGAGCCTAATGCAAGTCTTTTGTCATGCTCACACAAGTAAAACCATCTGAATATTCAAATTTTGCCGATAAATTTTAGAGACATAATTAGACAAGTTTTGTCGTCAAAACTTTGGTGAGACTTATCTGCTCCTAGGATATTACTCCACCACATTTTCTCATAGGTCAATTGATTTATTTGTAGTTGCGCTACCCTACGGGAAAGCTGCGCTAATAGCGCGTAGCTCTACGCTTATCGGCTAGTTTGTAAGTGTGACAAAGTACGAGTAAATTTAACCCAATTATATGGTATAAAGAAATACGATATTTCTCCAACGGGGTAATTATTGTGGAAACCAAAAATTGGTCTTGGGGGTTAAAAATCGTATTTATCCTATTGTTTAGCAGTACATTCACCGTTTTTCACCGTGTGGCTGACGCTCAGATTAAGCCAGACAACACATTAGGAACAGAAAGTTCAAGCATTAATACCTCTGGCCAAGGAGATATTATTGAAGGTGGTGCGATTCGTGGTTCTAACCTATTTCATAGTTTTGAAGATTTCAATGTCTCGGCACAACAGCGAGTTGATTTTGCTAACCCAAGCGGGATTCAAAATATTATCAGCCGAATTACAGGGGGAAAGAGTTCTGAAATTCTGGGAACCCTAGGGGTGTTGGGTAATGCTAATTTATTTTTGATTAATCCCAACGGGATTGTGTTCGGACCAAATGCTCGGCTGAATTTGCAGGGGTCGTTTATTGCCTCCACGGCGGATAGTATCATATTTGATAATGGACTGAAATTCAGCGCTACTCATCCACAAGCGCTACCACTGCTAAAAATTAACGTCCCCATAGGCTTGCAGTTCGGACCTAATCCCGGAAATATTCTTGTGCAAGGATTAGCAAACAATAATCAAAACGTTGGACTGCAGGTGTCACCCGGTCAAACTTTAGGATTAGTGGGTGGTGATATTCGCTTAGATGATGCTTATGTGAGTACTGCGGGTGGAAACATTTTATTGGGTAGTGTCACCAGCCCAGGTTTAGTCAGTTTCATCCCCAGCCCAACAGGCTGGAGTTTAGATTATACAGGTGTGGCAAATTTTGGCAACATTGAGTTATCAGGTACGGCAACAGCTAGAGAATTAAATGGTGGCGCTATCCAAATTAGGGGAGGAAAAGTTTCCTTGCGCGATCGCTCCAACTTGTTCTCTGATACAGTAACAAATATTGACGGTCGGGGCATCACAGTTGAAGCAGCGCAATTCCAGCTTCAAGACCAAGCCTTTTTTGGCACTACTACTTACGGTACAGGCGCAGGAGGTAATGTTGTTATCCACGCTACTGACTCTGTAGAACTTAGCGGTATTGGATTTGACAACTTTCAACGAAACTATCTTGAGCCAGCACTGAGTAGAACTCTTGGTAACTCCCTACCGGCGAAAGGTTTCTTATATGGGGTGAGCCTCAGCACAGGAAAAGCAGGAGATATCATAATTGATACTAAAAAACTGACAGTGGAAAATGGCGCGGCAATCATCAACCTGGCATTTACAACAGGAGATGGAGGTAATATTATCGTTAGGACATCTGATTTAGTAGATGTGAATAGCGCTGCATTACTAACTACAGCCTTTAATCTGGGAAATGCAGGCAGTATAACAGTTGATACAGGCAAGTTGACTGTTCGGGATAGCGGAGTCCTCTCCACCGCCACTTTGGGTGCAGGTAACAGCGGGGATTTAACAGTCAACGCCTCTGAGTCGGTGGTCTTGTCAGGAAATTTCCCAGGTAGTCGGTTTGCTACTGCTCTAAGTACTAATACTGCTGGTAGCACAGGAAATGCAGGAAACTTAGAAATTAACACAGGTTCCCTACTCCTAGAAGAGGGAGCTACTATCACCAGTTCCAGTGGGTTAAACATCAGAAATCTCCAGATTCCTTCTGAAGGTCGTGGTGGAAATCTGACCATCAACGCCAGAGACTCTGTAAAAGTTATTGGCAGATCAGATCGAAGTTTTGTGGCTACGGGAACCCTTGGCCAAGCCGACGGTGGCGACTTGAAGATCAACACTAGGCGGTTAATTGTTCAAGATGGAGGTGGGGTAGGCGCCTCTACTGTTGGTGCGGGACGGGGGGGAAATATCTTTATCAATGCTACCGAGTCGGTGCAAGTGATTGGCAAAACCAGAGATAACAGCGCTTTTAGTGCTGTAGCAACAGCATCTGGAGATATTCTTATTAAGTCTCCTTCAGGAAAATTCACAGGGGCGGCGGGAGAATTAAATATCACCACAGGAAAGTTAATTCTCCAGGATCAGGGATCTGTCAGTGTTGAGAGTTTGGGGTCAGGACGTGCTGGCACTATCAACATTGTAGCCGATGCGATCGCCCTTGACAATCAAAGCAGCATTGATGGTAATACTCGCTCTGGCTCCGGGGGAAATATTCATCTCCAGGCGGGGAATATACTGTTGCGTCGTCAGAGTCGAATTAGCACTAATGCAGGTAGTTTCGATGGTGGCAACATTACGATCAATACTGATACCTTAGCCGCTGCAGAAAATAGCGACATCACCGCCAATTCGACTGACTTTCGTGGTGGTAATATCACCATCAACACCCAAGGAATTTTTGGCATCGCGTTTCGAGAACAACAAACTCCACAAAGTGATATCACCGCCACGGGTCGAAATTCTCAATTACAGGGTGTTGTGCAAATTAATATTTTAAGTGTTGACCCAACCCAGGGATTAACCCAATTGCCCTCAGTTCCTAACGACCCAACAAATCAGATTGTCGCAGGTTGTCCAGCAGAACGTGGCGCTCGTTTTGTGGTGACAGGACGCGGTGGTTTACCAGAAGACCCCCGACAAATGCTCCACAGTCAGGTAATCATGCAAGATTGGCGAGTGACTACTACTAACAAAAATTTGCCCATCCCCACTCACCAATCCCCACTCACCAATCCCCAATCCCCAATTGTGGAAGCACAGGGATGGGTGATTAACAGGGAAGGAAATGTGGAACTAGTAACAAATTTTCCTCAAAACAGTCCTAGTTTTAGGGATGATCAAATGAAATGTACTCAGTTGCCACGGGATAGTAGACAGTCGTGAATCTTTACCGCCAGTTATTAAACCTGTATTGGTTTGTAGTAAGTGTTTTAGCGCTAAAATGCTTACTACAAGATAAATTTAGGTTTACATTCAAGCTTGTACTGCCATTTATTTTAGGCATTCTGACTTTCTTATTCGTAATCACAGTTATACCTGCTCAAGGGAAAAATAGTGTTTCAGTCCGCCTCATCCCATCCGAAACCCCTGTAATTGCCCATAGTCACAATACCCTACCTCTAACGCTTCCCAACCAGGGGCAAGGGGCGCAGGATTCCCAGACAATTATCTCTAATCAAGTGAATTCCATATCACCGCCTAATCTGCAATCCCCAATCTCCCTACTTGAACAAGGTAAGCATCTGTATAATTTAGGACGGTTTGCCGAGGCAGCAGAACTCTGGCAACAGGTGCATCAAGTATCAGGGAAAGAATTATCTACTCAAGCTTTAAGCTACAATTACCTAGCAATTGTATATCAAGACCTGGGACTTTGGCAAGCGGCAAAAACGGCTATTTCCCAAAGTTTAGCATTACTTAACAACTCAAAATTTAAGACTCCAGACGCAGAACTGATTTTGGCTCAAGTTCTCAATACCCAAGGCAGTTTACAACTTAACACAGGTCATGGGGAAGATGCCCTCGCAACTTGGAAACAGGCTGAGAAACACTATCGTTCTGCGAAGGATGGGACGGGGATTATCCTGAGTCAGATTAACCAATCTCAAGCCCTACAAACTTTGGGCTTTTATCGACAGGCGCGAACTATCCTAGAGCAGATGAAACAAGATCTAGCAGCCTTACCTGATTCCTTACTCAAAATCAATGGATTGCATAGTCTGGGGCGTACCCTGCAAATGGTGGGAGATTTACAGGAGTCGGAAGCGGTTTTATCGGCAAGTTTAACTATTGCCAAGAAGCTTGATTATACAGCAAATATTGGCGAAATCCTCTTTAGTTTGGGAAATACGGCTAGGGCAAAATTGGAATTTAAGACAGCGTTGAAGTTTTATCAACAGGTACAAGATACAGCCAAAAATCCGCAGACTCAGTTAGAAGCTTTACTTAATCAACTTAGCATTTTAGTCTACACCAAGCAAACCACAGATACCTTGGCACTAATCCCCCAAATTCAACAGCGTTTAGCAAACTTACCTCCTAGTCATGGGGTTATCTATGCCCAGGTCAATTTCGCGGCAAGCTTAATTAAAATTGACAGTATGGAGTCGGGAATTGGGAGCCGGGAAATAGCGGAACTGTTAGCTAGAGCAGTGCAACAAGCCAGGGAATTGCAAGACCCCAAGGCAGAATCCTATGCATTGGGGGAATTAGGGCATTTATATGAACAAACTCAACAATGGTCTGAGGCTTTGTCTTTAACTCAACAAGCCTTGTCTATCGCTTTGAGAATCCAGGCAGCAGATATTGGGGTAACTTGGTATTGGCAGCAGGGACGAATTCTCAAGGCGCAAGGGGAAGTGACACAGGCGATCGCTGCCTATGAGGAAGCGGCAAATATTTTACAATCTCTACGTCAGGATTTAGTAGCGGTGAATCCTGATGTGCAGTTTAGCTTTCGAGAGCAGGTTGAACCTGTATATCGTCAGCTGGTACAATTGCTGTTACACAATGTCGATAGCTTGCCTAAAAATACTCAGCAAAAATATCTGCAACGTTCTCGCGAAGTGATTGAGGGCTTGCAGCTAGCGGAGTTAGACAACTTTTTTCGGGAAGCTTGCTTAACCTATAAAACCAAACCTATTGAGAGGATAGACCCGAAAGCAGCGGTAATTTATCCCATAATTCTTGACCAACGTTTGGAAGTAATTCTCTCCCTCCCCGGTCAGCCGTTGCAACATTACGGAACTGACCTAGGGCCAGCGACAGCCGAGAAGGTGTTTAATCAACTGCGTCAGTCTTTAAACCCTGTTTTCTTGCCTGGGGAGATTTTAGCTCCTGCACAACAAGTCTACGATTGGTTGCTGCGTCCTGCTACTGTTGAGTTAGAACGTCAAGGAATTCAAACTTTAGTATTTGTCTTAGATGGATTCTTACGCAGTTTACCTATGGCAGTTCTCCATGATGGTCAGCACTATTTAGTCGAGCGTTACAATATTGCCCTGACTCCAGGATTGCAGCTTTTAGAATCGCGATCGCTCTCTCCCCAACAATTTAAAGTCTTGGCTGGGGGTTTAGCTACAGCCCGACAAGGCTTTTCTACTTTACCTGGGGTAGAACAAGAAATTAACCAGATTCAAGCCAAAATCTCAGCTAAAGTTTTGCTCAATCAAGAGTTTACTCGCCGCAGTTTCCAACAGCGCGTTGAGGCGCAACCGTTTTCTGTAGTTCATCTAGCCACCCACGGTCAGTTTAGCTCAAAAGCTCAAGACACTTTTCTTTTGACTTGGGACGATCGCATTAATGTTAAAGATTTAGATCAACTCCTGACTGGCGTTGGTAAAAGCGCTACCCAACGCCTACGAGAACCAATTGAACTGTTGGTTCTCAGTGCTTGTCAAACTGCCAAAGGTGACAACCGCGCTACTCTAGGACTAGCAGGGGTTGCTGTCCGCTCTGGAGCTAGGAGTACCCTCGCCACCCTGTGGTCAGTACAGGATCAGTCTACTTCCCAACTCATCGCTGAATTTTACCGCCTGCTTACCCAATCTGGCATGACCAAAGCCGAGGCCTTACGTCAAGCGCAACTATCTTTGTTAAATTCCGCTCAGTATAAACATCCTTATTATTGGTCGGCGTTTGTCCTGGTGGGTAATTGGCGTTGACCCTCCGAATTTTAGATTTTGGATACTTCTCTACGAGAGGCTACGTAGAGAAGTATCCCAAATCTAAAATTGTTTGCCCCTTGTGGTCGGGGTCAATCCAAAATCGGTTGACCAAAGGGGCATGGACTACATGCAAAGTTACGTCAGCTTGGCTATGAATTCTATTCAGAATCATACACCATTTTCAAATGCTCAGGTAAATCTATTTCTTGAAATTGTTCAACAGAAGTTGTAGGCATACCACTTAATTCTGATAAATCTCTAATTTTCCTGGTTAATACTTCAATTAATGTTCCATTTTTTGTTAATTGAAATAAATCATCCTTATCTAGAACAACTATAATTTTATTTGTTTTGGCATGAAAAATTATCTGCCGAAGTCTGCAATCACTAACTGCTCTTTGTCTAGAATTCCCTAATTTAGGAAAACCTGTTGCTCCATTGAGTGTAATAAAAATACCAAGACCTGCACCTTTTAAATTCAAATCCATTATGCTGCACAATCGAGCAAACTGCTTGTCTGGCAAAGGTGCTTTTGTAGCTTTCGCTTCAATAACTATATCTCTCTTTTCCCAGTCAAGATATAAAGTTTTACAGACTGCTTTCCAAGAAAGGTCATCGCCACTAACTAACAAATCATATTGGGGACCTGCGGACTGAAAACTCTTGATACTTTGAACCCCTTTTAGTCCTTTAAACACTAAAATTACAATCTGTTCTAGAAGCTTTCCTGCTTCCTGCGTTTGTTTTAGTGTAGGTTTTTCTAATTCTGTAAATATTTTCAGTTTATCTAAATATTCAGAAAGTTCATTATCTGGTTGATACAAATAAGAAGCGAATTTATTTAATGCTGGAGATCCTGATTCCAGTAAATCCATAGCATTAATTATCGATTCCACAAGTTCATCTTGACTTGGCATGATTCAATCAAGCAAATTCAATTGGTTGTTTAGATATTGCCATAAGATCAAAAGATAGCTCATCATAATTTTCTACAATGCTTTCACAATGCGGACAAGTCCAAGGTAAATCAGGAAACCCTGTACCATAAGGAATTGCACCTACATAGACATCCGGCTCACAATTATGGTATATGAGAAGCTTCATTTCACAAACTCCCTGTGCTTCTAGGTCTGCTAAGACTGCTAGAGCATGAGAGTATTCTATACCCAAATGTACAGCAAGTTGATGCGGCATTACATTGGTTGATGCCGTCATAAAGTATTTGCTCAGTTCAGCCTTCTGTTGGTCAGATAAGAAGTCCAAATGACCCTTGTGGATGAAGCTAGTCATGACGTTAGCCTTAAAATCCAAGTTCTTTTAGCAGAAACTCAAGAACACCCGTACTACCACCATAGTACCCTGAATAGCACTTGAGGTGCTGGAGAGAATCTTGGGTTGTGGAGTGAGGTTTGAGTCCAAAATAGCAGTGTGCTTTGATCAGACGTTTTACTGTATTTTTTAACTTTTCTTTCTCTATTTCAGTTGCAGTTAGTTCCCTGTCTAGCTGAAATTCGTAAGATTTAGTACCCCACTCTTTAATCAATGTTAATAAAATTGCATCTTCAGCGTTACTCATCTTTTCTGGATCACCTACTAAACCGAGTTTATTTAAAACTGAATTAGCTAATTTTTCTGACAAAGCTTGTAATCCTTCAACATCAATCTCCTGAACTCCTGCACTATGAGCATTTATAGCCAGTCCAGATGCTTCTGCTCTAATCCGTAAGTGCCGCCATTTGTAAGGCATAGAATTGAGATACTTATTCCACATATCATGCAGAACAAGTTTATGAAGATTAGGATGTTCCCAGTTAGCTTGACAATGATTAGCTAATTCATTAATAAATTCAGAAATATAATGCCAAAACGGGAATTGAGCGGCTTCTATGCGCTCATTGGTTGTTGAACGCAAACTAAATCCATTCCAGGATAAAGCGACATAATCTTTTGTTACTTCTGCAATGACAGACCAGCGAATATCACGTTTATCTAATTGACTACCTGAATCGTCAATTAGATAAGTTCGGATATACCATTTCTTATGCGGTTGACTCGGTTCCTGAATTGGTCCATACCAACCATCTTGACCAAACTCTTTTAACAAGGATGCAGCAGGTTTTAGGTTTGGTGTACAAACGCACTTACCCAGTTTTAAACTCAACCATGTTCTTGACTGCTTTACATACGCAAGCAAGATTTCATCTGAAGTAAGCTTACCTTTTTCAAATTCATCGACTATATCTACTACTAATTCAGCTTTTTTAAGCCGACCTGACCCTGAGCAAATAAGTTGCAGAGTTTCAACAGTAAACTCACTACTAGAGAGAAATTTCTCACAAAACTCTCTACCTGGGTCATACCCATTATCAACAAAAGCGTTAATACTCATAGACTATTAGTTGAGATGTGGTGTCAATGCACTTGAAAGGATGTTAAAAAAAGAGCATACCAACTAAAAAGTATCCACGCTAGACTAATTTACAATAAGGCAGGCAAGATGCCTGCCCCACAAGAAAATATAATTAACCCAAGCCAGCTTTTAAATCACTCCGCGCTTGTTCTAACGCCTGGGGTAATTTACTCCCATCGCGTCCCCCAGCTTGGGCTAAATTGGGTTTTCCACCGCCACCACCACCGCAGATTTTGGCGACAGCACCGATAAATTTACCTGCTTGCAAACCCTTTTTATTCACCTCTGCACTAAAAGCTGCAACTAAGCTGACTTTATCGGCTTCGGGAACCGAACCCAGCACCACTGCGCCGTTACCCAGTTTTTGCAGTAAGCGTTCGGCTGCAGTTTTCAAAGATTCGGGGTCAACGTCGTCTAATTGGGCAACAATAATTTGATAATCGCCCACAGATTCGGCTGTTTGCAACAAACTGTCAGATTTTGCGATCGCCAATTGTCCTTTCAAAGTTTCCAGTTGTTTTTGGCTATTTCTCAGTTCGGTTTGCAGACTTGTAATTCTGTCTGGTATTTCTTCGGGTTTGACCTTGAAGCGATCGCTCAAATCTTTGACTACTTTATCTCGCACGTTGAGATAATCCAATACCGCAGGACCAGAAACGGCTTCAATGCGGCGCACTCCTGATGCTACACCCGCTTCAGTAATAATTTTAAACACGCCAATTTCTGCAGTATTACTGACATGTGTCCCACCGCACAGTTCCATTGATACGCCTGCAAAGTCAATAACCCGCACTTCGTCGCCGTATTTTTCCCCGAACATGGCGATCGCTCCTTTAGCCTTAGCCTCGGCGATGGGTAATACTTCGATGTTGGCGCTGTGTGCTTCTGCAATCCAGGTGTTAATCTGTTCTTCTACTTGCTGCAATTCTTCTGCGCTCAAAGCACGGGGACAGTTAAAGTCAAAGCGTAACCTGTCAAAGGAAACCAAGGAACCGGCTTGGGATATGCCATCATCGACAAATTTCTTTAACGCTGCTTGGAGTAAGTGGGTGGCGGTATGGTTAGCTTGCAGACGACGGCGACAACCGCGATCAATTTGGGCAGTTACAGCATCTCCTATTCGGATTGTACCGCGTTCGATGCGTCCGAAGTGAACAAAGAAATCAGATTCTTTTTTGACATCTTCGATTTGCACGACGACACCATCACCGGTAATATAACCGCGATCGCCGATTTGTCCGCCTGACTCTGCATAAAATGGCGTTTTGTCAAGGACAATTTGCACCTGGGTTCCGGCTTCTGCTTCTTCTTGGGAAACACCACCAACCAGCAATACTTCTACTTTTGAATTAGCCGCAGCTTGGGTATAACCTAAAAACTCCGTCGCGTGGATGTGTTCTGCAAGTTTGTCGAGGGAACCTTGGACAGTTAAATCGATAGTTTCGTGTGCTGCTTTGGCGCGTTCCACCTGCTTTTGCATTTCGAGCGCAAATCCCGCTTCATCCACAGTCAGGTGATTTTCTTCAGCGATTTCTTGAGTTAATTCTAAGGGGAAGCCGTAGGTGTCATACAGAGTAAAGGCGCTTTCACCGCTAATTTGGGTGTTTCCTTGTTGTTTGACTGTGAGAATGATATCTTCCAGTAGTTTTTCGCCTCTATCGAGAGTTTTCAGGAAATTTGATTCTTCCCGTTGCAGTTCGGCTGTAATTACGGTTTCCCGTTGACGGACATTGGGGTAAGCTGATTCGGAAAGTGCGATCGCTGTTTCTGCAACTTCGGTAATAAATTCCCCCGCAATCCCAATTAATCGTCCATGACGTACCACCCGGCGAATTAACCGGCGCAAAATATAACCCCGACCGACATTAGAGGCGCGGATTTCATCAGCAATCAAGTGAACAACAGCCCGCACGTGATCGCCAATTACCTTCAAGGAGACTTTGGTTTTCTCATCGCTGTTGTGGTAGTCAATCCCCGCAATTTGCGCTGCTGTTTCGATAATGGGGAAAATTAAATCGGTTTCGTAATTATTCGGCACTTTTTGCAGAATTTGGGTGATTCTTTCCAAACCCATGCCGGTGTCAATGTTTTTATTTTGCAGTGGTGTTAAATTACCGTCCGCATCCCGATTATATTGCATGAAGACGAGGTTATAAAACTCGATAAATCGGGTGTCGTCTTCTAAATCAATGTTGTCGTCACCAAGTTCCGGGTGGAAGTCGTAGTATATTTCTGAACAGGGGCCACAAGGGCCTGTGGGGCCAGATACCCAAAAGTTATCATCTGCACCCATGCGCTTGATTCTTGCTTCCGGGACGCCGATTTGATCGCGCCAAATGGCAAAAGCTTCATCATCTTCCTCAAAGACGCTGACAACGAGACGGTTTTGTGGTAAGCCAAAGACTTGTGTGGAGATTTCCCAACCCCAGGCGATCGCTTGTGCTTTAAAATAATCACCAAAGCTGAAATTACCCAGCATCTCAAAAAAAGTTTGATGCCGTTTCGTGCGTCCGACATTTTCGATATCATTAGTGCGGATGCATTTTTGCGATGTCGTCGCCCGCTTAAACTCCGGTGTCCGCTGTCCGAGGAATATCGGTTTAAATGGTAGCATCCCCGCGATTGTCAGCAGCACAGTCGGGTCTTCTGGTACAAGGGACGCACTTGGGAGAATTTGGTGTCCCCGTTGGGCGTAGAAGTCTAGGAATAGGTTGCGAATTTCGTTACCGCTGTTAGCGAAGCGGGGCGTAGCCCTGTTCTGGGGATTTGAAGACATGAGTATTTACAAAAGTAGTGTCAACTGAAGTATCAAGATTATCTTGGGTTTCCAGACCCTGGAAACACAGATGCGTATTTTCTCCAATGTTGACATACTCACTGCCCTTGAAGGGCAGTGATTCTTGACGGCTCACAGCTGGCTACTTCATGCTTGATCCTAGTACTCTGTCAAGATAAAAATGATGGACTGTAGTGCGGGCATCTTGCCCGCGTGAGCGAGACGCTCACACTACCAAAAATCCCTCAAAACAAAATTGACAGACTACTACTGTGTCAAGATAAAAATGATGGACTGTAGTGCGGGCATCTTGCCCGCGTGAGCGAGACGCTCACACTACCAAAAATCCCTCAAAACAAAATTGACAGACTACTACTGTGTCAAGATAAAAATGATGGACTGTAGTGCGGGCATCTTGCCCGCGTGAGCGAGACGCTCACACTACCAAAAATCCCTCAAAACAAAATTGACAGACTACTAGCCTTTGCCAAACCCTATAGCGTTTCTCGCCCTAGTGAGGTACATCGGTAAGGGCACGGCAGTGCCGTGCCCCTACATCGCGTGATACAATTTTGTACCTCATCTGAATAGGAAGTGCTATAAGTCGGCGGTGGGTTGGATAAACCGCCGACTTCCAATGACTATGCTTAACTGACTATTGCTTCAGCTTTGGCTACCACTTTTTCCTTGACAGGGGGGACATAAGGTGTTTCTGCGCCTTGTGCAAGATAGGCTGCTAGCTGACTTTCAATTTCATCGCGTACAATTTGGCGATACTCTAGAAAATGCTCGTTGTGGGCGCAGGCGGCGAGATAATGATCTGCCACTTTTGGGTTATGCTTGATGATGCTGAATAAGTGATGCCAGAATTTCCAGCGGGTTTCCCGTTTGATTCCTTGTCGCCAAATTACAATTAATAGTGCTTTGACAACCACCCATTCTGGCATTTTAAATGGTGCTGTCCAACTTGGTCCACCCATCATCAAGAAACAGCGGTAGGTGCGGTCTAAATATTGTACTGGGTCGTATAAAGCACAAAATGCTTCAACATATTCTCTGGCAATTTCTTCCAGGGGACGGGTGGGGATGAAGTTCATCAAAGTGGTTTGGTTGATGTTTCCATCTGTACCTTCCCGGAGTCTTCCTTCTTTTGTCAGACGATGCCAAAGTGCTGTATTGGGTAGCGCTTGTAACATGGCGAAGGTGGTGGAGGGGATTGCTGCTTGTTCAGCAAAACGGACAATGCGATCGCCTGCGCCGGCTTTTTCGCCATCAAAGCCGATAATAAATCCAGCCATTGGGCGCAATCCAGTTTTAATGATGGTTTGCACTGCATCTGTCAAGGAACTGCGAGTATTTTGGAATTTCTTTGTCAGTTGCAAACTATCTTCGTCTGGGGTTTCAATTCCCAAAAATACTGCTTTAAAACCAGATTCAACCATTAATTCCATCAATTCTAGATCTTGTGCTAAATCCACAGAAGCTTCAGTGTCAAAACTGAAGGGATACTGATGTTCTGCCATCCAGACTTTTAACTCTTTCAACAACAATTTAACATTTCGTTTGTTGCCGATAAAGTTGTCATCGACCATGAACACGCTGCGGCGCCAACCTAATTCATAAAGATAATCTAATTCTGCCAACAATTGTGCTGGAGATTTCGTCCGGGGTTTGCGACCATAAAGCACAATAATGTCACAAAATTCGCACTGGAAAGGACAACCCCGCGAAAATTGAATTGACATTGAATCATAAGCATTCAATTCCAATAAATCAAAACGGGGGATGGGTGTAGTTGTGACATCGGGTTTTTCTGTGGTGCGGAATGTCCCAGATTTTTCACCTTTTTGAATTGCTTCGACAAACATCGGTAGGGTGATTTCTCCTTCATCAAGAATGAGAAAATCTGCACCAGCTTCTTGAACTCCACTAGGTACTGAAGTTGGGTAAGGACCACCGACTGCAACCAATTTACCACGTCTTTTTGCTTCGCGGATTTGTTCTAGTAAATCTTGTTTCTGGACAATCATCGCCGAGAAAACTACCACATCAGCCCAAGCCCATTCTTCTTCAGTCGCGGGGCGAATGTTGCGATCAACCAGCTTAAATTCCCATTCTTGGGGCAAAATGGCCGCTACTGTCACTAAACCTAAAGGTGGTAACAAAACTTTGCGATCAACTAACTCTAGAATTTTTTCGTATGACCAAAAGGTTTTGGGAAATATCGGGTAAACTAGTAAGATTCGCATCAGTATCAATCCTCACACTATGATTGTTATCCCACTGTAACGAAAATAAAGACTTATTGACTTTTTTCCATATTTGTTTTAGCTTACCACTATTATTTTTGTTTGCATCTCAACTAAAATAATAAAAAGTTGCCCAGAACACATCCTGAGCCTACTAATTTTGCAAGAGAATACATATTGTTGATAGTTACTGGACGCTATTTGCGATCGCCTAGTTCCCGATGGCGAGCATCTGTTATTTGTGATACTTAATACTCAGTAATATTTTTCGAGAGGAGAACGCCAATTTTCGATTTGTAAACTGGGCACTCTTTGAAATTCTTTCACGTTAGATGTGACGATAAGAGGATACTGTCTTCTACACCTTGATATTCCATGATTATTTCTGGCCAAGTGGTGGGCTTGATTTCCAAGAAAGTAACAAAGACCGGACTTTCAGTAATACCCTCTGGTGTTTCGTCTAGTTCAATTTTGCCGTTTTTATAAATTCCTTTAATAGTTTTTAACATAGACTTTCCTCCTAAATCTAGGGGTTATTAATTCAATCCAATACATTGTGGTATGGGCGTCTCGCCCGTCCTAGGCGGACAGGATGCCCACCCCACAAGAATGTTATTATTTTTTTACAGCACCATTTTGCACACCGCTAATTTGCAAAATATCAGTCATGGTTGCACAGTAATTTGGCAACCCAAAACTGGACGGATTGATGACATTATCATAACTAAAATAGCGATAATTCATGCAGAATCTATCCCAAGCTGCCATTTGAATGCGAAACACAGCAATAATCAAATTAGCTAAGGATGTAGATAGGGGGATGCGGAAGTAAATCTTTTTAGAAAGATAGGCGCAAACTTCTGCTATGGCTTGGTCTATAGTTAAATCAGTTTGACCTAAAACAAACTTCCGGGGTTCATTTTCTGCGGGTGGATGCTCAATTAAATATCCCACAACAGTGGCAATATCTTGCCCGTGAATAAAGTGAAAACTACCCTCAGCCTTCAAAAACCGAATTAAGTTAATATATTTCGTAACTTCTGGGATACCAGATGTGAGGTGAGAATAGGGTTTATGAGCATCACCGCCCAAAACTAAAGTGGGAAATACAGTGGTAATTTTGGATGCTACTTCTAATTTTGATAACCGATGTAAACAATCATATTTAGAACGCACGTAATCTGTACCGATTTCTCCTGCTTGTTTTAGTGGATGATTATGGCGATCTAAAACACTAGCGGTAGAAAAATAAATTATCTGTTCGCATCTGTTTGGATCGAGCAATTTCATCAATTCTAAAGTCTTGAAGACATTAATATCAAAGGTATTATTACCGCCCCAAGCCGTCGCTGTTAGCACCGCTATATCAATTGTTGCTAGCAAGTCGGCAAACAGGTTAATTTTGAGCATATCACCCTGCAAGACGGTGATACCTGGACGTGCTTGGGTATCTACTTGCAGTTTACTGGGGTTTCTTACCAGTAGATAAAGTTCGTGATTTGTTTCTTGAATTAAGGCTTCACTTATATAGTGACCTATACAGCCACTAGCACCAGTCACGAAAATGCGTTTTGGACTCATAGTCAATTAAGAGTTAGGAGTTGAGAGTTAGGAATTAGGAGTTAGGAATTAGGAGTTAGGAGTTAAGAGTTAGGAATAAAAATTTACTCCGCGTCTGACAGCTAATAACTAAATAACTCATAACTCATAACTTATAACTTATAACTCATAACCCCTAACGCCTAACTCCTAAGTTGTAATTTACGACACAACTGCATTGAGTTGTTTTGCGGTTTCAAAGAAGAAAGCGACGTTTTCTTCTGGAGTTTCAGGTAGTACACCATGACCGAGGTTGAGAATGTGACCCCAATTACCGGCTTTGCGAACGGTATCGAGGATGCGATCGCGGATAAACTCTTTAGAGCCAAATAGGACTCCAGGATCAAGATTACCCTGAACTTTGACGTGTTTGCCTAATCTGGCTCTAGCATCTGCCATATCTACTGACCAGTCTACAGTGACGACATCAGCGCCAGATTGTGCCATTCTCTCTAAAACACCGGCGCTTCCGCTAACGAGCAAAATTAAAGGTGTGTCGGGATGGGTTTGCTTGACTTGTTGGAAAACCCGTTGCTGATAGGGAAGGGCGAAGGTGTCATAATCTTGAGGACTTAATTGACCTGCCCAAGAATCGAACATTTGCACAACTTGGGCGCCGCTGTCAATTTGGTAGCGCACATAAACTGCGATCGCATCTGCTAATTTGGTTAACAGTTGATGCAGTACTGCTGGAGAGGAAAATGCCATGTTTTTGATGACGGAGTAGGTTTTGGAACCTTTCCCCTCGACTACATAGGCTGCTAATGTCCACGGCGCACCGACAAAGCCTAAAACCGTTGATTTGTTGCCTACTTCTGACCGCAGGGCCTGCAAAATTGTTTTAATAAATGACAGGGCTGTTTCTGGGTCTAAGGGACGCAGGAGATCAACTTGTTCTTGAGTGCGAATGGGCGAGTAAATAATTGGTCCTTTTCCTTCTGCAATGTCCATGTCAATGCCTAAAGCAGGCAATGGGGTAACAATGTCAGAAAATAGGATTACTCCGTCTGGTTGGAAAGCTTTCCACGGTTGCAAGGAAACTTCAATCGCTACTTCGGGAATTTCAGAGCGATCGCGGAAAGAAGGATACTTCTCCCTTAAGTCTCGATAAGCTTTCATATATCGTCCGGCTTGGCGCATCATCCATACAGGGGGACGGTCTACTACTTCGCCACGAGCTGCCAGCAGGAGATTAGGAGCTGTTGAGGAAACACCCATTTAGCACTTCATCCTAAGTCACTTTTTTATGCCACTGTTTAGCTTATCATTCTGAGATTACGCTTTTTCAGGAGGTTCGCCTCAAAAGCTGTAATCGCTGCTTAATTTAACTTAATATGCAAACCGACTCTCACCGTTCCACTGATCATACATCAACTTACAAAGCTCCCAATCCAGGCAGGTTTTTGATTCCTCCTTCCCAGCGTCGGCGATTCTTGATTCAATTTACCTTCATGACCTGCTTGGGTTGGGTTGTGGGTGGCCTTGCTAGTTTAGCTTTAGAAAATATTCTGGTTAGTTTACCATCTGCAGTTTATCAAGATTCCCAGATAGTTCATACCTTAAGCGGATTTCTCAGCAGTCTTCTGTTTGCGCTGATTTTTGCGGCTGATCAAGCACTGGTTGTCCGTCGATATTTATCCGGTTGGTTATGGATGCTAGCCACTAGTGTTGGTTGGCTAGTTGCTAACAGCATTTCTACTGCCTGGATTAACTATATTTCCTCTATTGCTTCATCTTTAAATGAAAGTTTATCAACTGATGCAATGCTTGTCTTAGGATTTTTGTCAACACTTTCATATATTATTTCGGGAATTTGGTTAGGACTTTTTCAATGGCTGGTGTTGCGGCGATGCACAGTAGGTGCTTGGTGGTGGAATTTTTTACCCACAATTTCCTTTTTCTTTATCAGTATGTTGGTATGGCTACTTTCCCTCATCCACGATTTGATTCCTGTAGCCTACCGTGCTGCAATATTGTATTGGAGTCAACAAGGATTTACGGCAGTTATTCTCTCGGTTATACCAGCAATAGGCTTGTGTAAATTAAAAATCAACTCACACCACAAAACTGGAATTTATAGCTCAACATAACAACAGCATGTGATAAGTTAATTAGTTCGTAGTTAGCAGTTTAGTGGTTAAATATTTAATTACTAAACTGCTAACTACAAACAAATCATAATTAATGTGATTTGCTATACATTTACCCTCTTAACAAAAGTATGAGTAAAAATAACGCTTTACAAAAAATTGTCACGCCACCTATCGCTGACAAACAGCCGCAGGTTTTGGAGTTGCATGAAGACCGCCGAATTGACAACTACTTTTGGCTACGGGATATGGACAATCCCAAAGTTATCGCCTATCTCAATGCCGAAAATGCATATACGACAGCGATGACCCAGCACACGGAAGAGTTGCAAACACAACTCTACAACGAAATGCTACACAGGATTAAGGAAACTGATTTATCAGTACCATACCGCAAAGATGACTATTACTATTATTCACGCACAGAAGAAGGTAAAGCTTATCCAATTTATTGCCGGAAAAAAGGCAGTTTAGAAGCTCCCGAAGAAGTGCTGTTAGATGAAAATGAACTCGCTAAGGAACACGAATTTTTTAGTTTAGGTATATTTGATATTAGCCCCAATCATCAAATATTAGCTTATTCGATTGATACTAGCGGTTCTGAAGAATACACTTTATTTTTTCTAGACCTAGCTACATGTCAATTATATACCGAGACCATCCCTGAAACTTATTTTTCTTTTGCCTGGGCTAACGATAACCAAACAGTTTTTTACACGAAAATAAATGATGCTAACCGTCCTTATCAACTGTTTAGCCACACTTTAGGCACTGACCCAGTTGCAGATGCTTTAATTTATGAAGAACCAGATGATAGCTATAATTTATATGTGGAAAAAACTAGTAGTGAAGCATATATTTTATTTATTTTACAAAGCAGCATTACCACAGAAATTCATTATTTAGATGCTGCTCATCCCCGTGGAGATTTCCAGCTAATCCACCCACGAACTACGGGAATAGAATATGAGGTTGAGCATCATACTGATTACTTCTATATTGTAACCAATGACGCAGCTACCAACTTTAAATTAATGAAAACGCCGGTAGCCACGCCAGCAAAAGAAAACTGGCAAACTGTAATTCCCCATCAAGAAGATGTGCTATTATCAGGAATTAGTTTGTTTGCCAATTACTTGGTAATTTATGAAAGAAAGGCTGGATTACAAACTGCACGGGTGCGAAATCTATCAACAGGTGAGGAAAATAATCTAACTTTTCCAGAGCCAACATATGAATTTGACGAAGGCAATAACCCAGAATTTAATACTACCATCCTGCGCTTTAATTATACTTCTTTTATTACTCCCGAATCAGTTTTCGATTACAACATGGAAACCCATCAACGGGAATTGCTCAAAGAAACAGAAGTTATCGGTGGTTATGATAAAACTCAATATCAGAGCGAGTGGCTAATAGCTACTGCTCAAGATGGTACACAGATTCCCATTTCTATAGTTTACAAACGAGGAATCAAAAAAGATGGTCAAAACCCCTTGGTACTCAAAGGCTATGGGGCTTACGGTTATTCTTCCTCTGCGTCATTTTCATCAACTCGACTGACACTGCTAGATCGAGGAGTAGTATTTGCGATCGCCCATATTCGCGGTGGTCAAGAAATGGGGCGTAAGTGGTATGAAGATGGTAAATTTTTGCAGAAAAAGAATACCTTCACAGATTTTATCACCTGTGCTGAGTATTTGATTGCCGAAAAGTGGACAAATAGCAACGCCCTTGCAATTACCGGTGGTAGCGCTGGTGGCTTATTAATCGGAGCAGTAATTAATATGCGTCCCGAATTATTTAAAATAGCAGTCGCCCATGTCCCCTTTGTCGATGTAGTGACTACTATATTAGATACATCTTTGCCCCTCTCAGCGCAGGAGTGGGAAGAATGGGGAAATCCCAACGACAAAGTTTATTATGACTACATCAAATCTTACTCACCCTACGATAATACTGAGGCGAAAGATTACCCAGATTTGTTAATTACTGCAGGCTTAAATGATTCTCGCGTCAAATATTGGGAACCAGCCAAATGGATAGCGAAACTGCGAGAACTGAAAACTGATAACAATATTCTCTTGTTAAAAACCAACATGGATGCAGGACACAGCGGCGCCTCTGGACGTTATGAAACTTTGCGCGAAATTGCCTTTGAATATGCTTTTATTTTAGATCGACTGGGTTTGGGAAATACTTGAAGTCATTTTTCAGCCCAGCATAGTAAGATAAAGGAGTCATAATTAGAGGCTCTCATCAGCCTTAAAATTCTAATTAACCAAGTTTTTCAACATATTCTCATCCCGCACTAACTGAACTAAAAACATATGACTGATGGCACTTTCTCTTACACTTCAGACTATTTTCAAAGCTCGGATTTTGATACAGACTATCAAATTATAGCTTTGACTATTGTGGAAATTTATCAACCAAAAACGTTAGTAGAGTTTGGTTGTGGTCCTGGACACCTAACTCGAGAACTTGCCAAACTAGGAGTACAAGTTACAGCAATTGACGGTTTTTCTCAACCAGATTTCTCTGGACTATCTGTAGAATTTAATACTCTAAATTTGAATGAACCTACTTTGATTGCAAATTTTTTCACCGGAAAATCTTTTGACCTAGCGGTGAGTTTAGAAGTAGCTGAACACCTAGAACCAGAAATGTCAACTACGCTAGTAAATTGGTTAACTAAAGTTGCACCAGTAGTGGTATTTTCAGCAGCAGTTCCTGGTCAAGGAGGACATGGACATATCAATCTGCGTCCTCGTGATTACTGGCACAGCTTATTTACTCAACATAATTTTACAGTTGCTGATCGCATACGCGAAAGGTTACGCCCTCATCCTAGTGTTGCAGATTGGTATCGCTACAATGTTTTAGATTATGTTCATATTGACGACCCTCGAATTCCCCAACCCAATGAAGTTATTCGTCGTCTCATAGCTTCTGAATCGGCCGCAACTACAGCTTATTATGCAGAAAATTTAAAGCTTTACTTTCTTGAGCAGGAAAAACTAACCCCTAATTAGTCATCCCAAATCAGATCTAAACGCTCTTGGGCTGATTTAAGAGCCTTTTCTGGCGAAGACTTACCCAATAATGTAGACTCAATGGCTCGACCAAGGCTGTCAGAAAGACGACTATATCCAGCAATAGTAGGTCGAGCCTTGGCTACAGGTATTTGGTCCATAAACACTTTTAACCAAGGTTTTTGTTGCAGGTATTTCTGATAAGCTTGACTTTGAGCCGCTTTGATATTAACAGGTAAAAAACCTGTTCCTATACTCCATTCTGTTTGGAATTCTGCACTCAAAACATACTCCAAAAATTTCATTGCAGCTTTTTCTCTTTCTGGCGTAGTTTTCATCAAAAACATATTTCCCGTACCTGTTACCGTAGCTGGCTTCACATTAGCAGGTATCGGAAATACGCCATAATCAACGTTAGATTTAGTGATGTAGGTCCAAGGGCCTGTAATTTGCATCGCCACACGACCGGCAATAAAAGCATCCTCCTCATAACCCCGTTCTGGAGGAGACAGCGTTGCTGTACCATTCTTTAATAGGTCTTGCCAAAATTGTAAAGCTTTAATAGCTCCAGGGTTGGTCAAATTTGGTTGGCTATTTGTCACCACTTCTCCCCCAGCGCTCAATAAAAAGGGAAACCAAGTAAATACAGTCCATTCTGTCTTTCCTAAAGGTAATAAAATGCCATACTGTTCAGGTCGATTATCACCATTGCGGTCTATAGTCAGTTTTTTAGCAACTTCTTTTAATTCTTCCCAATTCTTCGGCGTTTCTGTGATTCCTGCAGCTTGAAAAAGCTTAGGTCGATAAAAAATACCAATATTACTAGTAGTATATGGCACTGACCAAATATTACCTTCTAACCGTAGCTCCTCAAACAAGCTGGGGGGAATTTCTGACTTTATAGGCAATTTTTCCAGCCAATCATCTAGAGGTTGAATTGCTCCTAAATTTACAAATTGGCCTGTAACTTGCGGGTAAAATAACAGGATATCTGGAGCCGAATTGCCAACAACTGCTGCTAAAATTTTTGGTAATTGGTCTGTGGCGCCTGCAAAAATAGATTCAACCTGAATATCAGGATGAGTCCGATTAAATTTGTCTACCAGATGTTCAAATACATCCCGATTCGTAGGGGGATTAATTCCCTGCCATAATGTCAGATGAATTACTCCGCTATTTTTCTGGGCTGGACTCTGACAACTACATAAAAATACGAGACAGAAAATCACGATGATTTTCCGAAATTCCCAAGGACGAATAGAAGTAAACAGACGGTAAACAAAACTGCTAATTGAGGATACAAACAAGGGAATTTTCATGCCCAGTAGTTAGTTAGATGAGGACATCTGATCTAAAAAAGTTTTGGTAGTACTAGTTTCTGCTCTAGTATAAATATAGCTTTCTGGTTGTTTAATTTTGTAAGTTTTGAATATTTTTTCGGCACGTTCCCATAAATCTGTATCTTCCCCATAAGCAAGACTCTTAAATCCCTTTAGTTCAAAAAATACGTGTCTTTTGCCAAAAAATGTGGCTCCTACTACGCATTCCCTAACATTAATTAATTTATTGGGTTGATAATAATCAGGAAGCCAAAACTCCTCTTCAAGTTCACATCCACCTTCAATTAAGTCAATTTCTGGATTAGCTTTCATAAATTCCAGCCGCGACTCCAGATGATTTGGCTTATAGCTGTCGTCACTGTCAAGAAATGTGATGTATTTGCCAAAAGATGCCTGAATTCCAGCATTTCTGGCATAACCAGCAAGGCGATTTTGATGTTTAAGATAACGGATATTATTAAATTTTTCTAGATAAGGATTGATAATTTCAAATGTGTTGTCTTTGCTACCATCATCAACTATAATCAGTTCCCAATTTGAAAAAGTTTGAGAGATAACACTATTAATACAATCATTTAAGTACTGCGCTCGGTTGTATGTACACGTGACCACAGAAATCTCTGGTTCTAAGTTAAATTCTATACTAATCATTGTTAATTCCAACGTTGATTGGTGGCTATAATAGCGTTTTCAGCCATATTATTGTTACCGCTAAGTGCTTTAAATAGTCCTTTCCAGATACTGGTGCGATTGCCATAAATATCGTAGATATACTTAAAGCTGACCAGACTCTGTGCTAAATCGAAATGAGCCTTAATCAATTTAATTGCTCGATTTAGATTTAAGGGAAGTTTCTGACTAGAAGATGGATCAATTAAGAGAAACTCTGGATGAAGAGATAGGTAAAGCACTATGGGTTGATAATTTTTGAAGAAGTTGACTAATGTGGGTAACAGTGAGTATTCTCCACCTTCAATATCTATTTTGATAAATAAAGGTGAACGCAACCCTTGTTTTTCGACAAACTCTGGGAGATTAATGGACTCAACTAGCCAACTTGTTTTCATTTCTGAAAACAATACACTGCTGGTAGAATCACCTCCTTCGTCTCTACTTCCCAATCGGGTTTTACCAGATTCAATCCCTATCAGGGCTTCGTAGGTCTGAATATTTGTAATCTCTGGATTTAATTGTACGTTAGCCAACATCTCCTGATAGGCTAGAGGATCTGGTTCAAAGGCAAAGGCTGCTTTAGCTCGCTGTGCTGCGTAAAGTAAAGTTGGACCTATCCATGCTCCCACATCTATATATGTCACATCTTGGGAAATAAATCGATCAAACACTTTGAAGGTTTCGGGTTCCCATCCACCATCATTAAGGTCTTCCCAAAATGACTGATGTTTACTTTTAATGACTTGAAAAAATAAACCATTTTTCTTGATTGAAAGTGTATTCATCTTGATGAATTTTTCCTGTGGCGAAAGCAAGAGTATCTTAACATATTCAGAAGTGACTTATATTTAGTTCATTTCCTTATGTGTTAATTTCCAAAATCCCCTGCTCGCCATCTAAAGTTACCGCCACACCCACGGGTAATGCGGCATTCGGGCTATCATGACCAAAAGGTAAACCTGAGACAACCGGAATCCCTAAATCACCCAAACGTTCGCGCAAAACTTCCTCTACCCTAAAACTGGGTACGTTAGCTGGCGCGTCACATTTAGTAAAATCGCCCAAAGCAATTCCCCGCACTTTGGATAATACACCACTTAAGCGCCATTGAGTCAACATTCTGTCTATGCGGTAGGGTGCTTCGGAAACATCCTCAAACGCCAGAATTACATTCTCAAAATCTGGTTGCAAGGGTGTACCCAAAAGATGCGTTGCTACCGTAAGATTACCAGGGAGTAAAATGCCCTGAGCTACACCACCACCCCAACCGCAACCTTCCAACGGTTCTAGGGGACGACCTTCCACCCAATTAAACAACCGCTCAATTGACCAATCAGGCTCATTAGCCAGGGTGGTCAATACTGGGCCATGAACGCTGGAAATTCCTATATTATAAAGGCTCCACAACAGTCCAGTGATGTCAGAAAAGCCAATTAGCCACTTGGGAGATGCTGCATTTTGTTGCCAATTCCAGTTTTCCAAAATGCGGGTACTGCCAAAACCGCCCCTAGCGCAAAGGATACCACGACAATCTGGATCTGACCATGCTGCGGCTAGGCGATCGCGTCGGTCTTGGTCTTTCCCTGCTAAATATCCCCATCTGTCATCTATCTGGGGGATGATTTCTACTCGGTAGCCACGCGATCGCCAAATTTCTACACTGCGGTCAAACGCCTCAAATTCTCGCAAAGCACCACTAGGAGCAATTACTCGGAGTAAATCACCTCTTTTCAGGGGGGGTGGTAAAATTTTAGATTTTAGATTTTCGCTTTTGGATGACATGAATAATCTGCTAGCAGTAAAAATTACAGATATATCTGGGTAGTAATTAATAACTAATTGGTTATAGTTTTAGCTCATCACCCATTACTAATTACCAGTTATCCATGACCCATCAGGTAAAATTTAAAATTTATTTCACTGAATTACGTGTAATAGTTTTTACACAAATATCCTAGCAGCGGAGCCTCTATAAATTTCCAACTGTAGAACTTAACAAGAAAATCTCTTGTTAAGTGAAAGAGCTTGTTATCAATTTTTTATCTTGTTAACTGACTAGCTGATTGTTTAAGATCACTTCATCAATAATATCAACAGCGCGGCGCAGTCCTCCTGCTTGATTCATTGCGGTTTTTAGCCTCAAAGCATTCTTTTTGTAAGATGGTTGGGTCAATACTTCTTGAATATCCTGACGTAATCTAGGAGTGGTTAACCGTGAAGTGGAAATAAACTTTCCTACACCAGACCATACAATCCGTGCGGCTACTCCTGGTTGGTCATTAGTAATAGGAATAGTCACCAAAGGTACACCATAAAACAATGACTCCAGCACAGTATTAGTTCCCGCATGACAAATAGTTAAACTGGCTTTTTGTAACAGTTCTAACTGTGGTGCATATTTCACAACTATTGGATTTCCTGGTAGGTCTGGTAAGTCTTGCGGTTCTAGTCCACCTCCAAGAGCAAGAACTAATTGAGCATCTAGACCTACACAACTCTCAGCAATATGATAGAAAATATTACGCAGCCGATTTTGTAATGTTCCCATCGACGCATAAATAAGAGGCTTTCCATTCAATTGTTCAAACGGAAAATCAACAGATTTTCTAGCGGTAGAATCAAAGTGAGGTCCAGTAAAATGAAGTAAACCAGCTAAATTAGGTCTTGGGTATTCAAGCTCGGCGACTTGTTGACTAATAATGGCTAATTTGGAAAGCGAGTAAAAATCGTTGATATTAGTACAAGGGGGTAAATTCCACTCGCGACGGACTTTTGAAATTACCTGTCGGATAGGCTTACCAAAACCCAACATTAACTCATAACCTGCACGATTTCTTAAGGTTCCCCACCATGTTGAGTTATATTGCCAAGTTGTAAAATATGGGGGAATAGAATGATCAAAAGCATTCACTAGAGAGGAACAGACAGTCACAAAAGGTATACTCAAAAAGTCTGCTACTGTACTTCCCCCAAATATAGATTCATCAATTACTAATGCTTCTATTCCGACCTCTTGAATAACTTTTGGCGCATCCCGCAAAAATAAAGCGGTTGTTTTTTCAGATAAAGAAATTGTGTAACTTAATGCTGCGATTCCTTTGAGTTTCCCCAACTTCTCATAAAATATAGCTGTTGTGCCAACTGGAAACTCATCCCCAGAAATAGAACCAAATTCTAAGCCAGCAGCATTGCCATTAGCTTCTGCATCAGGCATTCCCAGCAACGTGACACGATGACCTCGCTTTTTAAGTTCGCGTCCTAAAGCAGTCATAGTGTTTAAATGACCAGTAGCGGAGGGGCAAATTAGTCCGAAATGCGTCATAACTTTAAGAAAATATAATATATTTGATATAGTAATACGGTTTGATTCCTGAAATTGTTTGCGTAGACAAGAGGATTTTAGAGAATTTAGTGGTATCGAGTTTTATTCAAAAATCACATAGGAGTGCTATATGTATTAAGTTAACTTTGACGGCAATTAAGTAATGCTACCATATTCCTCCGCAGTTAGGGCAAAATTTGGTATTTTCAGGAACTGGCGGGTTATGACATTCTGGATTGAGACAACATCTCTCGTTCATGGGTGGTGGCATGATTTAACCTTGAGCAGGTAGAATTGCGGAATGGGGGATATGAGGAGATGGCGAAAAATAACAAACGACACTAAATAAAACTTATTAATTCTAAAGCTTGCTTGACCAGCGATACTCGATCTACCATATTTCCTAAAGCGATCGCATCATAAATGCCACCAAAAGCTTCCAAAGCAGCATTATCTAAAGCCTGATCATAAGCCTCAGCCAAAATCTCCTGTAGCTCTGTACTGCTAAGATAATATCCCCCAGCTTTGCGGCGTTTATTCACCCGACCAATCCCAGCGATCGCATTACGAATCGAAACATCCCAGGAGTGAGTTGTCCGTTTTTCGGAAGATTGCTTAATTAAATGAACTAACAAGACTACACAATAACTATAAATTTTATTGATTTTATCTTCCTTGCTCATCTCCTCTAACTCATCAATTAAAGATAGAGCCTCCTCCACCTTACCAGCAACCACTAATTGTCTGAGTTCTAGCAATTCTTCCATAATTTATCTTTCCTTCTCTTTCGAGGAAAATTTGTTGGGGATTGTCTAAAACAGATTCAACCAGGTCAAGAGGAATATTTCGTCTTTCCATTTCTGTTTTTGCGTGACGAGAAATTTTATATTCCATTTCAAATCTATATCCAGATTAATGACATTATATATTTGTCGTAGTCGTAGATATACTTTGTTCATCCATCGTGCAAGAATAGCGATCGCCGATAATTCGCCGTTGCAAAACCCCGTCTTCAAGAAAGAAAGCGGGGTTCTGCTGAAAGTTAAGATTTGAGGATTAAGATTTCAGCGCCTGTGCTGTCTTATTCTTATCCAACTTGAGAATCAACACACCCAAAGGCGGTAAACACAAATCCAGGGAATAGGGACGATTATGCAATGACCAATCATCAGTCCACTTACCGCCCAAGTTACCCATATTACTACCGCCATACTGACGGGCATCGCTATTGAACAACTCGGTATAAAATCCCTTTTCCGGTACACCGATACGATAGTGGGAATGGGGTTGAGGGGTAAAATTGCAAACCACGACCACAAAATTATCAGCATCCCGATCACGGCGAATGAAGGAAACTACACTGTGACGGTTGTCGCTACAATCAATCCATTCAAACCCAGATCTGTCAAAATCCCAGGTGTACAAAGCAGGCTCAGAGCGGTATAGTTTATTTAGCTCACAGAAAAAGCCCTTTAACTGTTGATGGGCTTCATACTGGAATAAATGCCATTCCAAATCAGCCCAGACATTCCACTCACTCCATTGTCCAAATTCCATGCTCATAAACATGGTTTTCTTGCCTGGGTGAGCAAACATATAGCTAAATAAACAACGCACATTGGCGAACTTCTGCCATCTATCCCCTGGCATTTTACCAATGATATTGCTCTTGCCATGCACTACTTCATCATGGGATAATGCCAGCATGAAGTTTTCGCTGTGGTTGTACCACATACTAAAGGTGATGTTGTTTTGGTGGAACTGGCGAAACCACGGGTCCATGCTGAAGTAGTCTAGCATGTCGTGCATCCAGCCCATATTCCACTTCAAGTTAAAGCCGAGTCCCCCTGTGTAGGTCGGCCAAGATACCATTGGCCAAGCTGTGGATTCTTCTGCAATTGAGAGAGCGCCGGGGAAATAGCTGAAGATGAGGTGATTTACTTGACGCAGGAAATCTGCAGCTTCTAGATTTTCTCTACCGCCGTATTGATTGGGTAGCCATTCCCCTGGTTTACGACAATAGTCATTGTACAGCATGGAAGCGACAGCATCGACGCGAATCCCGTCAATGTGGTACTTGTCAAACCAAAACAGCGCATTTGCTACCAAGAAATTCCTGACTTCGTGGCGACTGTAATTGAATACCAGCGTCCCCCATTCTTTGTGTTCGCCTTTGCGGGGGTCTGAGTGTTCGTATAAGTGACTACCATCGAAGAAGGCTAAACCATGTCCATCTTTGGGGAAGTGACCGGGAACCCAATCCACCAGCACACCAATGCCGTTTTGGTGACATTTGTCAACAAAATACATGAAATCTTCGGGAGTCCCAAACCGAGAAGTGGGGGCATAATATCCAGTTACTTGATAACCCCAAGAGCCATCAAAGGGATGTTCCGCAATGGGTAAAAGTTCTAGATGGGTGTAACCGAGTTCTTTAACGTAGGGAATCAGTCTGTCTGCTAATTCGCGGTAGGTAAGGAAGCGTGCGCCAGGATTCAGTTCGGAAACCGGAACTACAGCTTCAGTTTCACCGTTAGGTAGTTTGGCTGGTTCTGCACTAGAACCGTGTAACCAAGAACCTAAATGCAGTTCGTAGACAGAGACTGGCTGGGTCAGGGGGTCAGTTTGACGCCGCTGTTCTAACCAATCTTCGTCACTCCAAGTGTAAGTATTTAAATCTGTAACGATTGATGCGGTTTTGGGACGGGGTTCCTGCTGGAAACCGTAGGGGTCAGATTTTTCGTAAATGTGTCCTGTCAAATTTTTGATTTCATATTTATAATGCTCACCCACGCCCAATTCAGGAATAAACAATTCCCAAACACCGGTAGCGCCTTTACGCATCTGGTGTTGGCGACCATCCCAGAGGTTAAAATCTCCCAATACAGAAACATTTCGCGCATTGGGTGCCCAAACGGCAAAATAAACGCCCTTGACGCCGTTGACTTCTGTGGGGTGCGCTCCCAGTTTCTCGTAAATCCGGTGATGGTTTCCTTCCCCAAACAAATGCAAGTCAAAGTCAGTTAAACGGGGAGAACAGAAGGCGTAAGGGTCGTAGGTAACACGCTCATGTTCCCCTTCTTTAATCTTTAACTGGTAGTTTGCCAATTCTAGGGTTTCAATCGTGCATTCAAAAAAGTGGGGGTCATGCACTGATTGCATTGGGTATTCCTTGCGTTCTTGGGGAAGGACTACCCACACTGCACTGGCGTTTGGTAGGTAGGCTCTCACAGCCCAGACATTTTTACCATTCTGCTCGATGAGATGAGAACCCAGTATTTCAAAAGGATCGTGATGTTGATTCCAAACGATGCGGTTAACCTGTTCAGGGGCTATCGTGGTCATGGACATGAAGCTACCTACGTGAAATAACGTGATTGAGTGACATACTCCCACACTGACTGCAAGCATTACAGTGTGGGCTTCTCAGCGACTCCCGGTATCCCGTCGGACATTAACTGAGCTTTGTTTAGACTGTACGAGATGCCCCTCCGCACAGTTGAACAAGTACAAAAAAAATGTTCAATCCTTTGTACTGCTCATCGCTCCTGCTTCGCAGTGAGCGAGAGGCTTGTTTTTGTTTAAGCTAAAACTGGTTTTGTAATATCTATTTATATTGTTTACATTTATTTGCATATTTGTCGCCACAGTTATCCTACCTCACAATGTGTCACCATTCGCTGCTGGGAATTGGGGATTGGGGACACTTCGACAAGCTCAGTGCATCGCTGGGGATTGGGGATTGGGGGAGGAAAATTTTAGGTTTTGAGGCTGACGGTTGAGGTTTTGAGGCTGAACGTTGAGGTTTTGAAGCTGAAGGTTGAGGTTTTGAGGCTGAACGTTGAGGCTTTGAAGCTGAACGTTGAGGTTTTGAGGCTGAACCTTGAGGTTTTGAGGCTGAACGTTGAGGCTTTGAAGCTGAACGTTGAGGCTTTGAGGCTGAACGTTGAGGCTTTGAGGCTGAAAATTTAACCATCCTAATCCCCAACTATTATATAGTTTGTATATTGTTGTACACAGAATCTGGTACACCACCAGTTATATTTTTTCATATGAAACCTCCGCGAAAATGCGGTATATTTTTCTTGATTAGAAACTAACAGCATCAATCATATGATCTGCTGCCTAAATCCCGATTGTGCGAATCCCCTCAATCCTGATGGGACAAAGTTCTGCCTGAGTTGTGGAACAGAATTGGTATCGGTCTTGCGAAATCGTTACCGCATTATCAAACCACTGGGAAGAGGAGGATTTGCTCGTACCTATGTGGCTGAGGATAAAGACAAGCTAGATGAACAATGCGTGGTTAAGCTGTTGGTCAGAGATCAATTTTATGGTGGTCGCGGTAGTGAAGCACAAAAAAAGGCGACTGAGTTGTTTGAGCGAGAAGCAAAGCGTCTACAGGAGTTAGGAAAGCATGACCAAATTCCCACCCTGTATGCTTACTTTAAAGAAAGTGACTATCTGTATTTAGTACAGGAGTTTATCGATGGACAAAATCTTTCACAAGAGTTACAACAACAGGGTGCGTTTAATGAAGCCAAAATTCGCCAACTTTTACAAGATTTATTACCTGTAATTGATGTGGTACATCAGGCACAGGTGATTCACCGAGATATTAAACCAGAAAATATTCTGCGCCGGGAAAAAGATCACAAGTTAGTGTTAATTGATTTTGGGGTATCAAAACAAAAGACGAGAACACTAAATTCTGACCCAAATACAATAGTTGGCACCCCTGGTTATGCGTCGCCAGAGCAAATGCTCACGGGTGAAGTTTATCCTAGTAGTGACCTCTACAGTTTGGGAGTTACTTGCTTTTATCTGCTGACACAAATTCCCCCTGATGCACTGTGGAAAAAGCAATTATATGGCTGGACTGCTACCTGGGAACAGCATTTACAACAGCCTATAAGTGATGAATTAAGGCGGATTTTCACTAAATTACTGCAACAAGACCACGAAGAGCGTTATCAATCGGTACAGGAAGTCTTACAAGACTTAAATCGTCACCCACAATCACAAACCCAATTCATTCTTACACCAGCAGTCGCCCTGGGTGAATTATTGCCTTGGGCTATAATTGCAGGTTCTGGTAGTTCTTTTTTAGCCATCGCCCTGCTCAGTTTTAGTATAACTGTTTGGATTAGCTCTACATTACCTTTGTTAATTATTGGAGCGTTAATATTTACCCGCTCTCGCTCGCTTTTGGAAAAGAATTATTTATTTATAATTGCTGTAATTACCACTTTATTTATTGTCTTTTTATTCCAAACTTGGCAAATTAATAACGCCATAATCGCTGCAATTATTGGCGGATTTGTGTCTTTGATTATTATGGGATTCTCTGATTTATTGAATAGATTGATGTCTAAATATTTCTGATGGGGTTAAATTAATTTTCTCTAATTAAGGTAATGATTTATGACACGAAAAAAAGAAGGTGCCCGTCTGCTAATTTCTCTGGGTTTGACTGCAATAGTTATAGCAGCTATTTTATTTCTATTGAAGCAAGTCACGTTAAAACCGATAGTAACTACACAGGAACCGATAATACCTCCATCAAACCCTTCACCAATATTGATGAGTTTAGGTGGAGAGATTGTAGTAAAAGTCCGAACATCCCCTGACAAAGAGAATGGAATTGCAGCTTTTGCTAAGGGAGATTTTGCGACTGCTGTTGAAAAATTTACCGCTTCTCTCAAGAATAGTCCCAATGACCCTGAAACCTTAATTTATTTAAATAATGCCAAAATTGCTCAAGATACATCAGCAGCCTTAAAAGTTGCTGTAATCGCACCAATTAGTTTCGATCCTAATCAGGCGGAAGAGATTTTGCGCGGGGTAGCTCAAGCTCAAGATGAGGTTAATAGCAGCGGCGGAATTAATGGTAAGAAGCTGCAAATTATGATTGCAAGTAGTATTAGAAGTAGTGGGAATAATAGCTCAACAAACTCTGAACAGCTAGATAATGAACTGATTAAAGACAATAGCCTGTTGGCAGTAGTAGGGTCTAGACGCAACTCATCAATTTATAATGACAAGGGTTTGGTGTTAGTCTTCCCTATCGAACCAGCAAGGGATACGGGAAATCAAGAAAACTCCTCTCAAGCAGTCAATAATCAATCAAATCCTGCTGAATCAAACTATATCTTTTATGTAAATTCATCTGATGTTTTAGTTGACACTCATTCTCGCCACATTGTCCGAGAAGCCAGAAATATCGCTATTTGTGGCGATTCTAGCCGGGGAAATAATTCAACAAATAGCAGTAATGCGACCGTTTCATTCAATAAAATTCTGGTAGATAAATACACTAACGCTATCAATAAATATGGTGGTCAAGTTATCAGTTTTCCTTGCGATTTGGGAGACAAGAACTTTCAACCCAGTGCTTTTGTCAACGAAGCTATAGAAACACAAAAAGCAAATGGCTTTCTATTCATCCCGACCAACAGAAATATCTTCTATGCTACCAAGGTAGCCCAAGAAATTCGCGGGAGAAAACCATTTTTCGCTTCGGAAATTATGTACAAACAAACAACTTTAGATAATGGCAAGGATTTCCAAGGAATGGTATTACCTGTATATTGGCATCGTGACGCTAATAAAAACAATCCCTTTGCTGACAAAGCCTTGAAGCTTTGGAATGCACAGGTAAATCATAGAACAGCCGGCGCTTATGATGCACTCCAAGTAATTATCGCTGGCTTGAAACAGGATAATACCCGCCAAGGGTTGAAAAATGTCCTCTCTAATGCCAATTTTTCGGCTTCAGGCGCCACAGGAACAATTAAGTTTTCCCCTTCAGGTGAGCGTCAAGGAAAAGCCTTTTTAGTTAAAGTTGAGTCATGTGATGCAAGTAAGCCTTGTGCTTCTGGTTACGAGTTTGTACTTTTGCAGTAAATATCAAGTTTGAGACTTACTCCAGCAGCGATCGCCAATCAGTCATAATATATATCATAATTCCCAAGGGCTTTGTTGGCAGAATCAGAATGAACATCGAGCAAGCTGTTTTAGAAAAATTGCGGCAATTACCTGTAGATAAGCAGCAAGAGATATTAGATTTTGCTGAATTTATCCATTAAAAATTTACTCCTAAGCCTGTCGCCAGACGAAGCGTCAAGGGTCTTTGGGCTGGCTTAGATTTGGTTTCCTCCTGTAATGCGCCCGTACCCAATGACCACTTCTCAAGTAACCCTTGACATAAGTATAATCTCTTTGATTGACAATTCTCCTATACTCTTCCTCACTAATTTTTGACTCCGTAGCCCTTTGTTGGGGAGGTTGTGGTTGCTTTGGTGGTGGTGAAGATGGCGTAGTTGGTTGTGCTGGTTTTTGAAACGGTGGCTGAAATGAGTTTATTTGGGGAGGTTGTGGTTGCTTTCGCGGTGGTGAAGATGGCGTAGTTGGTTGTGCTGGTTTTTGAGATGATGGCTGAGATGATCTGTTAGGACGTGCCGATGTTGGTCTATTAATCCTTTGCTTGATTCTATCAGCAGAACTTTTTTTGATATTGCTTACTTGATTTTTTAGTTGAATAAAATCAGGAAACTGGTTGGGAATTTCAGGGTTTCTGTCGGCAAATTTTCTAAGTAAATCTTGAGCCAAAGCTGATGCAGCAAATGCTTTGTTAAGTTGGTATTCATCCTCAATAGCATTTAATTCTGCTAATTTTTCACATGAAAAATCATAAAATAGACCAAAACTAGCTGCTAATCCGCCAAAAAACACCATTGCCCAGTACAATTGAGCAAGTTGCCCCAGGGTTATATAACCTGCCATACACAATATGGCTAGTGTCCAACTCCAGTCCACTATTTCTTTAATGCGCTGAAAATGCTGGCGCAGTGATAACATTTGAATATGCTAAAAAATTTAACGGTTAGAGGTCGATTTCTTTTTAGACGTTGAACATTTCAATAAAATTGGTTTAGGTCTATCAGGGTTACTTTTCAGATTTAAGTCCTGCTTATAAGGCTCACAACCACTTTGATATATACGAATTTTAACGTAATCTGTATTGGGTATTTGAACTCGAAAAGCGCCTAAATTATCAGTTGTATCTGTATCAGAACCCCCTTCAGATTCCATTATTACTTTTGCTCCAACTATAGGAGCTTGAGAGACTTCATCAAAAACGCTAACTTTGACACTACTGGCGTTTGGTGCTGTCGAAGCTTTATTCTCAGCCTTTTCTTTATCTGAGTCATTAAGCCCTGGAACGTGAGTTGCAGCTCCATAGCCTATAGTCAATAAGAGAAGTGCAGTAAGACCATACCAAATGGGTTTCGGTATATTACTCAGATCCATAGAATTGGCAAATGGTGATTTCTATTGATTAAACAGGTTAGATGCTAAAAACACTTATACTTATACTACCTTAGAGGTAGGAGGGATTCCGTAATTCCCATGACTAAATGTCAGCAGCCAATAAGACTGACCGCATCAAAGTAAAATTCTGCCTCCTTCTGCGTTTACTCCCTTCCCGGTCTAAGATTACCTATAATTTTCCTTCTTTGCGCCTTTGCGCCTTTGCGTGAGCTAAAAATTATTTCCCTACGGGACGCTCCGCGAACGGTAATCTTCCAGCGGGAAGGGAGTAAATACTAAATCAAAACTAAATTATCCCGATGAACGACAGTTTGGGCGCCTGCGTAACCCAAAATATGGGGAATATCCCGCGAATGACACCCGCGAATTTTTTGTAGTTCCTCGCTGCTGTAATTGACTAATCCCCTGGCGATTTCGTTACCGTTGCGATCGCACAATTGCACGGCTTCTTGAGAATCAAACTCCCCCTCAACAGATTTTATACCAGCCGCCAACAAGGATTTCCCCGCCTGAGCAATCGCGGCGATCGCCCCCGCATCTAAATGCAATTTCCCCATCGGTACAAGGCCGTAAGCTATCCAGCGTTTCCTGGCTGAGGTTGGTTCTAGTTGCGGTTCAAAGTGTGTCCCTAAATGTTCACCTTGTAATATTTTTTGGATATTTTGGGGAGATTTTCCTTCGGTAATTACGGTACGCACCCCAGCGGCGATCGCAATTCTGGCGGCGGAAATTTTTGTCATCATCCCACCTGTACCCCATTGTGACCCAGCAGAGCCTGTTTGGATCTGTAATTCGGCAATGCTACTCACCAAGGTAATCGGTTGGGCGTCGGGTACCGAACGCGGATCGGCCGAGTACAATCTATCGACATCGGTCAGCAAAAATAGCCAATCTGCTTCTACTAAACTGGCGACCAAAGCCGAAAGGGTGTCATTGTCGCCAAATTTCAGTTCTTCTACTGCTACGGTATCATTTTCGTTCACCACGGGAATGACTCCCAAGGCGAGTAATTCCTGAAAGGTGTTGTAAATGTTAAGATAGCGACTACGCTGTACCAAGTCGCTGCGCGTCAGTAATACTTGGGCAATTGGTTGTTGTAGAGTAGTAAATAAATCATCGTATATCCGCATTAACCGTCCTTGTCCAACCGCTGCTACTGCTTGTTTGAGAGCGATCGCTTTCGGGCGTTCGGTTAAACCCAGGCGCCCACAACCCACCCCCACCGCACCAGAGGACACCAAAATCACCCGATGACCTTGTAGCCTTAAATCAGAAAGTATTTCCGTCAAGGTCGCAATGGTGGAAAGTGCTAATTTTCCAGTTTGTGGCTGGGTTAGGCTAGATGTACCGATTTTGACGACTATCGTTTTGGTCATTGGTCATTTGTTATTGGTCATTTGTTATTGGTCATTTGTTATTGGTCATTTGTTATTGGTCATTTGTTATTGGTCATTTGTTATTGGTCATTGGTCGTTGCTCATTGGTTATTGGTCATTGGTTATTGGTCGTTGCTCATTGGTTATTGGTTATTTTCGCTTATTCACAACTGACAAATGACAAATGACAACTGACTAAAAAAATTGTAAAGCGCCAGTCCCTCTATAGGTGAGGGCTGACGCTCTACGGTTTTATAGTTATTTGGTATGGGCTAGGGTCTTTTTTGGCTGACCCCATGTTATTAATACTTATGATCCCCGATTTTTGTCATCAACTGAGATTCCTTAAGCATTTCTTTAGATTTACTTTCCTGATGATTTGTCACGGTTTGTGAATTTTTGTGTGTTTGGGATTAATAGACGCACCGAGGATTTCCGATACCCAGACTTCAAAATTGCGGATGGGATGGGAGCGGAGGGCGGTACCGGGAGGGATAATTGGTTCAACCAAAATGGTGAACATTCCTAAGCGATTACCGGCTAAGACATCGGTAAACAAGCGATCGCCTACCATACCCACTTGGTGGACTGGGAGATTCATGGACTCGAGTGCGGCCCTGATTTTGCGTCGTGAGGGCTTGGCTGCACCCAGGTAATAAGGTAAATTGAGAGAACGGGCAATACCACCAATGCGGGCTTCACTCAGGTTATTACTCACCAACCATAGGGGGGTAAAAGTCCTAATTTGTTCTACCCACTGTCGTAGTTCTGGTGAAGCTGTCCCTGTTGTGATCGGTACTAAGGTTTCATCTACATCCAATACCAGCCCTTTGATCTGATATTGCTGGATAATATCTGGTGTCAAATTCAAAACTGAACCCGACAAAATCAAATCAGGGTGTAAAAATTTGTTCCAAGTCATAGTCAAGAGTCCAGAGTGAAAGGTCTATAGTGAAAAGTCATTAGTTAATGACCCATGATCAATAACTAACGACTAATAACTATATCTTGACTTTCTGCAAAACGTTCAACTAAACCCGCAAGGAGTCCCACACCGTAATCTTCTCTACGTTCGCGGAGCGTGTCGCAGACAGACGCTGCGCGAATGATTCGGTGTCGGGACCAATTGCGGGGTTGTTTTGTCGCGTCCCTGTGACCATTTTCTGGTCACTGAGCGTAGCCGAAGTGTTGCACAGCAAGAAGAGGGAGGAGGACAGCGACAAAACAACCAATCTTTTATACACGAATCATGGAGATAATCCTTTCGTGCAAGTTGTAAGTCCCTTAGCTCACCACTACCAAAATGTCCTTTCTGCAAGCACTACTAATCAGGTAGTTTGTAAATAATCCAGACTAGGGAAACATCTGTTCGTACGTGTCAGGTAATGGCTTGTGAGCTAGTCATCTCTTAGTTACAAGCTGATTCTTGTAAGCCTACACTGTACCAAAGGTCAGTGTAGGTAGTTGACCTTGTTAACGAATATCGTTAAAAATCGCCAATTAAAAATTTTAAAATATTATAATTTTTTAATTTTTAATTTTTAATTTTTCAGATTATTCGACTTCATTAAAAAGATGTTCTTCTAACAAAGGCTGCACTTTGCGAAACTCTTCTGGGGATAGTAACTCAGGTTTACCTGTCTTGGATGTGCGAGCAAAGAATAATAGTGGATCTACCGGCGTATAAATTGCATACTCCTGTTCTTCATCATAGAAGCTAGTAAGTAGCTGTAATTGCTCTGGCTCTAAATCTGTCTCTTCGTCTTCAATTTCTAAAGTGAAGAGTTCTGATTCTTCGACGGATGGTAATTCACCTGCTACAGTCAAAGCATAAGCAGTGTTTTTCAACAGCAAGTTCTGTTCAGATAAGACTGCTTGAGCGGTGCTGAAAATTTTGTCAAGGGTGTCATCATCTTCTACAAGAATAGCTTCTTCTTCCTCGCCTTCACCTTGCCAAGCAAAAATTTCTACTGGTGAGTCAACAGGAAGAAGTAAAACGTATTCTTGTCCATCCACTGAGAGGGAATGCTCAATATAACATTCCAGGGTTCGCCCTTTGTCGTCGCTCAAAGTGACGGCACCTGCATCATCGTGATCATTTTCGTGAGGAAATTGAGAAGAAAACATGGTCTTGTTGTGAAACTTTATAAATACCAGCAAATGTGGAAATCGCTTAACTGTCGAGTAACAGTATGATGTCAAACAAATAGCTTGACTTAGATACAACTGCTGGGTAATAGCTTTCAGAATATTATCTTAAAAGTTATCAATAGTTGCTAATTATATGTTTACAATAACTAGTTTATTAGTCTTACCCAAATGGCTAAACCATATAGCCTATATCCCATCATTGCTTTTGGGACTGGTTTTGTTGACATTCCCGATTTTATTACCTCGCTAATTTAGTTTCTCCTTTCTAGGATATAGGTTAACTACTTTGAGGTTATAGGCTGATGCCTTACCCAACTAGATAGGATTTTCCCCATGCCAAATTAGGTCACTGGCTATGGGAATACGTCTAGATTTTAACACAAATGATTATAGAATCAGCAAAGTTTTTCAATACTCCACAGTTATGAGTGTACCGTTGAATTTAGCTCGCCTGGCATCCAGCCATTGTTGCAAAATCAATGCTGCTGCCTTCCTATCAATCATAGCTTTATGACGTGATGGCGAGCGTTTTTCATCTCTGAGCATTTGTTCTGCTTGATATGAAGTTAAACGCTCATCAACGTATTCCACAGGGAGTTTAAGAGCCTTACTCAGTCTGGTCGCCAACTTCTGTACATGACGCGCCTGAAACCCCAAGGAGCCATCCATTGAATAAGGTAAACCAATAACCAGCAGATGTACCTGGCGCTGATTCACTAGTTGTCGTAGTTGCTCGACATCCTGATCAAAAGAACTGCGCTCAATTGTAGTGATCCCCGTAGCTATCAAACCTGTACCATCGCACCCTGCTACACCAATGCGTTTGCTACCGAGATCTAATCCTAATGCTGAAATCAAGGGCTTTGGTTGGTCTTGGGGTGTCACAGTACTTCTGCTGTTTATTTAATAGACTTTTTTGGACATTTTTGGATAATTATTACCAAAAAAACTGGGTCTAGAGCCGCCGTCCTTCTAGGACGGCTTTTTGGTAAAATAGTGGCAACAGGCAGGGCATTGTCTGTCGGGCTAGGTGATGTAAGACGGGCTATGCCTGCTATTGCTGTTTGAATCCAGAATCCCTGAACTTTCAGATCAGGGAGTATGTCAATACCCTTCTCCCTACCCAGACGCTGCGCCAGCTAGGGACGAAGGTAGGGATACCCAGCCCCACTCGCCTTCGGTTTTGCCTTGGGCGAACTTCTGGGTTACGTTAAATTCTGAGTCAATCCTACTCCTGTGGTGCATCTGCTGACTCAGATGCCGGCGATGCTTCTATACTAGCGTTATTAGACCCAAAGTTCATAGGTTCTGACTTAGTTGGCGTTGGTCTATCTGAGGGTGGGTGCTGTACTGGTTGTGCCCATGACATACCGCCGGGTATCGGTTTACGTGTAGGTTGCAGACCTTGTAGCACCTCAGTCCACTGAATCCCTTCTAAGGAGACAAATTTCGACTCCCGTAGCTTGTGCCACACTGAGCGAGACATAATTAGGGTATGTTCTATGCGTTTTGCCCCAATTCGCTCTAAATACTCTTCTCGCTCTGCCTGATAATCTGATGAAGCTAGTTGTAAACCTTGTTGGGGAAAATCTTGAGCAATCCGAGCTAGTTGAGACAGCAACTCTGGATAAAGCCAGGTATAAGCTGGGTGAACTGTCAACGTTGCTACATGGGGGCTAAGACCCTTACGGTCAAGTTGCACCTGAAAATAGCCAATTGCTGCTTTACGTTGGGGTTCAAACACGTAGCCACTGACTACTTCTATTTTCGTCACCCATTGTTTGACAGCATCAGTTAAAGCACCGAACAAACTGGTTTTGAAGTCGCGAGTGTTGCGGTCAAATACCTGACGCACCAAAGGTGGCATTGAGGCCGTATCCAGTTGATATAGTAACTGGGCATCGGCATTACTCACAGGTAGAAGATTCGGCAAATCCGGTTCAGCATTCGCCAATTCTGCTAACAATTCGGGTGAAATTTCCCAATATGTCATTTCCGCTAGGCGCTGAAATCCATTTGTCCGATAAAGTGCTAAGGCCTCAATATCATTGACATTTACTTCTAGTATCCAAGTGCGAGCCTCCAAAATCGACTCGAAGCAATGGCGCAGAAGTTGGGAACCAATTCCTTGCTTATCCGCAGCACGGTCTAACATCACCCGATCAATCCGCCAAGTACTGCGCGTCCTGTTAAAGGGTGATACTTGAATCATCCCTAGCAGGGTACGCCCTTGCTCTGCTACATAGGCACAGAAGAGGTATTGTAACGGGTTGGGAAACCAACTCAAAAATTTGAGTAGCCCATACCAGCGACGGAGCCATTGCATCTGGCGCATGGCAAAACACGCTCCCTGGGGAGTGAGGGCTGCGAATGACTCTTGAGTTAGGCGTTCGACGCCATCCAAGTCCCGATATTGGACCGGTCGGATGATCACGCTGAGATTTCGAGGAAGTAATGAAGTCATTTTGATTCGAGCCGCCATTGAGCCTTGAGTAACTGCTCTTGCTGATTAACTACTGCAATAATAATATTAACGGCTTTCCGCTACTTGGTATTGTTCCAAAAGAGTGATTTTAGCAACTAAATACTTAAAAAATCAGAAAAAGCAGATTTGATGAGAACACCACAGGCGTTGACCCAACAATCATCTGCTTTTATTTTACGTTAATTTTGATGAAAAATTGTATATTTCACAGACTTTGCCGAGAAATTACCTTTTCAAAGTTGGCTTGGGTTTGATGGAGTAATTGCTCTCGACTATCTTCTTTCGTCTGCTTCAGGGTTGGAACCAGATTGCGAGCTTGCAGAGTCATGTGCAGCTGTAAGTGGGCAACGTATTCGCTGAAATCTTCATTCACTACACCTGTGCCCGGTAAGAGATTTGATTCCATTGCCACTGTATTCTCCTTTATTAGTCCTGTGCTGTTTGTTCACATTACCAAAACTTATCACGTTGTTTCACATACTTTGCAATTTGCAATGAAGTTTAACGGATTTGTCATTTGTCATTTGTCATTTGTCATTTGTCATTTGTCACCCCCAGTCCCTAGTCCCCAGTTCCCTGTCCCCAGTCCCCAGTTCCCAGTTCCCAGTCTCCAGTCCCCAGTTCCCAGTTCCCAGTCCCCAGTCCCCAGTTCCCGATCAAAAAAATCAAGTTGACGTTGCTTGGATTAGTGATTTGACTCGACCATTTGTGATTGTGTTGATCAAAACGGCGAAAGTCAACCGATTTTGGATTTTGGATACTTCTCTACGTAGCCTTCGGCGTCGCAGACAGAGGCTACGCCAACGACTTCCCTGCGGGACGCTGCGCGTAGCTTGCTTCCACGTAGTGGTACGCTCAGTACAAGTTTTGGATACTTCGACTTCGCTCAGTACAAGTTTTGGATTGACCCCGACCACAAGGGTACCTTGCTCAAGGATTTTGGATACTTCTCTACGTAGCCTTCGGCGTCGTAGACAGAGGCTACGCCAACGACTTCCCTGCGGGACGCTGCGCGTAGCTTGCTTCCACGTAGTGGTACGCTCAGTACAAGTTTGGGATTTTGGATTGGTTAGGCACACAAGGAGCCTTGCTCGTACTGAAACAATCTAAAATCTAAAATCTAAAATCTAAAATTGGCTTGGTCAATCGATTTTGGATTTTGGATATGTCCAACCCAAACCCTTGATGCGCGAGTTACTCATGCGTAAGTCCTAATTATCAATTACCACTGTTCAGCCCAATAAACAATGTCTGAGGTGGAACTATCAATCGCTACCCCATAGCTATCGCCATGATTCCACTTAAAGCCGGGACTACCTCTGTCCTGTGCGCCCAATACTAATATTTTATACGTGGGGGGAAAGGATTCTTCTGGGGAGTCGCTGGTATAAAAAAACGTTGTTGGTACTCCTTGGGGTAGATTTGTATGGTCGTTGGTGTTACCACCTCTATATTCGTGTTTAGCAATATCTTTGTATTGTGAAAGTAATTTTTTTATCTTATCTGGTGACTGTTTGAGCCTGATTTGAAAATAACTACCGCCTTGTAAAAAGCCTGGAGTGTAGGAAATCTTGACATTTTGAGCATCAGCAGGAATATCTATAGGAAAATGTTTTATAGGGTAGTTAGCAGAACTTAGTGATTCCCGAAGTTCTCGATAACGTGATGTATCAGTGACTATCTCAGGTGTAGTGGAACTACTAAAGGCTTTTCTGAGAAAAAAACTTCCCCCAACAACACCAAGACTGCTAAGGGAGAATAAAAATATTATGGCGATTTTGACAAGGTGCGATCGCTTCATGTAGTTGGGTACGTGTAAATTACGTGGTCATATACCCAACTACTAAACTAAAGCGTAATTTTCCGGATCTAGCTCTAGAGAGATTGACAAGTAAAATTTACAATTTACGCAAAAATACGGGAGAAATATAAATTTTTCATGAAGTTGCCAATATTTGACTCCGTGGATTCCCAGCATCATAGATACTTCCTCGTCCAGAGTAATTCTCATAAACATGCTGGTAAACTTCCTGACACTTCTGCTCATACAGTTCAGCAGAATAACTCTGAGGTAATCTATCCAAATTATCCTTAATCGCCACTTCTACCGATGCTCTGGTTTGCTGTCTCTTCTTCCAATCCAAAACTAACTTCTCTTGTTTGAGAGTTTTCAGTAATTCTTTTGCAACTTGTTTAACTTCCTGTTCCTCTTGCTTACTCAGTTGAATTTGTGGTTTAGTCAGTAAATCAAAAATTGCTAGTTCTTCTTCAGTGAGATTTTTGGCGATCGCTCTTTTATCTTCAACACCCAATTCTTGAGCAAAGTTAATCAAATCCTGGAAGAACATCTGCACGTTGCGGGAGTCAGCATTGTACTCTGCTATCATCTGCTGGAATTTCTCCAGGTAGTCGATGCGTGTTTTATTTAACGTCACCATCTGCTGGAGTTTTTGGTTGATGGTTGTTTTCAGCTTTTCTGTCTCTGTTCTCTGGTAGTCAGTAGTAGCAAACTTATTTTTTAACGCTTCAAAGTCGATTTGACTTAAGTCAATGAGTTGAGAGTGGGATTGTGCGATCGCAAATTCCCCAGCGGTGATGGACAGATCTAACAGTTCTTCCACTTGTTCCATCACTTCGGACACATCAACTTCTGGTATTTCTGCGAGAATTTTGTCTTTGATTCTCTGCAAGTGAGTATTGATAGCGGTAAACTCATTAGCAACAGCATCTGGGAGGATAGCTTTGTAAAGTTTGTTAACGTTACCTGCTAGGGAGAGATAAGTTTTTTTGGCATCATCATTAATAATGATGGATTCTACCGCATCTGCCAAAAACTTGTTGCGTGCAAAACCTTGTGCTGAATCCAGAACAGCAAAATCAATGCCTTTTTGGGTACAGAATGTTGTAATTTCTGATATTGCTGCTCTCAATTGTGCCACTAAAGCAGTTTTCGCTTTAACTGGAGTATCTCCTTCTCGAACACCACCACCAGATGCGGAACCATAAATAGCTAGTGCTTTCTGTAAATCGCGGAACACACCAATATAATCAACAATTAAGCCATTGACTTTACCAGGAAAGACACGATTTGCTCTGGCGATGGTTTGCATCAGGGTATGATTTTTCATCGGTTTATCCAGGTAAATGGTGGAACAACTGGGGACATCAAATCCAGTCATCCACATGGCGCAAACAAATATAATGCGTAGGGGATGAGATGCATCTTTGAATTTTTCATCCAGTGGCGGAGATTCATTCACTAACCTTTGACGGTGAGGAGTGATATTTAATTGTTTTTGCTCAAATGCTTCTACTTCATTTTGAGATTGAGATATGACTACTGCCATATCTGTTTCTGCCATATATTTAATAGTGGCTGATAATTTTGGTTCTTGCGTACTTAGCGTGCTTAATTATCAATTAAAGTCTATAAATTTGCTTTAAAAGTAAGGCTTACAGGCGTTCATAATTTAATTTCTAGCAATATGATATAAAATACAGAAAATAATGGCTATTATCTTAGCTCTGCAAGGGTTTCAATCTGATTATTTAATAAATTCAGCACGCTAAGTACGGAAGAGCCAGAATTCTCCCCCCTTCTGTCCCTCAGTCATCGCAAATTTACCCAGGAAGTATTCATAAATCTTCCCGAAAGCATCCCCTGATAAATCTGTGCCTAATTCGACTTTGTTAAAATTTTTCAGCAAGTCAAATAACAGGTCATTTTCCAGGCGATTGTAAGTTTTGGGCAGAATATCCTTTAATTCTTCATTCTCCGCTTCAATGGCACGCATGGCATCATTGATTGCCTTGCCAATATCTGCTCCTCCTGGTAAGTTAAGCAGTGTGGAGAATCTAGCAGCATCAGGTAGGTACATGACACCCTTTGCTTGGTAGTCTGTTTTGGTAATTCCACGTCTTCTACTACCTGTATTTTTCAGTTCCTCCTCAGCATGGGTAAATTTCCAGTCAGCGTAGCGCAGGAAAATTAACCCCAATACAGGGATGGAATACTCACTGGATTTGAGCTTGGAGTTAGCGCGTAACTCATCCGCTGCTTCCCATAGGCGTTTCTCTAAATCAGTAGTGTTAGCAGCCATAGTCAGACATGAGATTACCAAATCTACTGATTATAGGACAATACGGTTGAGTTAACGCTGATTGTCGCGACGGTCTTTAAAATTAAGGGACAGCCGAAATGGCTTTTGTAGTTGCCGAAATAGCAATTGTAGTCTCAGAAATGGCTATTGTAGTCTCAGAAATGGCTATTGTAGTCTCAGAAATGGCTATTGTAGTATCAAAAGCCATTTTCGAGACAGCCGAAATAGAAATTGCTGAACTATCCCACGGATTTATCCGCGCCTAGTCCCGCGATTTCAAACTATTTGTTTAGCCGCATAAATTTTTAGATACCCCGAAATCCACACGATATGATACCAGCTTCCGGGGCACGGCATTGCCGTGCCCCTACGCGCAATCTACATGTATCAGCGTTTTGTTGGTATTGTATAAGACTTTTAAAACACGCCCTAGCCCGCATAATATAGAATTTAGGGGCTACCCTGGCGCGGTTAATTTGGTGTAGGGGCGCAAGGCCTTGCGCCCCTACTGCGTAGGTTTCAACTGGAGTTTGGGAGGGTTAAAAAAACCCAGCAATCATCCCCGCGAGTAAGATAAAACCAATCCAGACATTTTGCCGGAACATTTGGCCGTAAGCTGGGTTAGGTAGGTCTTTTTGTGTTAAGCGGACAGACTGCCAAATCCAGCCGATGGTGCCAATTGCTAGGCTAATCCAAAAAGCAATGTGAAGGTGGATGGAAGCCCCAAGCCAAGCGAGTAAAATTATTGTGCCAGCAAAGAAAATGCCAATAGCGGCTGGGGCATAATTACCAAAGAATAGGGCGCTCGATTTAACCCCAATGCGCTGATCATCTTGGCGATCGCTCATGGCGTAAACTGTATCAAATCCCAATGTCCATAATACAGTGGCTCCCCAGAGTATCCAAGTTGGTTGAGATATGGTTTGAGTAACTGCACTCCAGCTAATTAATACGGCAAAACCCCAAGCAATAGAAAGCACTAGTTGGGGTACGGGAAACACTCGTTTTGCACCTGGATATAGCAAAATAATTGGTACCGCTGCCACAGATAACCAGAAGCTTAAGGTGTTAAGATAAAAGGCGAGGACTGCTGCACATGCTAAGGCAACTATCCCGACAACAACACCCACTTTCATTGACAGTGTACGGGCAGCAAGGGGGCGATCGCGTGTTCTTTCCACTTGTGGATCAATATCGCGATCCCATAAATCATTAACAATACACCCGGCCGCACTTGTGGCGAGGGTTCCCAAGATAATTACGCCAATCAGGGGTAAAGGCGGTTTACCAGCAGCGGCTAAAAATATAGCCCAAAGGGCAGGTATCATCAAGATTAGCCTTCCTTCTGGTTTATGCCACCTTAACAACTTGATAATAACAAGCCACACGGGTTCTTGGTTTTGTTCTGGCGTCCTTAGCATAGAAATCAAGAAATTTGTTGAACTAGATGTATTAACACATCTTTACATCTACCTATAGAATATCCTTATTTGCTATTTGTAAAATCACAACTTATAAATGACTATTTAGATACATCCAAATAGTTATGATGTTGTCTGCAGCAGGGTGAAGATTCTTGACTCAGCCAGAGTCATCAGACACTGAACCTGAGATTAAATTGGTTTCGCATAATACTAGTGCGGTTGACGCCGACAGACCAGCTTTTACCATCCTTGTTGAAACAGAGAGAATACTAGATGCTGAATTTAGTTTCAGCTAGCTGGGAGAGTGTGCCGACTCTTACAGTTAAGCCACACCGGATTATTGCTGCGATTGACCTAGGAACAAATTCTCTGCATATGGTAGTTGTGCGGATTGAACCGACACTACCATCGTTTAGCATGATTGCCAGAGAAAAAGAAACTGTCAGACTAGGCGATCGCGATATATCTACAGGATACCTGAAACCTGAGATTATGGACAAGGCGATCGCCGCCCTGGGACGCTTCCAAAAAGTAGCCAAAACTTTCAACGCTGAAACCATCGTTGCTGTGGCGACTAGCGCTGTGCGCGAAGCCCCGAATGGGAAAGATTTTTTACATCGGGTATCAGTCGAGTTGGGTTTAAGTGTTGACTTGATTTCTGGTCAAGAAGAAGCCCGGCGGATTTACCTAGGTGTGCTGTCGGGGATGGAATTTCACAACCAGCCCCATATGATCATCGATATTGGTGGTGGTTCTACGGAAATAATTTTGGGGGATAGTCACGAACCGCGCACTCTGACTAGTACCAAAGTTGGTGCGGTGCGACTCACCAGCGAATTAATTACCACTGACCCCATCAGCAATACTGAGTTTCAGTACCTCCAAGCCTATACACGGGGTATGTTGGAACGTTCCGCACAAGAGGTACTAGCCAGCCTCCAGTTTGGTGAATCTCCCCGGTTGGTTGGGACTTCTGGCACCATTGAAACCCTGGCGCTGATGAATGCAAGGGAAAAGTTGGGTTTTGTCCCTTCTACACTCAATGGCTACGAGTTGAGTCTCAAAGATGTGCGCGATTGGGTCAGTCGGTTACGGCGACTAAGTAACGTTGAAAGGGCGACAATTCCCGGAATGCCGGACAAGCGGTCTGAAGTTATACTTGCTGGCGCAGTAATATTACAGGAAGCAATGACCCTTTTGGGTGTTGACTCCCTCATTACCTGTGGGCGTTCCCTGCGGGAAGGTGTAATTGTAGACTGGATGTTAGCCCACGGTCTAATTGAAGATAGATTGCGGTTTCAAAGTTCAATTCGCGAGCGCAGTGTGCTAAAACAGGCGAATAAATACCAAATTAACTTAGAACATAGCGATCGCATCGCAGCATTTGCCGTAAGTTTATTTGACCAAACTCAAGGCATACTACACTACTGGGGCGAAGAAGAGCGGCAATTACTGTGGGCAGCTGCAATATTACATAATTGCGGTTATTATGTCAGCCATTCGGCACACCATAAGCACTCTTATTATTTAATTCGTAATGGTGAATTACTCGGTTATACCGAAAACGAGATGGAAATCATTGCCAATTTAGCGCGTTATCATCGCAAATCGCCGCCGAAGAAAAAACACGAAAATTACCGGAATCTGCTCACAAAACAGCATCGCCAAATAGTCAGCCAATTAAGTACTCTCTTAAGATTAGCAGTAGCGCTGGATCGACGGCACATTGGCGCAATAGAACGAGTGCAGTGTCAATATTTTCCCCATAACCAGGAATTTAAACTGCAAATTGTGCCATCTCATCCTGATGATGACTGCGCCTTAGAACTCTGGAGTTTAGATTACAAAAAAGGAGCATTTGAAGCGGAGTTTGGGTTAAAATTAGTGGCAAATTTAGAAGCTCCTGGACTTGCCATTATCTCTTAGGATGTCGGGTGTAAAATCAGGTTTTTTGGCGTCGTTGCAATATCTTCTGGGGCGCAAGGCCTTGCGCCCCGACAATCGTCCTCACATGGGCGATAAAATGGGTGTTATCTGCTATTCGCGACTCGGTATCCTACAAGGGAAGGAGGGTAGGGATGCCAGGCCTTGCGTCCCGGATGCTATCACAAAACTACATAATTATGTAAAATTAGCTTAACCCGGCAGAAGCCCCACACCATACCCGAAGTTGGTGTGGGATGAATGACGGGATAAAAACGAGACGCCCTCTAATCTGTTTTACCTGCGGTAAAAAACAATTAGAGGGCAGTTGAGTTTTTATCAATATCTTGAGATAGGTAATCACTTTTTGCTAGAATATATCAGTGACGACAAAGCCTAAAATGCTGGTCTAACATAGTACCTTCTCCCAAAGGGAGAGGCTGCGCCAAGAAAACTGAAAATATGGGGTTTTATAGGGAAATGCAACCGTGTATGCGTTGCTGCCTCCTGTAAGTAAAATTTTCAAGGAAACTAGGTTGGACTTGGAATTTTTTTTAAGACCAAGAGTGGGGCAGGGCACGTACCTCACTATAAAATGCTGTAGTGGGAAAAATGGAGTACCACGTTCGCGTAGCGTCCCGCAGGGAAAGAAGTTCCTGATATCCTTAACAGGACTCGGAAGCCTACACCACATTGCTTGCAATTGGTGTAGGAGTGTCACGTAACGCAATTTTTACATTTGTTCAACAAAGGCATCAGCAAACCCATGCAACTGAAACTCAGTGCATCAAGACTACCCTTCGCCCCCCTACTACTCATCGCTCCCTTTTTCCTCTGGGGTACGGCGATGGTGGCGATGAAAGGAGTGATTCCCCACACCACGCCCCTATTCATGGCGGGAGTGCGGTTATTACCAGCTGGGGTATTAATTCTGATTGCAGCAGCATTGATGGGTAGACCGCAACCCCAAGGTTGGGCTGCATGGTTGTGGATTGCCTTATTTGGTATAGTTGATGGCACCCTATTTCAAGGCTTTTTGGCAGAAGGATTAGTCAGAACTAAGGCGGGTTTGGGGTCTGTGATGATTGACTCTCAACCCTTAGCTGTCGCCTTACTATCTTTATGGCTATTCCAAGAACATATTGGTTTATGGGGATGGTTAGGACTAGGATTGGGAGTCTCTGGTATTAGTTTAATTGGCTTACCAGATGAGTGGATTTTCCATGTTCTCGGTTTCGGTGCAAATATTACAATTGGTAACTGGCAACAGCTGTTTGTTTCCGGCGAGTGGTTAATGTTATTAGCAGCGTTGTCAATGGCAGTGGGTACCGTTTTAATCCGGTATGTCTGTAAATATGCCGATCCAGTGACCGCAACGGGATGGCACATGATTTTGGGTGGCTTGCCGTTGTGGGGATTGTCATCAGTGGTAGAATCCCAGCAATGGCAGAATCTAGCAGGAACTGAGTGGCTGGCTTTGGGATATGCCACAGTATTTGGTAGTGCGATCGCCTATGGATTATTTTTCTACTTTGCTTCTAGCGGTAGTCTCACTAGTCTCAGTTCTCTCACCTTCCTCACACCCATCTTTGCCCTACTATTTGGCTATTTCTTCCTCTTTGAAGTCCTCAGTCCATTGCAGTGGGTAGGAGTCTGTTTGACTTTAATCAGTATCTATCTCATCAACCAGCGCGATAAATTGTCAGGAGAAATTGACACTCCCCGTCCTAAAGGAGCGGGGATTCTTGGATCTAAGACATAACTTGCTCATGCAGGTTTTCACCAACAAGAGTAGAGGTTTCATCTCCCCAAGCGTTGCTTGCATCTAGTGCAAAGGTTCCGGTATGCCCTACCGTACCCAACCCTCGACTCAGGATAATTCTAGCTGCGTTCTCATCTCTATCCATCACACAACCACATTTACAAAGATGGGTGCGAGTAGATAGTGTCTTTTTGACAATTTCACCACAGCTAGAGCATTCTTGGCTACTATATTGCGGGTTAACCGCAACCGTGACACGCTTAAATACTTTCGCGAAGTATTCCAGCCAAATACGGAACTGATACCAAGATGCGTCATTGATGGACTTGGCTAGACAATGATTTTTCACCATGTTTTTAATTTTCAAATTTAGCCTTCGGCAACGGCTTCGCCGAACATAGGCGATCAAGTCGTTAGACTGAACTACGCACCGTGCTAATTTCACAGCATGGTCTTTACGTTGCCTACTTATTTTGAGGTGGCGATTGCCTAAAATCTGCCTAGCTTTACCCCGATTTCTTGAACCTTTTACTTTTCTAGAAACACGACGCCCGGACCGTTTGAGAACTTTTTCACCTTTACGCAAAAATTTAGGGTTCTCAACGAAGAGCCCGTTAGAGTCGGTGTAATACTCTTTTAACCCAACATCTAAGCCCAGCGTTTTACCAGTTGCTTCTATGTTTTCAGAACGGTTTACGTCAACGCAAAATTGAACATATACACCATCTGCGCGTTTTACCAGTCTCACCCGTTTAATCTGGTTGATTTGGTAGAAGTGCAAGTCACGAGTACCTTTGAGTTTTAGCTTTCCAATACCTTTTTTATCAGTGAAAGTTATTGATTTGCGATTATCCGCAAGCTTCCATCCAGTCGATTTGTACTCAACCGAGCGACAATCTTTCTGGAATTGGGGAAAACCTTTCTTGCCAGAGATACCCTTTTTGCAGTTTTCATAAAACCTGGAGATAGATGACCACGCCCGTTCAGCACTAGCTTGTCTAGCCATTGAATTGAGTTCATTTGCAAATGGGAAATTAGCTGCAAGCACAGCACAATATTTCTGCAAGTCATTTTTACTTATGCTTTTAACATCCATCCATAGCCGAATACAGCTATTACGAATGAATTTAGCAGTACGGATTGCATCATCTATTGCCGCTAATTGCGGTGACTTCCCATAAGCTTTGAATTCAAAAACTAGCATCGCTTTACCTCCTGCCTTATACTACCATGCTTGGTATAAGACTAATCAAATTCAATAAAAAGCCGTCGTAGAACGACGGTGGCTCTAGACCCAATTTTTCGGTAACAAGGTCGCCGTGAGTGCAAACACTACGACTCAACAGCAACCAGTTTTAGAATCTTCTCCCACGCAACAACTGAAGCCCCTACCCATACAGGTGAGGGAATCGGAAACTGAAATTTTGCGATAACCTGTTGCGGACATGGGGCGGATGAGGGGAAATAATCATTTTTCTAGCCCAATCCCCAGCGATGCACTGAGCTTGTCGAAGTGTCCCCAATCCCCAATCCCTGTGACGCCAAATTTTTTGTCAAGATAAATATGAACATTTGGGCAGCTTAAAGTTATCGTGGTATCGATGAATTCAAAAGTACGTTCTGGCTGAAACTTGAAATATGAGGCTATGCCCTTCCTCAATCCTAATATTCACCTGTTTTTCTGGTCTGGGTGTTTACCAAATTCCCGCTAGCGCAGCTACAGCACACCTAACCCCGGAAATCTTCAGAATTGCCCAAGCGACTCCCACACCAGCTACCAAACCGTCTGTTCTCAAACTTGGTAGTACAGGGTCGGATGTGGAAACTTTGCAAACCCAATTAAAAGAATTGGGATACTACAATGGCGAGGTTGATGGACAATATAGAGCAAATACAAAAATTGCTGTATCTGAATTTCAGAAAGCACAGGGTTTACTAGCAGACGGTATTGCAGGTAGGACAACTCAGGAAAGTCTGCAAGCAGCAATGACCGCCAAAACTTCCGTACCCCCTACTACCCCCTCTCCCGCACCGAGTGTTCAGCCTAACTCAACCGCGTCTGGTTTCATTTGGTGGTTACTCTTGGGTCTAGGAGTTCTCGGAACTGTTGGCGCATTTTTGTACGTGATCAGAAGGTTTGGTGGGGTCGAACAAGTACAATATACCAAAATCGCCAATATTGAAACTGAGATCAAAGTGCAAAACGACCAAGTTATGTTGTCATCAACAGACTTGGACAGCACGCCCAATCAACAGGATAATATGCCATCGGTGGCTAGTCCCCAACCCGTGACCGCAAAAATTTCGCCAAAATTATTACCAACAGAAAAAACTTCCCGTCTTACCAAAGTCAATATTGTTGACGAATTGATTATAGACTTACACAGTCTGGAACCAACCCAGCGGCGCAAGGCGATTTGGGATTTGGGTCAGCAGGGAGATTCACGGGCAATTCAGCCGCTGTTAGACTTGATGATGGACGCAGATTCTCAACAACGCAGCTTAATTTTGGCAGCTTTGGGAGAAATCGGCATCCGCACACTCAAACCGATGAACCGGGCTTTAGCAATCTCCTTGCAAGATGAAAGTCCACAAGTGCGGCAAAATGCTATCCGTGATCTGACCCGAATTTATGATATGATGACTCAAATTAGCCATCTATTGCGTCATGCCCTCGAAGACCCAGATCCTGAAGTTCAGTCAACAGCAAGATATGCTCTGGCTCAGATAAATCGGATTCGGACAGTGCCAGAACCAGAAAATTTATCCCCTGATTCGCACAAGCAAGCACCATAAGGGTTTTTCATTTCTGATTCAGCAACGCCAAAATAAGATTTATAAATATTTGAGATGAATTTTGATATTCGTGTTAGGTCCTGCGACTAAAAAAGCTGCTTCACCAAATTTGGGGGGACTGGTGCTAACTTCTGGGTTTCTGGAAAAACCAAAGCCTTCAGTGGGCATACCAAGGTCATTACGATTGAGGATGAGGTCTTTATTCTCATCATGCATGACCGCAACGGCGTAATTAGTTGCTGTCAAGTTTTCAAATTTCAGCTTTACAGTATTATCAGTAATCTTGGTACACTGCCTTTGAACGACGCGATCGCGTTTGTTAGGAAAACCTTGACTATTGGCAAAGATGCTAGCACACACTTGCCCTTGTTTATTTTTCAAGCCATCAATTTCGACACTGAGGGTGCCTTTAAATCCAGCCCTAGCACTAAATGACCATCCGAGATTTCCCAAAACTGCTAGCAGCAGCATACTGACTCTCAATTTTTTATTCATCGTTGACGCTTGCGCTTTGATTGTGGACTGTGACGTATTGCTAAACTTCGCTGATTATACAGCCAGTTAAGAGTTCATAATCCATGCCCCATTCCCCATGCCCCATCTAAATAAGCTAACCTACAGATTAATAATATCTGCTGAGTCAATGTAGGCGTGTAGCATCCTACACAACTACAACTTGTTAACGCATTGAGGAGTGATGTGGATGAGGAAACTTTATTTTTTACTCCCTGGGACAGATGGCAAATTTGCCTGCGGTGGTCTATGGGCAGAGTTGAAAACCCTGAAACTTGCCCAGGAAATCTGTAACGCTGATATCGTCACCTATCGTCAACGGGAACAAGACAAGCTATTTCTAGATGATTTGCTCAAACAGCCCAATTTAGATGATGTGATTTTCGTCATCAGTTGGGGCTTTGATATCGCGCAACTTGCTGCTAAACTCAAACAATATAATGTGGTTTACCATGCCCATAGTGCAGGTTACAAATTCAAACTGCCTGCGAGTATTCCCATCATCACCGTGAGCCGCAACACAATGGGATATTGGGGACAACATTCACCTAATTCCCTCATCTATTATTTGCCTAATCAAATTTCCGATGAGTTCCACAATTTACATCTTGAGCGAGACATAGATGTTTTAGTTCAGGCGCGAAAATCTTCTGAATATTTAATTCAAGATTTAATTCCCGCCTTACAACAGCAGTGCAAAGTCTTAGTTGTGAATTCCTATGTAGAAGATTTGCCAGGATTATTCAATCGAGCTAAAGTTTATCTGTATGACTCCGCTGAATACTGGGCACAGCAAAGTGTTAGTGAAGGATTTGGCCTGCAACCAATGGAAGCCCTAGCCTCTGGCTGTCAAGTCTTCTCCAGCCTCAACGGCGGCTTATCCGATTACTTAGATCCTGGATTTAATTGTTATAAAATTGCTGGCTATTCCCAAGAGTATGATATCCAACGTATCTTAAAGGTACTGGAATCTGGACTCACGCCTACTTTGCCAGAAGAGTTTTTTGCAGAGTATCGATACGCAAATATTATTCAGCGTTTACAAGTGATATTGAATGAATTAAACGAATTTTTTGACCACAAAATTCATCACCCATCCAATATTAAGAACTTGACTAAAATTCGGGCTGCAAAATTACTCACCCAGAGCATCTACACTAAGTTGAGGAAGAAATATTTGCAGCGGTTGTGAGGACAAGGTAATTAGGTCTGCACAAATCAACGTAGGGGCGCAAAGCCTTGCGCCCCTACTGGTGGTGGTCATTACTCAGCCGAAGCATCAAGCACTAGCCACTGACTTGTGATTGAACAATTCCCACAGGACAAGCAACATTTGTCCCACCTAAGCCACAATAGCCATTGGGGTTTTTAGCCAGGTACTGTTGATGGTAGCCTTCTGCATAGTAGAACTCAGGCGCATCGAGGATTTCTGTGGTAATCTTGCCATAACCTGCTTGGTTCAGGGCTTGCTGATAAGCTTCCTGCAATGCTTCGGCTAGCTGTTTCTGAGTTTCAGAATACACGTAAATACCCGAACGGTACTGAGTGCCACTGTCATTACCTTGACGCATACCTTGGGTGGGGTTGTGGCTTTCCCAAAAGACTTTGAGTAGTTGGGAGTAACTAATTACTGTTGGGTCAAACACCACCAAAACTACTTCATTATGTCCAGTCAAACCGCTACATACCTCTTCATAGGTGGGGTTGGGCGTTAAACCTGCAGCGTAACCTACGGCAGTGGTGTAAACTCCGTTAAGTTGCCAGAATTTACGTTCTGCACCCCAAAAACAGCCCAAGCCAAAGATTGCCTTTTCTAATCCACCGGGGTAAGGTGGTTTGAGCGGATTACCGTTGACATAGTGAGCATCGGGTACCTGTAAAGCCTGGGACCTTCCTGGTAAAGCTTGCTCAGGAGTAGGCATAGCTAACTTCTTACCGAATCCAAATATTCCCATTTTCTTTGACTCTGATGTCTCATAAATATCTTTACTTTACTTAATATTTTAACGATTTTGCGATCGCTTGGGTTTAGTCCACAGTCCAGAGTCAAGAGTCAAGAGTCAAAATATTAACCAACCCTTGAGTCTTGACCCTCCGAATTTTAGATTTTGGATACTTCTCTACGTTCGCGTAGCGTGTCGTAGACAGAGGCTACGCCAACGACTTCCCTGCGGGACGCTGCGCGAACGCTCAGTACAAGTTTTCGATTTTAGATTTTTTGGGGTACGAGCAAGACCCCATGTGTCTGTAAAAATCTAAAACACGCTCCTACTGCCCAATGCCCGATCTCCACAAATAGCCTAGTGCGTAATTCCTGATGACTTTTGAGTCTTCTGAATTTGTCGCTCTTCTTGTTTCAGTAATAACATGTAGAATAGCCCAAAAATCAGGATGCCTGCTATACCAAAAGAATAAGAAGCATTTCCCCCATGCCAGCTATGAAAAGCCTCTTTGTTTGTGCCTTCAAATATTGCCAGCAGAGCAATCCGAATGGCATTGAGTACAAATCCCAAGAGAGTGGCAAATATCAGCACAAAGAAGTTCTTTTTGCGGGCGATGGGGAACATGGACAGAGCAATTACTGCTATACCCAAGATATAATTGATGGTATCAACGCCAGAGCAGCTATAAACAACCTTGACGCTCCCTTGTCCTACAGACAGATAGATGCCTTGTAATTTCACATCAAAGCCTGAATACCATAAAAGAAAACCAGCCATTTTGGCACTCCAGGGGGAAAGATCAAAGATAGAATGTTCATACAATAGTTCACTAACTAAACTTGGTATCCCCAGGACAAACAGAATCATTAGTTCCCCCAAATATTGCTTTAATCCCTTAAAGCCAGAAGCCAGCAAGGCTACACCCAGGGCAGATGTGAAAGGGAACAGACGCATGGTATATTCTACATTCAGCGTCGAACTCTCCCAGAGTACCCATCCAATTAGAAGCAAGCCTACTACACTGGAGAATACATCACTCTCGAAGCGCAATTGATCGCGTTTATCCCACAATAGGGAACCTGTAGCAAATAAAAATAGAAAACTCATTCCCAAATGGCCGACATCGTGGGCCCGCCAAACCAAGGTCAGAGTAATTGCCTGTAGCCCAGCAGCAATACTCAACAGCCATAATGGTTCAATTTTGAGGAATTTGACTGAGGTTAAATTAGTTATGCTCATTGCAATAGTGGGTTTGGTAACGCCAAAAAAGTTGGAGTTAAATAGGTTTTTGTATGAAAAATTGCTTCAAAAATTGCTCACTTACTTTTAGGTTGTGCCATGTAGCACATATAACACTTCACGAGTATGTGCCGTGGATTAAACCAATGAACCCAAGTTTTGTGAGTTTTTATTGAAGTAAGTGTTATCCCTAGGTAATTAATGTAATAAAAATTTTGTGTAAAAAGACTAGTGTTATGTAAAGTTTTTGTAAAAACGAAGCTGGCATTGGCAAATTTTCTGTAAAGTTACTGTTTAGCAACAGGATTTACCAAAAAAACTGAGTCTAAAGCCCCGTCCTTCTAGGACGGCTTTTTGGTAAAATAGTGGCAACAGGCAGGGCATTGTCTGTCGGGCTAGGTGATGTAAGACGGGCTATGCCTGCTATTGCTGTTTGAATCCAGAATCCCTGAACTTTCAGATCAGGGAGTATGTCAAGGAGATGGGACTTTAGTAGGGTGCGAAATATGCGAAAAATCTGAAATTTGACGCACCCTACACAATAGATCTGATTTAACTGGATGCGTTACCTGGCAAGTTTCGCATCCATTTTGACGAATTATCAGACATATTCTAGATTTCACTTATGACAAGTATTTATCCGAACATGATCCTAACTTTAGGTATCTACAGGCTCAGAAACCACAGACACACAGGCATGAACTAAGGGTAACAGAGGTCCTAATTGTTCTTGCCCATTTACAGCCAAATCGCTGTGACACAAATAAACTCTCTCGGATACACGAGACAGCAAATCTGTCAAAATTCTTCTGAGTCGTTGTTCTTGAGCTAATTTGTCATCTTCTGCGGTCCAAGGTGCGCCTAACCTTTCTTTCAGAAATAATGGCGCACCGAACAAAGTCGCCGCACCACCTTTAGCCCAGAGGGGTGAACCAGCATCTAGCCAAAAATGCCAATGGTGAAATCGTCTACTAGAACGGTATTGGAAGATGTTTGCTAAGGTGACAGCCTGGGAAGCTGTGCCCATAGGACGCATGGGGTAGGCGTTGGCGGTGATGGTACCACGTCGTAGTAGTTGAATGAATTCGGCAATAATAGTCGGGAGTGGGGAGTGAGGAGATAATTTTGAATTACTTTGTTGCAGTCTAGCATTAATTTCCCAGTAGTGTTGGGCGGTTTCGAGTAATTCCCGCAGGACTGCTAATTGGTCGTAGGGTGGATTGCTATCCTTACACAGAAAGTCTTGAATTGCTAGATATAATAAAGAGATGGGATTGGGAAGGAGACGCTCTTGAGCTTGCGATCGCTGTTTCTCTATCCACTTTAATATCTGACCATAGGCGGTGGTGCTGGCATAGCCGATTCTATCCCAGCGCTCGAAGGCTGTGACGGGTAGCAATTTAGGGTGATCGGGATGTGGTACAAAGCAGTAGTCTGCAATCAAACCAGCGCGTACCGGGTCAATCTCACTGCTGAGTTGTGAAGGGTTATCTACTGTTTTTTGTCGTCTACTCAAGATTACCAACATCTCTGCTACGGCATCGCGATCTACGAGGCGTCCCAAACCGGGATAAACTAGAGCAAGCATGGTGAGCAATGCGCGAACTGCAGGTGAGCTAATTAAGGGGCGTTGGTCGTTAAGTGGTTCAACCTGGATGTTTTGCTTATTGAGTATTTCTATCAGGGTATAACGGGCGATCGCATCTAAACCTGGTGCTATAATTACCACTTGTTCTGGTTCCACTTGCCCAGATTTAATTGCATCGGCAATCACCTCTGCGGTTTGCCGTAACAATTGGGCGCGGGAGGTAGTTTCAATTGATTGTACAGTTTCTGGTAAACTTAATGTTATCATCGGTTCTGTGACTAGTTCTACCATTGGTCTAGCTAGCTTATTTGCTAGAGACTCTGAAAATGGTGCATCCAAGGTTTCTACTCGACACCTTACAGCTAAACCTTCTAAATAGTTGGGGTCTGCTCCCAAACCTAATCTGACAGCACCATCAGGATTGTAACTAAACGCCCCGACAGCACCTCGATCTAACAAGAATTCAAATAGGTGCCGTGCGATGGCAGGGTAATCATCTACATCATCCGCTAGTACTGCCTGATAGCGTTTAGCCAAATGCTGTTGATAATTTTTATTAGTTAACAAGTGCTGACTATAGAGTTCCGTAATAATTCCATAAGTCAGCAATCCCTTTTCTAAACACCAGTTGCGCCAATCTAGTAACAAAGATGCGAGGAATTCTGACTCTAAATTTATACCATTGTCCTCTAAGCCACTTGACAAAATTTGAGCCATTTGATAGGACGGGGTACCACTATAAGCTGCTAATTGCAATAAATCCAAAATGCGCCGCACCAACCGATACTCATTCACTCCCGCAAGACGCAAAATTTCTGCGTCTAACTGGGAACGCCAAAGTTTTGTCGCTAATTCCTGCTCAGTTTCTGGGCGTAATCTTACCGGAAATTGCGCTTTGATCTGCAACGACTCAATTAACAATGGCCAAAATAAAATAACTTCATCCTGAAAAAAACCTAGTGGTGTTTTGGCGCGAATCGGATATTTACCCAGAGTGGCTGTCACAATTTTATCGCCCAACTCCCGGCGATTATCATCATTAGCAGCTAGGAGTAAAACCCCTGGTTCTGTTAGGCGAAGATATAAAGGCTTGGGTATGATATTGCCTATTTCTTCTCCTGTTTTTTTGGTATAAAATAATTCAGGATTTTGATTTCCTCTTTGTACCCAATGACAAAGCTGCTCCACCAAGTGAGTAGTTTTACCACTGCGACTAGGACCAACAATCCAAACAGAATGAGAAACCACAAACTGTCTCCTTAGTAGATTTAGTATACCTTGTGCGTTAACTTAAGGTTAAGAATCACCAAATAATGCTGGATGATTACCAACGATGAATAACTCTGTATTTAGTCAAAAAATTTACCCTTTCTTACTGGCTGCTTACCGTTGGTACTTACGCACACCAGAGCGTTCTCTGGATGAGGCTTACAAGGCGGCTTTAAAAATTAAGGAAATGGAAGACGAGTATTTTGCTGGTAATAAAATAGACTGTAAATTAAGCATATACACCAGCAACGTCATTGATTTTTTTAAGTCTGACTTGAAACAACAATTGAAACTTGTGCGGATGCGGTTGACAGAGTTTAAAAGTAGCCGTTGGTTCTTAAACGAGGAGAATCAAAAAGCTGCTTATAAGGCTGGTATAGAATATCCTAATTCTTCCTTGATTTTAGAGAAATTAAGATTCATTGATCAAGTTACGTCAAAATATACTAAAGTCGATGAGCAAACAAGTTCCATATCTTTAGGTGAAAAGCCTTCAGATAGTATATCTCAAACTGGGAATATTCAACCTTTAAAGCCAAATATTCCCAATCAAGCTGCAAATAAAAAGAGGCGGAGTAAAACCAATACAATTGGGATATTACCCAGATCGATTTTCAATACTGTTGCTCGTCTGCAAGTTGAATTAGATCCAAATTCTGAACAAGATGTTGTTGAGAATTTCCGTCAGGCTCAAAAAAGAACAGTCATATCTATTAGATTTGTTTTACTATTAATTATTATCCCTCTTTTAACTCATCAGCTATCAAAAGCATTAATAGTGGGTCCGCTTGTTCAACATTTTAGAAATTCGGAAGCAGTCCAAATATTCCTGAATGCTGAAATGGAAGAAGAAGCCCTGGAAGAACTGCAAAGAGTCGAAGAAAAAATCAGATTTGAAAATCTCATTACTAAAGCACCTCCAATATCTCCTGAAGAGATGGAAAACCACTTGAAAGAAAAAGCTGGTGAGATTGCTCAGGAATTTCGTCACGAAAGCTCGGATGCGATTAAAAATGTATTTGCAGATGTTTTTTCGGTGGGTGCTTTCATCTGGTTTTTGCTCGTTAGTAAGTCTTCGATAGCTGTGGTTAAAGAATTTTTCGATAATATTGTCTATGGTCTCAGTGACAGTGCTAAGGCATTTATTATCATTTTGCTGACTGATATATTTGTCGGATTCCACTCTCCTCATGGCTGGGAAGTCATTCTCGAAGGTATATCACGTCATTGGGGTTTAGCAGAAAATAGAGATTTTATCTTCTTATTTATTGCCACGTTCCCAGTGATTTTAGATACCATTTTCAAATACTGGATTTTCCGCTACTTGAACCGGATATCACCTTCTGCAGTTGCTACTTATCATAATATGAATGAGTAATTTGTCGTTTATCATTCAATACGGTTCAGTTAAGGAAAATTGTAGGTTGGGTTGAGGAACGAAACCCAACAAACCCGCCAAATTTTGGGTTTCGCAAAGCCTCAACCCAACCTACATGGGTCAAGGTTTTTGGCTCTAACTGAACCGTATTGGTTTATCATTGGTAAGGGTTTGGGGAATATTTACATGTAGTAATAGGATATGGCGATTTTTGGGATGAGAAAAATACTTGGGGGTATTAGCATCAGTCTACCTGTTGTGCTATTAATTTTCCTGGTGCGTATGCCATCCTTGGGGAATCGGAAACTCAGTCCGTTAGAATGTCGGGTGACAAAGTGGGATTTACCAGTTTCCTTGGCTACTAAATCGACGCCAAAACAAAAAACACCACCGCAGCCAGTACTGATCCAAAGATTACCAGTTACTTGTTGTCAGGATGATAGCTCTTGTTCACGTGAAATACATCATCTATTAGGAACTGCAGAATCTGTCTCCACCACCAGTCCTGATGGGGATATTGTTCAAAAGCGAAAAGCTAAGAGCAACTGAAACTGCTGTAGGGTGCGTCAGTAATCAAATATTGTCAGCATATCAGTAGGGGCGCAAGGCCTAGATCCCCTACCCTAGCAGGCGAAAAAATCAGTGATCATTCCCTTGAGCCATCTGCCACAAAGTATCAACAGTCACAAATTTATAGCCTTGTTGTAGTAGTTGAGGAATCAAGATTTGGATTGTGGCTGCAACATCTTGACCGCCGTAAAACCCATCATGCAAAACAATCAGCGAGCCATTTTCTACCTGATTGAGAACTCGCTTTACCACAGTGGCGACTCCTGGTAGTACCCAGTCTTCTGGTACAACACTCCACATAACTGGGCGGTAATTCCACTGACGAAATAATTTTAAAGTCTGGGGTGTAAATAAACCGTTGGGAGGTCGGACATCCAGTACTTGTGCGGGTAGCAGGTTGCAAGCATTGTAGATTGCAACTTGGGTTTTTGCTAAACTGTCCTGGAGTTCAGTCGGGGAGAGCATGGGAAAAGAGCGATGATCATAACCATGCAATCCAATCCAGTGTCCGCGATCGCACACTTCTTTGGCAATCCCCGGTGAAGCGTTGACACAAGCACCCAACCAAAAAAAACTCGCTGTCACCTTGTAATGGTCTAAAATAGCCAAAACTTGGCGGGTGTATTGGGGATGGGGTCCATCATCAAACGTCAGCGCGATCGCTTTCAAATCGCGATCGCCTCCCCAAAGACAATTAGGAAAAGTCGGTTGGAGAAGGCGGTAAAAAATCGGAAACAGCGGTGCTAGCTGCATTTTGACTCTTGGCCTAGCTGGGAAAATTTATAAAGTTATAGGACTAAGGAGTAAGGAGTAAGGAGTAAGGAGTAAGGAGTAAGGAGTAAGGAGTAATAGGAGTTAGGAGTTAGGAGTTAGGAGTTAGGAGTTAGGAGTTAGGAGTTAGGAGTTAGGAGTTAGGAGTTAGGAGTTAGGAGTTAGGAGTAAGGAGTAATGAGTAAGGAGTAAGGAGTAAGGAGTTAGGAGTTAGGAGTTAGGAGTTAGGAGTAAGGAGTAAGGAGTAATGAGTAAGGAGTAAGGAGTTAGGAGTAAGGAGTAAGGAGTAAGGAGTTAGGAGTTAGGAGTTAGGAGTAAGGAGTAAGGAGTAAGGAGTTAGGAGTAAGGAGTTAGGAGTAAGGAGTAAGGAGTAAGGAGTTAGGAGTAAGGAGTAAGGAGTTAGGAGTTAGGAGTAAGGAGTTAGGAGTAAGGAGTTAGGAGTAAGGAGTTAGGAGTAAGGAGTTAGGAGTTAGGAGTTAGGAGTTAGGAGTAAGGAGTAAGGAGTAATGAGTGGATTATTTTTTATTTTTCTTTCAACTTGTTGATTGAAGTTGTTACTCCCTTCACGGTCTAAGATTACCTATAATTTTCCTTCTTCTCTACGTTCCCTGCGGGACGCTACGCGTAAGCGGAGCTATGCCGCAGGCTTTACGCGTAGCGTGTCGAAGACAGACGCTCCGCGAATGCGCCTTTGCGTGATATCAAAATTATTTCGGTAATCTTCCAGCGGGAAAGGAATAATATCTTAATAACTTTTTCATTACTCATTACTCATTACTCATTACTCATTACTCATTACTCATAACTCATTACTCATTACTCCTTACTCATAACTCATTACTCCTTACTCCTTACTCATAACTCATTACTCATTACTCCTTACTCATTACTCCTTACTCATTACTCATTACTCATTACTCCTTACTCATTACTCCTTACTCATAACTCATAACTCATAACTCATAACTCATAACTCATAACTCATTACTCCTTACTCATTACTTAAAGAACACGAAAAATAACTTTTCCCCTAATTACCCTGGGTAGGTGTAGGTCCATCCGTCGGTTCCGATATCGGTGTCACCGTATCTGTAGGCGTCGGTGTCGGTGTAGGGGTTTCCGTCGCAGTTGGTGTTGGTAATGGTTCGGGGATGGGACTTATCGCTGTAATGGTGAGTTCATAATTTAAAGGTTGTGACCCTACAGAAACCACAACAAACTCATAAAATCCATTTTCTGGTAGTTTTTTTGATAAACTGCGTTCTCTAGAATCTGTTAAAAATTGGATTTTCCCAGAAGGCGAATATATAGACAACAAAACTTTCGCATTGGCGTTTAACTTGACTTCCAAATCTTGTTCTTTCGCCAATCCAGCGATGAAAACTTTACCAGTACCAGGTTCCAAAGTCCCACTAACTGTTTTACCCGTTGCATCTTTGTCAAACACAACTTTTTCAAACGCACTACCAGCTAGTATTGCACTGAGTTTATCACTGACTAACCCATACCAAACTTGTCCAATAGGCTGATCGATAAAATTCTGTTGGCGCTGTTCGGGAAATAGCTTGTAAAAAGCTGCATCCCCTAAATCGTATAAAGAACGACTACCAACGTTGATTTGGTTCACTTCCACCTTCCATCTGTTGAGTTCGGCTCCGGTGTAAGTACCTAGTTGTTGACGCGCTTTGGTACTCAATGATTCTAGTTTATCGAGTATGTCTGCGGCTAGTTCATCCCATTCGGCGCGTAAACTTTCATCTTCGGGGCGATCGCTCAAAGTCCGTCCCTGTAAATTGGGATTTTTTTGGGAAAACAGTTGATTCACCAATTTTACATAGAAATTAGAGTCAATACCCAACTGTTGCCGACGATTATCCAATTTTTCTTTACGTCGTCGTTCTTCTGGTGAATATTGCGCCTCTGCTGTATTAGTGACGGTGGGACTTGATGTGACTGTACTTCCCCCGTTATCGCCGCCAGGGGAATGTAACAAATTATTCACTCCCCACAAACCGAATCCCCCAACACTAGCCAACACCAGCACTGTGAGGAAGGTTTGGGTTGGTGTCCAGGGGTTGGAGGGAGGGGGAGAGGGTGGGACGGGAGATGGGGAGATGGGGGGAGGGGGGGAGACAGCGACTGTGGCTGAAGTGGGTTTGGGTATGGGTGCGGGGGGTTGAGTAGGGGGATAGGTAACTTGTGAAGGGTTGAGTGCTTCTTGGACTTGACGGGCTGATTGATAGCGATCGCCTGGTCGGGCGGATAGCATTCTATCCAATACCTGTCCTAAACTGGGACTGAGGCTAATTTCTCGTTGCCATTGCCAAGTCAAGTTGTAAGTATCAATTAATTCTTGGGGTAATTTACCTGTCAGTAAAACTAACATCGTCACCGCCAAAGCATATAAGTCACTGTGGGGAGACACCAACCCAGTTTGCATCTGTTCTGGGGGTGCAAATCCCACCTTACCCAGGAGAGTTCCGGCTGGGGTCGCGTTCATTTCACCGGGTTGATAATATTGGGAAGCGACAACTGCGGCTACTTGTTTAACACCGCCAAAATCAATTAACACCGGTAATTGGTCTGCAGTGCGAAGCATTAAATTATCGGGAGAAATATCTCGATGAATCACGCCTACTGAGTGGATGTACTCCAACACCGGCAAAATTTGTAGTAATAGTTGACGTACTTCAGCTTCCGTAAACTTACGACTTTGCTGTTGACGGCTATTTAACAAAGAACTGTAAGCTTGTCCTTCGACAAAATCTTGCACCAAAAACAGGTATTCCTTCCCCTGAAAATTCGTGCGGAACAGTTCGCGAAAGCGAGGAATTTGGGGATGTTGTAACTTGTAGAGAACACTCGCTTCTCGCTGAAACAGTTCTTCAGCTTTTTGTAAAACGTAGGGGGTTTGAACTTGGGGAGAGAATTCCTTTAAAACACAAAGTTCTCGAAAGCGGTTGACATCTTCCGTTAAATAAGTCCGACCAAAACCACCTTGACCTAATTGACGCACAACCACATAGCGATCGCCCAAAGTTTGTCCCGGTTGGATACCATAACCGGAAGGCGTATCCAACAACTTCTCACCACAATTGAGGCAAAATCGACTACCAGCAGGATTTTCGTGACCTTTGGTGCAATAAAGGGAATTCATGATTGGTGGTTGGTGGTTGGTGGTTGACTTTTGACGGTTGACTGTTGACTGTTAATTGTTGATTGTTGTAATTCTCCCATGCCCAATGCCCAATGCCCAATGCCCAATGCCCAATACCCATCTCAATTGTCAGATTGTACTTTACTTACTTGATCAGCTGCGATCGCATACCAAATTTGACCGTAAGTCGCTTGATTTAGGTTCCCACGCTGTTGACCGGGAAACAAGGGAGCGAATTTTTTATAGGTGTCTGTTTTTAGTTTTTCAATTGTAGTATATTTACCTAACTTTCCTGCTTGTGCTTGCTGCGTCCAGATAGTGACATCTTGTTGACTATAGCTTCCCAGCTTTCGACGGGATGCTGTAGTTAGTTTCGCCTGTTCTAATTTATTCAGCAAGTCTTCGGCGATACCTGACCATTCATCCCGTAAAGCTACATCTTCTGGTTTAGATGTCAAGCTGCGTCCCTTTAATTCAGGATGTTTCGTATAAAACAAACTATCTACCATCCGCGTAAAAAATCCGTCAGGAATTTCTAGCTGTTGACGACGATTTAAGATTTTTTGGATATCACGATTTTTTCCTGGACTCACTGACGGACTAGGCGTAGGTAATGTTGGTAGAGAAATTGGTGGTACAGAGATCGAAGAAATTCCCTGAAAGGCTGCATTTACCAGCGCCCAAGTACCTGCTACAGTTAAAATAACTACAGTAGTCCCCACCAGACTGACGCCAAAGGGACGCAGCCATACAGGTATTGGTAAATTTTGCACAACCAATTGAGTTTTGTTGTGAAATTTAGTCGCCACAGCTTGAGCGCGTTTTGCTCCAGGAGCAACTATCATCGTCTTAATCTTGGTAATCTGAGAATTTGCAGGTTTAGTAGACATTTGCGATGGTAAATCCTTGAGAACTTGATCAGCAGTTTGATAGCGATCGCCTGGTTTATACGCCAGCATCTTTTTGAATACAGCTTCCAGTTGCGGACTCACATTTATTTCCTTCCCCCAGCGCCAAATCCCCTGATAGCTGTCATAAAGTTTTTGGGGTTCCTTTCCCGTTAGTAACACCAGCACCGTCACCGCCAAAGAATATAAATCACTACTTTTAAATACTTTACCCTGGCGTAACTGCTCTTCTGGTGCATAACCTTTTTTCCCCAACAAAGTATGATTGATAGCCAACTGGGTAAACCAGAAACCTTGAGAAGCCGGTAATTGCTTCACCCCACCAAAATCAATCAGCACTGGTAGATCATCCCCACGTCGTAAAATCAAATTATCGGGGGAAATATCGCGATGAACCACATCTTGTGAGTGAAGATAGGATAAAACTGGTAAAATATTTTTTAACAGCTTGAGAACTTCCTCCTCACTAAAAGCCTGCCCCTGAGCTTGACGCCGTTCTAACAATTGGTAACAATTATCACCATCTATATAATCTTGCACTAAAAAGAAATAATCCTTACCGCCTAACTTTTCTTGCAACCACGAGTGAAACCGGGGAATTTGAGGATGCTGGAGTTTTTTGAGGACATTCGCCTCCCTCTCAAACAACTCCTTAGCTTTGTGTAAATCTTGCGGTTGTTGTACTTGGGGTGCAAATTCCTTCAGCACGCACTGTTGATGGGGTTGATTTTGATCCTCAGCCAAATAAGTGCGTCCAAAACCCCCTTGACCTAATTGACGTATAATCCGATAGCGCCGATCCACAACCTGCCCTACAGGAAGAGGCAATGGTTCACCGCAATGAGTACAAAAGCGGTTACTCCCATTATTTGCATGTTGTTTAGTGCAATAGACCTGCATGGTGGTGAAGGATGAATGAGGGTTTTTATTAATTGCTACAACCAGGACAGTCCCATTTACGGAAATTATGTCATTTTCTGCGATTGGGGACTGGGGATTGGGGATTGGGGATTGGCGATTGGGGATGAGAAACCTCACAAACCCTGACGAATGAGGAATTAATACTGACCGAAATTAATGGGATACAAGCCCCGTCCTTCTAGGACGGCTTTGTGTTATTATAGCACTTGATACCATACAAGCCAGTATCAAACGTGTTGAGCTACGAGTATAAAGTCAAACCAAAACAACAACAAATATCCGCCATTGATGAAGCAATCCGGACATCTCAATTTGTCCGCAACAAAGTGCTGCGTTATTGGATGGATAATCGTGGTGTTGGCAAGACGGAAATGTTTAGATATAACACGTTGTTAAGGAAAGAATTTAAGTTTGTAGAAGAACTAAATTCTCATGCCTGCCAAACTGCTGTAGAACGAGTCCTCAAAGCAGTTAACCGTTTTTACGATAACTGCAAGCGTGCGATTCCTGGTAAAAAAGGGTATCCCAGGTTCTTGAAAAATACTCGCTCGGTTGAATATAAAGTCTCCGGGTGGAAACTATCATCAGACCTCAAGCATATTACTTTCACGGACAAGAAAGGAATAGGCAAGCTAAAGCTGATAGGGACTAGAGATTTAAACTTCTACCAAATAGAGCAGATTAAGCGAGTCAGAATTGTACGTCGTGCTGACGGGTACTATGTACAATTCTCGGTACAATTAGACCCCAGAGATCCGGTAGAGCCATTAACCCCTAGCCAAAAAGCAGTGGGTGTTGACGTGGGTATTAAGTATTTCCTTGCAGATAGTCAAGGCAATATTGAACCCAATCCAAAGTTTTACCGCCAAGGTGAAAAACAGCTAAACCGCATCAATCGCCAAAAGTCTAAAAAGTACAAAAAAGGTAAACTACAGTCTCGAAATTATCACAAAGCTAACAACCGATATGCCCGTAAGCATCTAAAAGTAAGTAGGCAGCGAGAAGAGTTCGTCAAGAGAGTGGCACTCCGTTTAATCAAGTCTAACGACTTAGTAGCCTACGAATATTTAAATGTTAAAGGCATGGTGAAAAATCGGCGTCTAGCCAAGTCGATAAGTGATGCAGGATGGTCAAAGTTTCGCCAGTGGTTAGATTATTTTGGTTATAAATACGGGAAAATAACTATTGCTGTTGCTCCTCACAATACTAGCCAGAATTGCTCTAACTGTGGCTTCAAAGTGAAGAAATCTTTGTCTACTAGAACCCATGTATGCCCTCATTGTGGGTATGTAGAGGATAGAGATATCAACGCGGCTATCAACATCCTGCAAAAAGGATTAAGTACCGTGGGGCACACGGGATCTTATAAGCTTGGGGAGTTTGATCCTCTGGCTTCGTTGGAGCAATCCTGCGAGGTTAAGATTGGACTGTGAACCAAGAATCCTCGCCGTTCTACGGCGATGGAGTGTCAAAATACCAGTCTGTTAAGTCAAGTGTGCTGGGTTGCAAGATTCCCAACTTGTTGAAAAAGTCGCAAATCTGACAACTTGTAGAGATTTGCGAAAAACAAAGATGTTAGAATCAGATAATTGCCCTCAAGAGTATGATTTCTCATCTGGAAACAAACTGGAGACGTAAATGACCGCAGCAACAGTTGCTATACCCACAAAGGAATCACCCCTTCTGTTTGAGGGACTGACCTGGAGAGAGTTCAAAGCCGTTGAGCAATTGTTAGAGCGTCCTGGATATCGCTTCTCATTTCTGGATGGATTATTGGAGATTCGGCGAATGCCAGGAGAACCACACGAAACCGTTAAGAAGAGAATTGCTGCCTTATTAGAATTATACCTGCTCATGGCTGGGTTTGACTTTACCCCAACTGGCTCAATGACCCTGGAAAGTGAAGGAGTCTCCGTCAAGCGAGAAGCTGATGAATCCTATAAACTTGCGCCTGGTCGAGTGCGTCCCGATTTGGTAATCGAAGTGGTGTTCACCAGTGGGGGTATCAATAAACTCGAAGCATACAAGCGGCTGAAGATTCCCGAAGTTTGGTTGTGGGAAGATGGCGTTTTAGAGGTGTATCACCTGCGCGTAGATGGTAACACCCTCGACTATGAAAGGATATACAGTAGTGAAGAAGTCAAAGGAATTGATTTGGATTTATTATTACGTTGCATAAATATAGTAAATCATGTAGATGCGCTCAAAACTTTTCAACAGGCACTTGCTCAATAGCTGCAGAGCAAGGAATATAACCACAGATCCTCGTGGGGGCGCAAGGCCTTGCGCCCCTACCTAATCTATATAATTTGGTCATATTGATTGGTGTCGTCTTCTGGCAATTCTTTCATCTGGACTAACACCTCTGCCAAAGTTTTTTCATCTAGCCATTGATGACGTTCTTTGGTATAATCTCCCTTACCAGAACTGAAATATTGAATAAAGCGAATAGTATCGGCAACTCCTAGAGAATTGATTAAAGCATCGTAGCCCTGTTTGATAATTTCATTTTGCGTTTTCATCATTACTTTCCTCAGCTTGTATGACATCAGCTAGCCATTGAATGGGATTATTAATCTTAACGTTTATTAATTGAGAATTTTTCTGCGCTTTTTTGAATAGTCTATCATCTGTTGTTAAAAATACATCTGCCTGACTTCTTTCGGCGCTGGCAATGTGGGAAGCATCATAGCTAGAAAATCCTAATTTTTGGAGTTGAGCCGCTCTGTCTTCAATAAAGGCACTACTAATAACTTTGATTTTAGCAATAGAGAGTAATTTTTTGACGTTTTGTAGTCTTTCTAAATCAGGTATTTGATTTAATTCGGCAATTAATTTCCAAGTTCCTGTTTGACATTGATTTAGAATTGTTATAACTGCCTGCGCTTCTAAATAAATACGGGATTGCGTTTGGTCATCAAATGGACGATTCAAACAACAAGCATCTAGATATATTTTATATTGTTTGCTCATGGTGTGTAATCATCTGAATCATATTGAGTAATTATTACATCAAATGGGTATTGATGACTGAAAGCAACAAGATAGCAAATAGTAGGGTGTGTTAGGCGCTAAAATTTGACAACACCGCCAGCAAATTTGGCAGTTTGCGCCTAACGCACCATTTTTTATTTTTATAAATCATCTGCAGTTGACGGCGAATATATAATATTGTAGGGAACATTGCCGTGCCCTTACGAGTGTATTGGACTCAACCGAGAACCGCTACATATTGTAGGTTGAGAAAATGCTGGGCAGACCTAATTGCTGTGGGTTGTTTTGATGCTATTCGCCACATATATATATTGTAGGGGCACGGCATTGCCGTGCCCTTACTGTCTGCTGAGAAAACAGTGTTTCCATTAATTCCGCTCCTCAAAAAGAGAAGCGAGAGCTACAAAGTCCTGGTTAAGTCCTTTGTAATTAGTTTCCATTAATTCCGCTCCTCAAAAAGAGAAGCGAGCTATCACTACTTCTAAAGAATTCATCATCAGAAATAAGTTTCCATTAATTCCGCTCCTCAAAAAGAGAAGCGAGTGGCTAAAGATGAAATTAGAGAAGAATCTAGCTTTGTTTCCATTAATTCCGCTCCTCAAAAAGAGAAGCGAGAAGAGTGCGCCAAGTACGCTGGCATCTTGGATCGTTTCCATTAATTCCGCTCCTCAAAAAGAGAAGCGAGCTGTTGATACACCCGATGATATAATTTCCTCTTCCGTTTCCATTAATTCCGCTCCTCAAAAAGAGAAGCGAGTCGAATTACCTAAAAAAGCTTACTGCCTGTGGGATTCGTTTCCATTAATTCCGCTCCTCAAAAAGAGAAGCGAGATACCCAAACAATACTACTCGTCAACTTATTGTTGTTTCCATTAATTCCGCTCCTCAAAAAGAGAAGCGAGCGGTGCAATAGACCACAGACAATATGGTGGGTATGTTTCCATTAATTCCGCTCCTCAAAAAGAGAAGCGAGGTTGTTTTACTACTTGAACAAGCATGGGTATAACGTTTCCATTAATTCCGCTCCTCAAAAAGAGAAGCGAGTGAAAGCACTAGGAATTAATTTGAACATCGAAAGTTTCCATTAATTCCGCTCCTCAAAAAGAGAAGCGAGCTGCGGGCTGTGGAAGAATCTAGGCGAGGCTATCGAAGTTTCCATTAATTCCGCTCCTCAAAAAGAGAAGCGAGATTTCACCCTCAAGAATGAGTTCATCGTGATAGGTTTCCATTAATTCCGCTCCTCAAAAAGAGAAGCGAGTTGACGACCAAGAACAAAGAGTAGTGACTATTATCTTTGTTTCCATTAATTCCGCTCCTCAAAAAGAGAAGCGAGAGAAGAAATGACTGAATTAATCGATGAGTTTAAGTTTCCATTAATTCCGCTCCTCAAAAAGAGAAGCGAGCCAGTAAGGCTATTTACGGATACTCAAGATACAAGTTTCCATTAATTCCGCTCCTCAAAAAGAGAAGCGAGTGGCTGGAGAACTGGACTATAGCCACATTTTGGTTTCCATTAATTCCGCTCCTCAAAAAGAGAAGCGAGCTTGCCTTGCGCGAATACAACAAAACACAATTAGAGTTTCCATTAATTCCGCTCCTCAAAAAGAGAAGCGAGCTGTGCATATCAAAAAGTTCATTGTTGCGATGCCCGTTTCCATTAATTCCGCTCCTCAAAAAGAGAAGCGAGCCTATGGTTGCAATTGTGAACCGTTTTACATCACTGGTTTCCATTAATTCCGCTCCTCAAAAAGAGAAGCGAGAAGGTTGTTAACAGGGTGTGGTGGTGGATATGTTGTTTCCATTAATTCCGCTCCTCAAAAAGAGAAGCGAGTTGAAAACATTGCAAGAATCGGTTGCGACAATAGATTTTTGGTTTCCATTAATTCCGCTCCTCAAAAAGAGAAGCGAGGAAGTTCCATCCAAGGAGATGTGGAGGATAGAGGTTTCCATTAATTCCGCTCCTCAAAAAGAGAAGCGAGTTTTCACCCAGCATTGGGTAAAATTTTTTATTTGTTTCCATTAATTCCGCTCCTCAAAAAGAGAAGCGAGAAAAATTAATTTCTTGTGGGCTGAAGACTGGCGCAGTTTCCATTAATTCCGCTCCTCAAAAAGAGAAGCGAGCCAGAAAGAAACGGTACAATTTTAATCCCGAATGTTTCCATTAATTCCGCTCCTCAAAAAGAGAAGCGAGAAAAGAGAATTCATAGCTTATTTTGAGCAACTTAAGTTTCCATTAATTCCGCTCCTCAAAAAGAGAAGCGAGATTTTGATGTCTGGATGAAATTCCCGTTCGATGCATGTTTCCATTAATTCCGCTCCTCAAAAAGAGAAGCGAGCTGCACCGGGCTATAGAAGCTGGCTGTTATAACGTTTCCATTAATTCCGCTCCTCAAAAAGAGAAGCGAGAATCAACAAGCAGAAGTAAGATTGTCTGAGGCTCGTTTCCATTAATTCCGCTCCTCAAAAAGAGAAGCGAGTGCAGCCTTGTGAAACCATTACAGAGCAAGAGTTTCCAGACGCAATTCCGTAGACCTGGAATAAAAGTAGCATTTCAGCCAATAGCTAGTCAAGATGCAATGATTAAAAATCACCTCAAAAGCATAACTGACAAAGGTTTCAAGATTTCCGTCAATCTCAAATTTGTAGAGAGAGCATTCAAAGGCAGATAGCATAAGGTTTTGAGCCAGAAAAATTGCATCAAATTTCCCAACACCTACTGGTTGACGGAAAACCAACATCATTAACTCATATCCTCATTTTAAAGCAAGACCTTGGTAGGGGCGCGGGCACCGTGGCTAGATAGCCAAAAAAGTTTCGTCATTCGCATGAAAAGTACTTTACACCAGCGAGTTATCCGGCAAGATATAAATGTCACATGAATTTGCCCAGCGTTACATAAGTCAAAAAATGCACATATTACTTACATATTAAATGTACATATAGTGTTTCTCGACCTAGTTAGGTACACCCGTAAGGGCACGGCAGTGCCGTGCCCCTACACAAGCGGGATATAATGTTGTACCGCATCTGAATGGGAACCGCTATATTTAGCTTGCTTTTTTACTTGTTTACTGCCTAAAACACCTCTCAAGCCTTAGCTAGCAAATTCCCAGTCCAAAAACGTTAAAAAGCATAAATACTGATTTAAAAAAACAAAATTATACTGTAAATTAGACAAGAATGCATCTAGCAAATATGGTAAACGTGACCAACTATACAGCAATTACCTTTGCTCCCGTACAAGGATTTATCGAAAAATCGCGTAAACTTCGAGACTTGTACGGTGCATCTCTGATTCTCTCTTATCTCAGCCAGCAGCTAGTAAAAGAAGCTGAAAAAACCACAACTGTAATTTCCCCTGCACTCGTCAACCTGCAAAAAGGAATGCCAAACCGCATCCTTCTTAAGGGAGATTTTTCGCCAACCCAGGTAGAAAACACCCTGTTATCTGCATGGAAAAGCATATTACAAGAATGTCGCACTTGGATAGAAAGGAAATTACCAGACTATACCTACCGTTGGGAGAGGGAGTGGACAAACTGGGAAAACCATACCTGGGAAATCTTTTGGGGAGAAGGGGAGAGTATTCGAGCGGCGATGGATAATTTAGAAACTCGCAAACTTTCCCGTGGCTGGACTGCAGTTAACTGGATTGGTGAGAGTTCTAGTTTAACAGGTACCGATGGCATTGCTTTTCCTGGTTTGGGTGGCGCGGGGAGAAATCCTAAAAATCTCTCGTTTCGTTCTGAAAAGAAAGAAATTGAAGAGTTTTATACAGCGCTAGCACAAATCACCGAAATTGTTGAAGAAGTAGAGGAAGAATACCCAGAAGGTAAATTTATTGCACCTAATGAACAACTGAGTATTCCCGAATTAGTCAAACGCCTAGTGACATGGTATGAAATAGCCCAAAAAATAGGCATTGAGCAACTAGAGAAAGGCTTTAAAGAAATTAAACGCAAACCAACTAAAGATACACCCGGACAATGGACAGGCTGGTTTATGGGTGATGGCGATAAAGTTGGTAATCACCTCAAAGATTTAGCGAAAAAAGAAAATGCTGCAGAGGAGATTACAAAATTTAGTTATGACATGGGTAATTGGGGTAAAAATTTTAGTCAACAATTCCCCAAAGGATTAGGAAGAGTAATTTACGCAGGCGGTGATGATTTTTTAGGCATAATTTATAGTAAAAATCCTCAAAAGCCCATTCCCGGTTTACATGCTTTTGAATGGTTAATGACATTACGAGATAAATGGCGAGAACATGGGCAAGATATTAATTTAAGTGTGGGGTTTGTGTGGGTAGCCGGTAGCGTTCCCCAAAGGGATATACTGCAACATTGTCGAGAAGCCGAGAAAAGAGCTAAATCTTTAGGACGTGATCGAGTCACAATTAGAATTGTCTTTAATAGCGGACAGTATATTGATTGGACTTGTCCCTGGGATTATTTGCATATTTTAAAGCAATATCAAGACAGAGATGGTATAAACTTTGCGACATGGGAGTGCAAGGGACGGGATAAAAAATATTTGCCTAATTGGAGTCACGTTTACAGTGATTTAGCACAACTCAAAAGTCGTCATGCTTTCGGTTTAGCAGAAAATCGGCGACTCAGGAACCTTGATAGCCAAACATTTAATGGTCAGCAAATAATTGATAATCTCAGCGCTATCCTCGATTTTTTTGAGCTTTACTTCCCTAGCTATAAAGATAAATTAAAGAAAGATGAAAAATATATAGTTGGTGCTAATAATGACGCTTCGCTATCGAAAAAAGCCCAGGAAATGATTGATTGGATTGAAGATTTAATTACAGTTGGGTGGTATTTATGTTCACATACCTTATCATCATTAGACCATTAGGTTTTTTATATGGTAGTGCAGGCGCGTTTTTGTCTCCAGAAAACCTTGTAGGACGTTCAGGAGAAAAATTTCCCCCCAGTGCAGCCACTGTTTCTGGATTATTTTTTAGCGCTAATTGGGGTAAAGAAGACATCAAAAAGGAACTGAAAGAAAATTTATACATAGCAGGCCCTTTTTGGGCTAAATCTGGTTACGAGCAAGATTTTTATGTACCAATACCTTGGCATAAAATTATTGCCAAAGACAACAAAATAGACGAATGGGTATTAAATGCACAACGTAATTGGCAAAGAAAAATTAAATATCAAGAACATGAAGATAAATTAGAACCTGCTTTTACTTGGCAGACTATTACTTCATGGAACAATCAAAAACCTACAACTGCTAACCATCCTTGGGACTATGTATCTATCCTACATCCCCAGATGAAGCCAGAAGAACGGCATACATTACCTAATGATGGGTTATTTTTAGAAAACGCTGTGCAAATGCCAGAAGACTCTTGTTTAATTTACTTATCAACCCATGAATTGCCAGATGGATGGTATAGATTTGGCGGTGAAAATCACATAGTGGAAATTGAGTCACAAACAATTAAAAAACAAAGGACTTTAGAAATATTAAAAGAACCAATTAAACATGGGTTTGCTTTAATTACACCAGGTGTTTGGGGTTCAACGCGCTTTTCCTATCGCTATCCACAAAATCCAGTATTTCAAGAAGCCAACTTAAAACTGTTAACTGATAAAGCAATACCATATCGTTACATCACTGGTGGAAAATTAGGCCGTGGACATTATGCAGTTCCACCGGGAAGTGTGTATGTATTAGACAAACCTTTAAATATGTCTTGGTGGGAATGGGACAAAAAATGGTTTCCCAATAAAGGCGGTTTAAAAAAGTTTGGTTGCGGTTTGAGTCTACCCGTAGAAATTGCAGGTTTACCTAATCTAAGTATTAAATAAGGAGTTAGGGAATGTATCAAAAAGCTTATGGAATAATAGAAACTTTAGCGCCACTGCATGTAGGTGCAACAGCAGGAGAAGAAAATGGCAATTTAAACTTGATTTTTCGCGACCAATTTACCCAAACAGGGATTATTCCTGGTAGTTCGATTCGTGGTCGCCTACGAGCAGATATGCGACAATATCGCCTGAGTTTAAAAGCAGTTCCTCCAGAAATTGATGAAGACTTTTGGTATGGAAAAAAAGCAGAACAGGGACAGCCAGATAGTACGAGTGAGGCTTACATTAAATTAGAACATGCTTCTATTGTTTGGCTCCCAGTATTTTGTCCTGGTCAGCCTATTGTTTGGGTAAGTTGTCCTAGCTTATTAAAAAGATATCAGCGCATTACTGGAATAAACAAGGTTAAAATACCTGAAAAATATACAGCTTCAACAGAATTATGGTCAAAGGCGTTAGAATCTCAAGATAAAAAAAATAAAGGGAAAAAATTTCTATTTTTTAATCTTGGTTTTTTAACAATTGAACAGCAGGCTGATTTATCACATTGGTTTCCTTTAGGTGAAAAACTACCCGCAGTTATAGTAGACGATAATGACATGGGCATGATTCATGATATGGCTTTATATCGTCAAAGTCGTGTAGCATTAGAAGAAGATATAAAAAAGGCTAAAACAGGAGCTTTTTTTAATACCGAAGCACTGCCAGAAGGAACTTTTTTAGCTTTTCCTGTTGCCATAAAACCTAGTGATAAACAGTGGAAACCCATCAATGGTAGCACGAGTGGAGATATTTATTTAGGTGGACTAGAATCTATTGGTTTAGGTCACTGTTCTTTAACTATTCAAGAGGTAAAATAATGGCTTGGCATTCCTATGAATTAGACCGGGAAGCACAAAATATTGTACTCAAATACCGCGACAAAGAAGTATTAAATGAATCTCACAAAATGCGAGTAACTGCTGCTTATGGTTTAGAACGCTTTTGGGGAGAACATCTGCGGTTGATGGAGAAGAAAAAAGATAGTGAAGACTACATAAAAGGCGAATATTGGCTAGCAACCTGGAATATTTTAGTCAAAATCATGAAAACATCTGGCATTATCGTGCCAAATGAACAAATAAATCGTGATGAAAAAGGAAAGTTTAAAACAGAAGATATTCAAAAAATGACACAACAACTCTGGGATAAGGAAAAATTTCCTGTGGAATACCAGAGAGTGACTCTGGCTGTATTAACCCAATTCTGTGACTGTTTAGTGTGGTGGACACAGCGATATAAAAAATCTACTAAAAAAGAGAAATCATTATGAATCAAGATAAGGTACCCATGATGTTTCGCGCTCAAATCAACAGTCGTTGTCAACTTCATCGGGTAGATAAAAATAAACAGCGTCAGGATGCAGATAAATGGGTGGATGAATGGAAGCAAATTTTTCCTCAGGAAGCACTTCCGGTTGAGGAAACCCCTCAAATTAATCAACCTGTATCCCGTCAACAAGAATGGAATAATAGAAATAGTAGAAATAATAGGTCATTGGCTCATCCTGTCCAAAACAATTTAGCTTTAGCACGTCCTACTAAAGCCAATTCTACAGCATCGCTACAAAGCACTAAGCTAAAAATGCCTCAATTTGGCTCAAAAGTAAAAACATGGGAATACACCATTAGCTGGCGGTTAGTTTCTAACAGTGGACAAGATGAAGGTGTAATTCGTCCCATTATCAGCGCCAAGGGTTTTCCTTACTACTCTGGTGCTAGTATGAAAGGTGCTTTTCTCCGCGCTTGTCAGCAAATATGTACAACAGAAGAACAAAAACTTTATTTAGGCGAAAAACTACTGGATGGTAGTATTAAACCTGGAATTCTACGTTTTCATGGTGCTTATCCAGTGAATATGGACTGGACTAAGCGCTTAGTAGATATTATTCACCGCCAAGATGAAAAACAGGTAATTGCAGATAAAACAACCAATGCTAATGCACAAATCTCTCTTTATCAACCCAAATTAAAATTTGGCATTTCCAGTAAACAAGAATTATCCCCAGCACAATGGAGCAGAGTTGAGCAAATCTTAAAAATAGCCTTATCTGAAGGAATTGGTTCTAGAGTTAGTGCAGGTTACGGGCATTTTCAAGAATTTAATCATCATAATCAATTATTACAAATTAAGCTTAAAGGGCAGGGCGCAACATCTCAATTAGTTAATCGGAGCAAAGAATTTCGCCCTAATATGTTTAAAGCTGCCTTACGTGGTCATACCTTACGCTTATTAGGGGGAATGACTGATGAAAAAACTGCCAAAGATATTACTCAAAAACTTTGGGGCGGATTTGCTAAAAATTCTATTGTAGGCTTGTTGGGAATAGATTTCGATTTTAATCCTCAAACAATCAGATTTGAGAAAAATCAGCAATTTTACCAAATACAAGATAGTCAATTAAATATTATCTGTATGCATCGGCAAATAGATGATAAAAACCGAAAGCAACTACTAGAAACTGCTGAAGCATTGATAAAGTTTACCATCATGTTTGGCGGCTTTGGTAAATCGTGGCGTAGGATTTGTCACCAAAAGTTTTTTAAGAGTTATTTTGATAATCCCGAAAAACAAGTAATTGGCTGTCACTGGGAATTTGTTGATAATTCACTTTATTACCCTGTGAATGACCTCAAAGATATTGCTAGATTTATTAATCATACCCGTCAGGTAATTCGTGGTTGGATAGACCAAAATAAAAGAGTAAACGACGGTGTAGAAACATGGCGTGAAGCATGGTATCAGCCAAAAGTTCAAATATGGGGACGCTTGGCTGAAAATGGTCAAAGTGAAGCTATTAAATGGTTTCATGGTGCTTATAAAGGTACAGATTCCATCAAAAATCCAGATACATTAGCTGGGAGTATGGAAAATACTGGACGCATTTGGCATCGGATGTATCCAAGGTTTGTTAGTAATGGTAATACTTATATTCAACCAGGGAAAGGATATGTAGAGTTACTAACTATTTTCCCTGATGAATCTGACAATACCAAAAAGTTTTTGAGATATTTAAAAGACGAAAGCGGATTTGAGCAAATTTGGTAATTATTAATTAGGAGAATAATCATGTCAATATGGATTGTTACCACCGGGAATAGTGATGTGCAGCTAAACACTAACGAGAGATGGGAAGATTTTTATGAAGAAGTGCGTTACAGCACAGATATACAATATGGTGATAAGTTTTTAGATATTAAGCGTGATGAATTAACTAAACGCTTTCCTGTGCCTGCTAGAGTAATAGGTTTAGTTTATGGCAATCATTTAAATGATGCTTATGATGATTTAGCCTTTCCGCTATTAGATACTTGTTATAAATATTTTGCAGAAAACCCTAAAGAACTGCCATCTAAAGTTATTTTACTATTAACCGACCAAAGAAATGTTTTTAATAATGAAGATTTGGACGATGAAAAAATACCTTATTGGCAAGACACTTGTACTTTGGAATCTATCTTTAAGAAATATTTATTTGAAAAGTTTAAAATAGAACCATTAGTTATAACTCTTAAACCAGAATCTGAGAATGGGTTAGATAAATGGAATGATACACTCAAATTAGTTGAGCAGAAATTAGAAGAAGTTAAACAAGAATTAAATGCCGTTTTTGAGGAAAATCGGGAAACAACGGTGTATGTCAGTCATCAAGCTGGCACTCCCGCCATATCATCTGCAGTACAATTTGTAAGTTTAAGCCAATTTAACAACGTTAAATTCTTGTCTAGTAACATCTATTATCAAGATTATGAGCAAAAATCTCAACCTGAATTAATTGATGTTTCTTATTATTGGCGGGGAATGCAAATTCAAAAAGCTAAAGCTTTGTTAAAAAATTTTGATTACTCAGGTATTAAAGATTTATTCAGTAGCTTATGGAAAAATCCGGAAGATGCACTCAATTCTCAAGAACAGAAATTACTAAATATGGCGATTCAATGGAATTGCGCCAAATTTCAAGATTTTGGTCAAGCCAGAGGAGAAGCTGCTAAAGAACGTATTCAACAATGGTGGTGGACTGGTTATGAAGAAGCTTATTTAGCAGTTGTGCGGTTAGAACAAGGTAATACAGTAGAAGCATTATTTCACAGTTTTCGCGCTTTGGAAGGATTGACTTATGAATGGGTTAGAACTAATTTTCCGCAATACATTAAAAATAATAAATATAATGTTCCAATATTTAATAAACCTGATATTTTAAACGGAAAAAAATTTCGTCTTTATGGTAAGGATTTGTATGAATTGCTCATAGAAATCAAAAAATCATGCTCACATTTTCAACAAGAATCTCATATTTATGTCTGGGAGAATTTAGCCCATGAGAGAAATAAATTATTTCATAAGTTATTAGGAATGGAAAAGAAAGAAGTATTTAAAGCATGGGATACTAATAATAATAGCGAGTGGCAAAATAGAGTATTAGGGTGTTTAAACTCTGTCTCAGATAAAGAATTTAAATCATTAGAAGAAGCTAGTTTGATGTTTGAGGTACATCAAGAATTAAAAGCAGCGATTAATAATTACGAACTGAAAAATTCGTAAATTATAGCGCTGTTAATTGAAAGCGGGATATAATAGCCCCCTCTATCCCGTGGTGGAGGGGGTTGGGGGTGGGGTACGTTGCTACAGCCTGCGCGGAACACGGAAACGCCCAGGCGGAAGCTGCTACAGCCTGCGCGGAACACGGAAACGTCCAGGCTGAAGCTGCTACAGCCTGCGCGGAACACGGAAACGCCCAGGCGGAAGCTGCTACAGCCTGCGCGGAACACGGAAACGTCTTGACGGAAGCTGCTACAGTCAAGGCTGAAGCTGCTACAGCCTGCGCGAAACACGGAAACCTCTTGACGGAAGCTGCTACAGTCAAAGCTGAAGCTGCTACAGGGTTCACAGAAGTAACTTCTGCTTTCACAGAAGATGCGTAGTTGCGTAGGTTGGGTTGCAATACTGCTCGGTTAAGCTCAAAAAACTTAAAATTAGTAGGTTGGGTTGAGGAACGAAACCCAACATGGACGGGGCTTTGTTGGGTTTCGCAGAGCCTCAACCCAACCTACCATTTTCCTTAACCGAGCAGTATTGGGTTGGGTTGAACGTTCGCGTAGCGTCCCGTAGGGAAGTGAAACCCAACATCCACAAAGATGTTTACCGCTGATGCAAATCTATAAAAATCAGGTAAAAAGTTAACTATTGCGATCGCCTTGCTGCTTTTGCACCCATTGGCGTAAACTTTGTTCTGCGACTACCTCATCTTTTTGAGCCTGAGCCAGAAATTCATACAGCTTGGTTTTCGGAACCAGAGCAAAGGTGGGACTAATCTCGACTTCCTGATATTGTTCGCCAAGGAGTTGATATATCCGCCAGAGTTGACCGTCAAAACGCCAAAATTCTGGTACCCCCATGCTAGCATAGAGTGCTAGTTTATTAACATCTGTATGAGTAATATCTACCTCCACAACTAAATCTGGTGGTGGGTCTTGTTGTAAATTCACCCTTTTTCCTGCCACTTGCGGTTGGTTTTGGATATAGTAAGCATTATCAGGCTCTGCACCCCGTTGCAAATCTTCACGATCTAGGGTAGTAGATCCCATCGTTTTGATTTTCAAACCCATCTCGACCACGACAATGCGAATAAACAGCCCAATCAGTTCTCGGTAAAATTCATGTTCTTCCAGAGGGATAGTAATTTCTAGAGTACCGTGATCATAGGTGAGATGGGCAGAACGACTCTCGCCAATTGCTTGTAAAATTTGCTGATATGCTTGCCAACTGAGGTCGTGAAATACCACCCGTTGTTCACCTATTGGTCGGGATGAATTTAACAATTGAGGAGCTATAACCATAGATCAGAAGATGAGTAGTGTTTAACTATGGTAGCGAATTGATTAATTATAGCACTTCCTATTCAGATGAGGTACAAAATTGTATCACGCGATGTAGGGGCACGGCACTGCCGTGCCCTTACCGATGCACCTCACTAGGGCGAGAAACGCTATATAGCCTTTGTCACTTGCATAAAATACACCAAACCAATTGAAGCACAAAATTTTCCGGTAATGGTCGATATTCGGTAAACTGTTAGATTAAACCTCGTCCATGTTGAAACCTGGAATTTTGAATTATGTGTTCTGTCATTGCGATGTAGGAAGCAATACAACTTGAAGCGCCTTCTTGTCTATTACCTACCTGGGCAAATACGTTCAAACATCAAAGCTGACTGCTATATCTATTCAAATTGAGGAGGATATGATGCAACTCACACAACATCAATTGTTACACTTGTCCGCAAACAATTCAATACAAGTGCAAAAAATTGACTATGTAGAGTTTTATGTTGGTAATGCTCAACAAGCCGCTCACTTTTTTTGCAAGGCGTTTGGTTTTAAGCCTATAGCTTATGCTGGTTTAGAAACTGGAGTGCGCGATCGCAGTTCCTTCGTACTAGAGCAGTCAAATATTCGCTTTGTTTTCACCTCTGCATTAATAGCAGACAGTCCAATTGCTGAACATGTGAAGTTACATGGCGACGGGGTTCATGATATTGCTCTACTAGTAGATAATGCTCATATTTGCTTTGACCAAGCTATTGTACGGGGAGCAAAACCATTGCTGAAACCAACTATATTACAGGACGAAAAAGGACACATGGTTAAAGCAACTATTGCCAGCTATAGTGGAGACTTAACTCATTCGTTTATCGAACGCCATAACTATACGGGATTTGCACCACAATATAATTCTATCCAAAATCTATCACTGGTCACTCCCTCCGGTTTGAACGATATTGACCACGTAGTTATTAATGTTGAGTTAGGGAAAATTAATTTTTGGGCTAATTTTTATAACCAAATTTTCGATTTCCAGCAGAACCAACAATTCACCAGTGATGAGATATCAACTAAATATTCATCTTTGACCTCAAAGGTACTGCAGAACAACACAGGTTGTATCAAGTTCGCAATTAATGAGCCTGCTCAAGGATACCGTAAATCGCAAATCCAAGAATATCTAGACTTTTATGGTGGTCCTGGTGTACAACATATCGCCCTCAGAACCAACGACATCATTAAGACAGTGCGACAATTGCAAAGCAACGGCATTGAGTTTATAGACACACCCGACAGTTATTATGATAATGTCCAACAACGGATTGGTCAAATAGATGAAGATTTAAATTTTTTGCGAGAACTGAAAATCTTAATTGATCGTGACGACCAAGGATATCTTCTGCAAATATTCACTAAACCCTTAGTTACTAGACCCACGTTTTTTCTGGAAATAATTCAACGTAAAGGTGCAGCAGGATTTGGTAATGGTAACTTCAAAGCCCTGTTTGAATCCATTGAACGTGAACAAGCTAGCCGTGGCAATTTATAATCAACAAACAGCAAACATGGAGGAAATATAACTGTTATAATAAGACTGACGCAACTGTCATATCCCTACAAGGATACTGAGTTGCGAATTGTGGTTTTAACCCCTCATGGCAGAGAAAAATCACCGTTTTTGGCGTTATTCGATGATTTGTAGGGGCGCAAGGCCTTGCGCCCCTACCCACTATTCGCGACTCATATCATGTTCGATTGATCGCTTATAAAACGTTCTCTACCAGACGCTACGCGAGTTTACAGCGATTTTCAGGTAAATGAACCACATCTTTTTTATCTCACGCAAAGGCGCAAAGGCGCAAAGAAAGAAAGGAAGGAACAGAATTGTGGTCTAAATACATGAAAACTGCTGTAACCTATTCCCTATTCCCTATTCCCTATTCCCTATTCCCTATTCCCTAGATAGATGTACAGATGATTTTTGATTGCTAGGGTTAAAGTATCTAGCATTGCTAGGGTGCGAATATGAGTATCTTCCTTGTTGCTGTGATTGATGGTAAAAAAGCACGCTTTTTTACCTTAGAGCCGTCAGAATTACCAGAATTCCAATCTGGACCTAATTTAATTGAGCATGAAGCTTTGTTAAATCCTGTTAAGGACTTTGAAGGTGAAGAACTTTGGGCTAGTACAAAAACTGGACGCAATCGCGGTGCTGGTGCCCAAGCCCACGCCTATGATGATCATCGGGAAAATCATCTTATAGAATTTGAGCGTCGCTTTGCCCAGACAATAGCTACTCACATTGTAAATTTAATACAGGTTCATCACATTCAGCAACTGCTGATGATTGGCGAACCTCAAACATTAGGATTAATGCGAGAAGCTTTGACGCCTGTATTACCCAAAAACATCAAGACCCACGAGTTAGCAAAAGAACTTTCTCAACTAAAACCTCATGAACTTCATGAATATCTGGCGAGTAAAGAATTGTTACCACCACAAAAAAGACTAGGGAGTAGGAAAAATGAGTAATGAGTAATGAGTAATGAGTAATGAGTGATGAGTGATGAGTGATGAGTAATGAGTGATGAGTGATGAGTAATGAGTAATGAAAGAATTATTACTACCTTCCTGGTCTAAGATTACCTATAATTTTCCTTCTTCTCTGCGTTCCCTGCGGGACGCTACGCGAACGCGCCTTTGCGCCTTTGCGCCTTTGCGTGAGCTAAAAATTATTTCCCTACGGGACGCTCCGCGAACGGTAATCTTCGAGCGGGAAGGGAGTAATATATTAATAACTTCAATCAACGAGTTGAAATAAAAATAAAAAATAATCCACTCATTACTCATTACTCATTACTCATTACTCATTACTCATTACTCATTAACTTGGAAATTGGGGGACTCGTCCCCACCGTAAAACCGCGACGTGTGGGTTTAATCTTGGCTAACTGGACTTGAAAACTTACCTTGTCGCTGATGGCACCATTTTTAGCTTCTAAAATCCAGTTACCAGGGCGCATCTGCCAAAATAAGGAATTAACTGAGTCTGTAGCTAGTTTTTCACCATTTAGCCACCACTCTACAGCTATTGATGTCTTGTTGAGCTTAAACTCTAGTTTTTGCTGCGTCTGTTCACCAGGATACAGCAAAAATAAATCGCCGTTATGGGGAGATAAAATCCTCAGTTTGTTAGCACCTAGATGAGATTGCTGTTTTGCTAACCATTCGTTATATTCTGATGGTAAACTAAAACTATCCTGTTGTAGGTAAGCAATTTTATCTTCAAGATAGAAATATTCCTGTACAACAGTTGCACAATCGGGTGTAGGCTTTAAACCAGTAACTGCACAAATAGGAAGTTGGATCATTCCTTTTGGCGGTGGAAAACTACCCGGTTCTTGATGTTCGTGCAGATGTAACATAATCCGATTCCACAAGGGGGCTGCGCCTGTAACTCCTGATACTTGACGCATCGGTTTGCCGTTGAAATTACCTACCCAGGTAGCGACGGTGTAATCAGTTGTAAAGCCTACTGTCCAGGTATCGCGGAAGTTTGAAGACGTGCCTGTTTTGACCGCAGCGGGGAAAGGCAAATTTAACACAGATTCTACACCAAAAGCTGTAGCACGGGCATGGCGATCGCTCAAAATATCGGTGATTAATTCCCAATTTGTCGGGTTGGGGATTCGGGATTCGGGATTCGGGATTCGGGATTCGCGATTGGTAATTAGTGGTGTAGATTGTCCAAGTCGTGCTATAGTTAAATAAGCATGGGCGAGTTCCCAGAGGCTGACTTCACCACTACCGAGAGTTAAGCCTAAACCATAATATTCTGCCGTGTGGTTGAGGTGTTCAAAGCCTAATTGTTGTAGACGTTCGAGAAAATTCTCCACACCAACTTTTTCCAGAACTCTCACCGCAGGTACATTTAAAGAATTTGCTAAAGCGACGCGCACCCGCACAGGACCGAGAAATTTTTCTGTGTAATCTGTCGGACTGTAAAGTTTTGCGCCGGGAATGGCGTAGTGGGCGGGGACATCTGCTAAAATCGTATTTGGGCGAATTACACGATTTTCTAAAGCTAATTCATAGACAAACGGCTTGAGGGTAGAACCTGGTTGACGGAGCGCCTGGACTCCATCATTGCGTCCGAGTTTGGCGTCGTTAAAATAATCGGGTGAACCGACATAAGCCAAAACCTCGCCGGTGTGGTTGTCAATTACCAAAGCTGCTGCGTCGTGGACATTATTAACAGCGAGATGAGAAATTATCTGCTTTACCTGTGCTTGGACAAATTCTTGCAGAGGTCTATCTATTGTAGTGCGGATGGGTGAAATTCCCCCCCTCTGCTCCTGGGTCGCTAACCAAAACAAAAAATGGGGTGCGGTAAAAATTCCCCGTTGACCAGACCCAAAGACAACTTTTTCGTTTTTTGCACGTTCGGCTATGGATTGGGTGATATAACCATCCTGTATCATCCGATTGAGGACGTATTTTTGGCGTTGTTGGAGACGTTCCCAATGTTCGTAAGGATTAAAATATGTGGGATTATTAGGAATAGCCGCAAGCAGACTAGCTTGAGCGACATTCAAATCACTCGCGCTGAGATCAAAATAAGTCCGGGATGCTGCTTCTACACCATATATATTCCCTCCCATTGGTAAGCGATTAATATAAGCACAGAGAATTTCATCTTTATTCATCCCTGCTGTTAATCGCCATGATAACCAAACTTCTTGGACTTTCCCCCAGATATTACGAGGAACAGGATTTAACATCCGCGCCAATTGCATGGTAATTGTAGAAGCACCGGAGACAATCTTTTTGGCGCCAAAGGCTGCTTTGATAGCGCGGACAATCGCTTTCATATCCAAAGCGCCGTGATGGTAAAAGCTGCTATCTTCCGCTGCTAAAATCGCCTGGATAAATTGGGGTGAAACCTGATTTAATGGGACTACGGCTGTATGTTCTTGATCGCGGGTGAGTATAGTTCCTAGAGGTAGTCCATTGCGATCGCTAAATTCCATTGCGAGTTGATTTTGGACTATATCTGTAGCGCGTATTGGTGCAAAATAAGGTAGTAAGCGGACTAGGAAGCATATAAGTAATAAAGCTAGGATAATTTTAATAGTTGGTTTTTGCGTAATTTGGATTAGTTTTGGTGAAGTTATTTTCATTTTAACGTTGTGAATTTATGGGAGAAGTGTCTCACGCAAAGGCGCAAAGGCGCAAAGGCGCAAAGGCGCAAAGGAGGAGGGGGAGAGATTTCTGCTGACAAATTGTTTTTGGGGAATTTTAAATAAATATTAAGAATTAAGAATTGTAGTGATTGTTGGCAACAATCACAAGAGAATTTGTTATCTATATATCTATACAAGTATCTCTTCCTCTTTGCGCCTTTGCGCCTTTGCGTGAGACAACTTTATCTTTATCTTAACTAAGTTAAAAATATGATTATCAGAAAATTAAGATGGTTCCTCCTGGCTATAACTATTTTTTTTATCGTGGTAGGCTGTCATTTCTTTAATATTAGTTCAACTAAACAACAATTAGCAGCGATTTCCCCACTCGCACCGCCAAGTTTACCAGATTGGATTGAACAAGTTAGTCCGATTGGTGATGCGAAATCTCAAAATCAAATCCGTGTCCGGTTTAAGGAGGCTTTGATTCCGGTTGAAAGTTTGGACAATCTACAGCAGCAACAGTTATTACAAAAATTTCAACTTGAACCGTCTTTACCTGGAGAATTTCGCTTTTTGACTCCGCGTATGGTGGGTTTTCAGGCTGAGAAGGCTTTACCGCAAGCGACGCGGTTTCGAGTTACTCTCAAATCTGGTTTGGCGGATTTGCAAAATCATCGTTTGGCTCAGGATTTGGCTTGGACTTTTAATACTGAATCGATTAAATTGACGAATTTACCAGGTGTGAATCCGATGGAAAAGGCCCAGAGTCAACCGATTGATTTACAACAGAGGTTAGAATTTACATCTAATGTGGAGTTAGATTTGGCTTCGGTGCGGGAACATGTACTGTTGCTTCCAGAAGGGAAACAGGAAGGTGTCCGCTTCAATGTTGAGTTGAAGCAGCAAGAGAAACCAGCAGAAAATACCGATCCTTTGGAGAAGTTTGACGTTTCAGCACGTGATTGGATTTATCATCTCACACCACAACGGAATCTGGAAAAAGCCCGTCGTTATCGTTTGGTTTTTTCTCCAGGGATAGTTCCTGCTCTGGGAAATTTATCTACTGATCAGGAATTTGTCAGCAAGTTGGCGACTTATTCACCTTTGGCGTTTCAAAAGATTAATTTTTATGGTCAGCCAGATGCAAATGGTACCTATGGTAGATTTTTGGATGGCGCTCCGCAGTTAGAGTTTAATAATGTGTTGGTGGCTGATTCTGTAAAGGACAATATTAAAATTACTCCCGCACCAAAGGTGAAGGTGGGTGTTGTTCAAGTTAATGATGGTGATAGTGTTGTGACGATCAATCCTTATGCTCTGGCTCCAGCTACTACATATACAATTACGATGGGGGAAAATCTCAAGGATAAGTTTGGTCAAGTTTTAGGTAGGTCTGTCTCGGTTAATTATGAAACTGGCGATTTGGCTGGGGATATCTGGGTTCCCGCAAATTTAAATATTTTCCCTACTCTTAAGGATTTACAGTTAAATATCAATACTTTAAATCTTCCAGAGGGTAGTTATAAGGCTGCTTATCGGGTAGTTCAGCCGACTGATTTGGTTTATTTCAATAATAGTAATGATTTATTACCTCAACCTGCTGATTGGCAAAGCTTTCAGGTAACAGGTTCCAAAAATCAGCCTGTTGATATTACTGTTCCTGTAAAGGAAAAATTATCTGCGTCTACAGGTATGTTAGCTTATGGTGTCCAGGCGCGGACGAATAAGTATCGCGAAAATGGTCAGGAACTTTGGCGCGAACCTTTGACTTATGGTTTGGTGGAATTGACGAATTTGGGTGTGTTTTCTCAGTGGTTTCCTGATTCGGGTCTGATTCGGGTTCATCATCTGAGTGATGGAACACCTGTCAAAGCAGCGACGGTGGAAATCTATAAATCAAAATTAGCAGCGAAATCTCGTCCCCAACCTCTACCTTGTGCTTCTCTTAAAACTGATGAGAAGGGAAATCTCTCTCTCAAGCGGGAGAATTTAACACAATGTTTTTCGGGAACGCAAAGATTTGTTAAGTCACCAGAATTATTGGTCATTGTCCGCGAAAATCAAGATTGGGCATTTACTCGCACTGAGGAGTATAGCGGTGTGTATGGTTATGGGATAGATGCAGGTTGGCAAGATGGGACGCCAGAATCGCGAGGGATAATTTTCTCGGATCGACAGTTATATCAACCAGGGGAAAGGGTTTGGTTGACTGGTTTTACTGATTATTTGCACAATGGCGTCATCCAAGAAGATAAAAATGGCGTCTACAAATTAACTTTGGTTAGTCCTGATGCTCAAAAGACTGATTTAGGCGAGAAAACTACCAATGAGTTTGGGACGTTTTCTCTGGAGTTACCCCTCCAGAAGAATCAGCGGTTGGGATACTATAGCATCCAGGGGAAGGGGAAAAACGGTCAAGAAATTTCGGGAGAATTTCGCGTCGCGGAATTTAAACCGCCGAATTTTCAGGTGGAACTGAAATTAGATCGGGAATTTGCCTTGATTGAGGATAAAGTTGAGGCGAAAGCTGCGAGTAATTATCTATTTGGTTCTCCTGTACAAGGGGGAGAGGCGAAATATTTTGTGACTCGTCAACAGACGAATTTTATTCCCCAGGGTTGGGAGGAATTTTCTTTTGGAAGACAATGGTTCTGGCCTCAAGAAAGTCCCAATGTCCCCAGTGATGTCTTACAAACCAATACTCAGTTAGATGATCAGGGTAAAAGTAGTCTAACTGTGACAGTCGCGAAGGATTTACCATATCCGATGACCTATCAGGTGGATGTCCAAGTCGCGGACGTTTCTAATTTATCGGTCGCAAATTCCCAGAAATTTACCGCTTTACCCAGTAATCGCTTGATTGGGTTGAAAAGTAATTTTATTGCTGATACTCTTAAAGCTTTACCGATTGAAGTGATCGTCACTGAACCTTCAGGAAAACCCATCACAGGTCAACGGGTGAAGGTGGAATTACAACATATAATATATAGTAGTGTGACTCAGGTGGTGGCAGGTAGTCAGACACCAAAAAATCAAGTCGAATATCAAACAGTCGCCCAAGTAGAAATTACATCCGCCGAAAAACCGCAAGTTCTCACACTCACACCCAAAGAATCTGGTGCTTATCGTTTGCGAGCTAATTTTAGCGATACGAAAGCAGAATTGACAGCCACGGATTTACAAATTTGGGCGACGGGAGATAATCCTGTATATTGGGGAGCAAAAGAACGGGATTTTTTGGAAGTCAAGCTGAATAAGAAAGAATATAAACCAGGGGAAACCGCAACCGCACTGATTCAATCTCCCTATCCAGACGCTGAATTATATTTTGCGATCGCCAAAGATCACCCTCTCTATCAACAGATTATCAAAGTCAAGGGCGGCGCACCACAAATCCAGTTTCAAGTTACACCAGAAATGTTACCAAATGCAGCAGTTCAAGCTGTGTTAGTTCGTCAAGGTGTTCCTTTAAATCAGTTGGAAGTGGGAAGTTTAGAGAATTTGGTGAAAATTGGTTTTGCACCTTTTCATGTCAACTTACAAGATAAATATTTAAAACCGCAAGTCACCCCCACCCAAGCATCAGTCACACCAGGTGGGGAAGAAACCATTCAACTACAACTGAAAGACAATCAAGGAAACCCCACCAAAGGACAATTTACAGTCATGGTGGTGAACGAAGCGGTACTCCAACTTTCAGGATATCGTCCACCAGATTTGGTAAAAACAGTTTACGCTGAACAAACAATATCTACCCGATTCAGCGATAATCGTCCCGATGTCATCATCCAACCCCAAGATATAACCAAACCCAAAGGTTGGGGTTATGGTGGTGGTTTGTCATCTGGTGTCGCCAATACTCGCACTCGGACAAACTTCCAAGCTTTAGCTTACTATAATGGTGCTGTGATGACAGACGCGAATGGAAAAGCACAGGTAAGTTTTAAATTACCCGACGACTTAACCACATGGCGAGTGATGGTAGTCGCTACTGATGGAAATCTCCGTTTTGGGAATGGCGAAACCACCTTGATCAGCACCAAACCACTCGTAACTAATCCCATCTTCCCACAATTTGCCCGGATAGGCGATCGCCTCGACGCCGGTTTATCTGTCACCAACAACACGGGAAGTTCTGGAACTCTGAAAATTAATGGTGAAGTTAGCGGTACCCTCAAGTTTGTAGAACTAAACCCCAATCTCTCCACCAAAGCGGAAACTTCAACCCAAGCTTATCGCTTTCCCATGTTAGCTGATACTGTCGGTGACGCCAAAATTCGCTTTACCACTCAGTTAAATAATACAGGCGATCGCTTTGAAGTTCCGTTAGAAATTAAGCCCCTGGAAATTACAGAACAAGTCGTAGAAACTGGCGTTACCGAAAATCAAGTAAAAATTCCCCTCAATGTCGAGAAAAATATCTTCCCGAAAATGGGAGGTTTAGATATTCAACTCGCGACTACCTTGATTCCCGAAATTAAACAAAGCGCAAAGCAAGTTTTTGGCGATGATGAATTACCATTTACAGAACCTGCAGCCAGTCAACTGATCATAGCCGCAAATTTACAAATCTTGGGACTGGGGACCGAGGACTGGGGACTAGGGAAAATTACCAATCAAGCAATAGAAACCCTCGAAAAACTCCAACTGACAGATGGTGGTTTCGCAGCTTTCCCCGGACAACAAAAATCAGACCCTTGGATTTCTTCCTACGCAGCGGAATCTTTAGCCAAAGCTAATCAAGCCTTTCCCGGTTTAGTCGATTCTCTCATGCTATCTCGCCTAAAAAATTACTTACAAAAAGTTTTGGCGAACCCCGGAGAATACGACTTCTGCAAACAAAAACTCTGTAAAAATCAACTCCAACTTAACGCCCTGATCGGTTTAGCAAAACTAGGCGACAAACGCAACAGCTTCCTCACAGATATTTATCAACAACGCAACGCCTTTGATATCGTCACCCAAATAAAACTAGCGCGATACCTCTCCCAATTTACAGAATGGGAAAAAGAAGCCCAAGAAATCTTGACCCAGGTGCAAAAAAATATCTATGAAACTGGACGCACCGCCGTTATCAGTTTACCCCAAAGTTGGGGATGGATGAGTTCCAATACCGCAACCCAAGCCCAAGCTTTACGCCTATTTATCGCCCAAAAAGCCCAACCAGAAATTATCGATAAATTATTCCGCAGTCTCCTCGCCCTAAGAAGAGACGGCACATGGCAAACTAGTTATAACAATGCCCAAGCACTCACAGCCTTGGTAGAATATAGCCAATTGCAACCCACACCCCCCAACTTGATCGCCACAGTCGAATTAGCCGGTCAAAAACTCGCTGAAAATAAATTTGCAGATTCCCGCCATCCCAGTTTACAAATAAACGTGCCGATGGAGAAATTACCCCGTGGACGCCATAATTTGACGATCAAAAAATCAGGTAAAGGCAAATTACATTATCTAGCCGCTTACAATTATCGCCTGCAGGGGAATCAACCAGGCAAATTTAACGGTTTACGCATCACCCGCGAACTCGAAAAAGTCGGTGAAGCGAAGATTCTGCAAAAATTTGGTTTGGGAGTTGGGAATAACCCCTTGACATTACAGACAGGGGAGGTGTACAATGTGAAATTAGAACTTATAGTTGACCATCCGGTAGAGCATGTGGTAATTAGTGACCCCTTAGCCGCCGGTTTAGAAGCAGTAGATGCCAGCTTTGAGACTACAACCGCGGCATTACAAGCCCAAGCCGACAGTTGGGAACTAGGATATAAAACAATCTACCGCGATCGCACCGTCGCCTACGCCGACCACCTGGAAGCAGGAGTGTATAGCCTCAACTACTTAGTACGTTCCGTTACTCCTGGGACATTTTTCTGGCCAGGGTCCCAAGCCCATCTGCAATATGCACCAGAGGAATTTGGCCGGGCTGCAGATTCTACGGTAATTTTGCTTGGTGGGAGGTAACAAAAATATCCTGATACACTGTCTAAAGCGGCGTTGCTGATTGATGGGATGATTTTTGTCTCACGCATTCGCGGAGCGTCTGTCTTCGACACGCTACGCGAACGCAGAGAAGGCGCATTCGCGGAGCGTCCCGTAGGGAAGGCGCATTCGCGGAGCGTCCCGTAGGGAAGAGGAAGAGTTTTCAAAGTTGAATTTAACGATTTCATCCCGCAATTATGCAACGCCCTTTTTTTAATTGATTTTCGCCGTAACATCTACACCATTGCTTTTTAGTTGTCCGTCTTCCATATATATGATGCGATCGGCAATGTCGAGGATGCGGTTGTCATGGGTGACGAGCAATATTGTACAACCTTGTTCTTTCGCTAGCCGCTGCATTAATTCTACCACATCGCGCCCAGATTTTTTGTCTAGTGCGGCTGTGGGTTCGTCTGCTAAGACAATTTTAGGATGGCTGACTAAAGCCCGAGCAATCGCTACTCGTTGTTTTTGTCCCCCTGATAAGTTTTCGGCGTAGTAATTTACTCGATCACCCAAACCAACAGTTTCTAGCATGGCGATTGCTTTTTTGTTCATATCCTGATTCAGATATTGTTCATGTAACTCTAAGGACATTCTGACGTTTTCTTTGGCTGTTAAAAATGTCATCAGATTATGGGCTTGAAAAATATAACCAATCTGGCGACGTAACTGGGTTAATTGTCGCTTGCTAGCACCACAAATTTCCTCTCCTAAAATTTTCAAACTACCTTCTTGGGCTGAACGTAGTCCACCCATGAGAGTCAACAGCGTAGTTTTTCCTGAACCTGATGGACCTGTCATAATCACAATCTCACCAGCATTAATCTCCAAATTAATATTGAATAATGCTTGTTTACGCAGGGAACCTTGACCAAAATAATGGTTAATATTGGCAACAGAAATTACAGGTGTAGATTCTATAAACATGGGATTTTAATAGTTTGAATTTGGCTTTCCTATGATCAGATAATTCAAAATTAAAAAACATCTGCGGGGTCGGCGGAACGTAGCTTTCTCATGGCGATCGCCCCTGAAAAACTACACATAATAATTGTTAAATTTAAAACATATATTGCTCTTTCTGTTTTCATAAATATGGGCAGCAGTGTCGCAGTGGCGGTGAGATTATATAGCCCAATAGAAAGTAAAAATGCTGGTATATAACCTAACACAGCTAAAAGCAATGCTTCTTGTAACAAGACTCCTAGTAGATAGTTATCGCCATAACCCATTGCTTTGAGGGTGGCGTATTCTGGCATATGTTCGGAAACATCAGAATACAGGATTTGGTAGACAATGACAATACCGACAATGAACCCGACTGCTGTACCTAAACCGAAAATGAACCCAATAGCAGTACCAGTTTCCCAGTATTTTTTCTCGATTTGAGCAAACCCTTCTGGGGTGAGAACTATGACATCTTTGGGTAGTGCTTTGCTTAGTTGCGATCGCACTTTTTCAGGATCTACACCCGGTTTGAGTGTCAGCAATCCCACTTCAATTTGCTCTGGTTTACGGGTGGGAAATAGTTGTAAAAAGGTCGAATCACTGGTAATAACATTTCCATCCGCAGCAAAGGAAGCACCATCAGTAAACAAGCCTTTAACTTTAATTGCTTTACTATTCAGTTCTGTCTCAAAGAAGCCTGTTTTCTGCAAGATATCGCCAACAGCACCATATTCTGGACGACCGGCTTGATCAAATAGAACTTGATACAATTGTTTGAGTTGATAACTGTTTTCTTTGATGTCGGCTGATTTAAACGGAGGTTTTGCTGGATCGACACCCCAAACCAAAATAGCTCTTTCTAGACGGGTTTCGGGATTTCGCCACTGTCCAGTACTAATGTAAACTGAATTCACTGACTGTACACCGTCATAAGCTAATGCTTGATATAATCGTTCTCTAGAAAAACTTTTGACTGAGAACAGGGTTTGAAATTGCGGATTAATTAAAACTAAATCAGCCTCTAAATTGCGATGGGGTTTAATAGCTGCATCAAATAGCGCACTTTCAAATCCCAACTGAATAAACATCAGCATGTCAGCAAAGGTAATACCTGCAACTGCTATCGCCAGCCGGGTTTTTTCTTTCATTAACTGCCGCCATGCTAGCGGTGTTTTCCGAAACATTTTACCAATCATTTTATCATACCTCAATATATCCTAAATATCCGTTATCCTCATGGTAATTCGTAATTCGTAATTAGTAATTTATGGGTTGAGTGCCTGTTATGAGTTGGTGTACTTTTCATAAGCTAATTAGGCGCTTTGTGGCCGATTACTAATTGTTAATTGCTATCTGTACCTGTAAGTTAGTCAACCCAGCAACACGCGTGCTATCTTCAGCATTGAGATGAATTTTTACCTCAACAACTCGGCTATCAAGATTTTCTCCTGGCTGGTTGCTAAAAACGTTTTGTCGGTTCACCTGTAAGCCAATTAAGGAAACGGTACCGCGCAGTTCACCAGTAAATCCCTGACTGGTAATCACCGCTTGTTGTCCCAGTTTGACTTTAGCGATATCAGTTTGATAAACTTCGGCTACGGCAATCATTTGGTCATTTTGTGCCAAGTCTGCAACGCCAGCATCACCAATTTTTTCTCCCGCTCGTTTATGAATTTTCAGGATTTGACCCTTGGTAGGAGCTTTGATGTAAGCTGCTGCTAATTCAGTTTGGGCACGTTTGAGAGAGGCGATCGCATTTTCCACTTCTGTTTGCGCTATCTGTACATCCACCGGTCGGACTTCTGCTATACTTTTAAGGGTGGCTTGAGCAACGTTTACTTCCTTGTTACCAGTGGTGTTAATGCGCTTGAGTCCTACTTTGGCTTCGGCTATTTGCTTGTTAGCAGTGTCGTTAATGCGGTTGAGAACTGCTTTGGCTTCGTTGAGTTGCTGAATGGAGGTTTCCCAACTTAAGCGTTTATTGTCAAATAAAGAATTAGAAATTGCTCCTTGTTTCGATAGTTGCTGATAGCGTTGATATTCGGCTTCGGCATTGCTGAGTTCTGCTTCTAGCTTTCTAATTGTCGCCTCTTGAGCAATTCTATCACCTTGCCATTGGGCTTGCAGGCGCGCGATCGCTTGTTCTTGCTCTTTTCTATCTCCTTGGGATTGGGCTTGTAAGCGTTCAATGGTTGCTTGCTGTGCTTGAATTTCGCCAGTTTTCGCACCAGCTTTAACTTGCGCGAGTTTCGCTTGAGCCAGTTTAACTTGTTTTTGTGCCTGGAGTACGGCAGTTTGCAAGCGATCGCGTGAGTCTAAAATGGCGACAACTTGTCCGTCTTTGACGCGATCGCCTTCTTTGATTAAAATTTCGGCAATGCGATCGCCGTCTAAAGCCAAAGGTGCAGACAGGCTAATTACCTCTGCTTCTGGTTGTAGTCTTCCTAATGCTGTCACTTTTTCGCTAATTGGCGCCGCTGCTACAGTCTCTGATGAGGAAGTTTTACCAACTTGTCCAAACTGAGATATAGCATAAACGACAATTCCACCTGTAATTACAGTAGCACCAATTACTAATGCAATTAATTGTTGATTTTTTGGTTTAAATAACAGTCTGTTAGTCATTTTTACCCCTCTATTTTGTTTTTTTATGAAACTTTGTGCAAATAAGCCGTCAATATCCTTCCCAGCAGATTGCATTGTTCAGGAATATTAATCATTTCATTTCCCTGTAATCTTCCTAAAAATAAACCATCTACAAGGCTCAATACCAAGGAGGCTAATACCAAATCTTCAATCCCTAAAAAATCACAAATCACCTGCTGATATCGCTGAATTACACGCCTAAATACATGCTTTCCCGATATTTCTTGAGAATCTTGATATTGGCAAAAATCAACTACCAGATAAGTCCACTTAATAAAATAATCCTCATTTTTCACCAAATATTTTCCTAGAACTTCCATCGCCTCTTGTGGTGTTTTCCGTTCTCCCAATTCCGCCAATGCTGCACTTATATCCTGTTGACACATCTCTTCCACTAATTGCTCAAACAAAGCTTGTTTGCTAGAAAAGTAGTGATATAGAGTTCCCGTAGAAACCCCTAAACACTCAGCAATTTGCCGCATGGTAATGGCAGCATAGCCTTTTTGGGCAAATAAATCAAAGCATTTGCCGAGCAGTTCTTTGCGGTATTGTTCATGATCAACAATCTTTGGCATATCTCGGAATATTTATATCGAACGCTCGTTTTTTTAACGATACAATCCTTAATACTTGTTTGTCAATATATATTTTTGCCTAAGTCAGCATTAATTGTGCAATCACGACTAAAAATGCCTATGGGGGACTTCGAGTTAAAAAATAAGTCTGTTGCTTAAGTCCTGATATTATTTGTAATGTATGCCCTGTGAGGTTTAATGTGGATACTATTGCCATCCCTGCTCTAAATCGCCCAGTCGATGCCACCGTAGAGATTCCTGGTTCTAAAAGTATTACCAATCGGGCATTACTCGTGGCTGCATTGGCACTTGGAGATTCCCTATTAGAAAACGCCTTATTTAGTGAAGACAGTCAGTATTTTGCCAAATGCGTAGAGCAATTAGGCATTCCCATTGAGCTAAATTCTGATTTGGCGAGGATTCACGTTGCGGGAAGAGGGGGGGAAATTCCGGCTACACAAGCAGATTTATTTGTAGGTTTAGCAGGTACCGCAGCTCGGTTTATTTCGGCGCTGGTGGGATTAGGGAATGGTGAATATCGCCTAGATGGGGTTCCTCGGATGCGGGAAAGACCGATGGGGGATTTGCTGACGGTACTGGAAACGGGGGGAGCAAAGATTAATTTTGAGGGCAACCCTGGTTTTATGCCCTACACTATCTACAGTCAGCAATTTAGCGGCGGACATTTTCGTTTGAAAGCCAACCAAACCAGTCAACAACTGTCGGCATTGTTGATGATTGCGCCTTATGCTCAACAGGACACCATCATTGAGGTTGAGGGTACACTGGTTTCTCAATCTTATGTCAAAATGACCTCTCGCCTCATGGCAGATTTTGGCGTAGAAGTAATAGAAACTGCCGAGAATCAATTTAAAATCAAAGCGGGTCAGCGTTACCAAGGTAGACATTATACCATAGAACCAGATGCCTCGAATGCCTCTTATTTTTTTGCCGCCGCCGCCGTTACAGGTGGAAGGGTGCGGGTGAATCATTTGACCAAAGAATCCTGTCAAGGAGATATTCTGTGGCTGAATGTATTAGAACAGATGGGTTGCCAGATTGAACACGGCGATAATTATACTGTAGTTAGAGGACCGCAGCAATTACAGGGCATCGACATTGATATGAATGATATGTCAGATTTGGTGCAAACATTAGGAGCGATCGCCCCATTTGCTAGTTCACCAGTCACCATTCGCAATGTCGAACATATTCGTTATAAAGAAACCGAACGGATTAAAGCTGTGGTGACAGAGTTACAACGGTTGGGAGTCAAGGTAGAAGAATTTGCCGACGGTTTGCGGATTGAACCAAGTGCGATCGCTCCTGCGGCAATTGAAACCTATCATGATCATCGCATGGCAATGGCATTTGCTGTCACCGGCTTGCGGGCGCCAGGGATTGTGATTAAAGACCCTGGTTGTACAGCCAAGACATTTCCCGATTATTTTACCCGATTTTTCCACATGTTAGAACAATAGGCGCAAAGCCTGGCGTCCCTACAGATGGATGATTGAACGACGCCAAAAACCCTAATTTTCCGGTACGATAAATCAACTTGTGGTAATTCGTCGCAGAACCTCGACATTGAGATCTAGCTTGTTTCCCAGCCACAAGGCATGATCTGTGTGGTCTGCTACAGCATCCTCCGTATTTGGGTGGATAAGAACATCCAACCCCTGATGATTGAGCATTAACCAGGGGATGACTTGATCAAACTGATTCGGTAAGAAAGCAACTTGATACATCGCCTGTGGGTGCGGTCCGACCGGTTCATCACGCCAGCGCCCAAGCTGCACATCAAATCTAGCGCCCAATTCTTCGCGTATACGGACAGCGATATCACGACTCTCGGTATCGTAGTAGACATGAGCGTGAAAACCAGTGATTTTGCTCGTCTGTTCCGTCATTGCTTTGAATCTGTTATATAATTTTCTCAACATAAGTATTCAGAAAAACCAGTTCGTTCGCCATCTTCTGTGCTGATTGATCAGCAGCTAATTTAAGCAAACCGCGTAACTGCTGTCCAACAGAGTATTGCTGTTGTGGGGCTAGAACGATACCAGCATGACTTCTTTCTTGAGCCATAAAGTCACTGTGCAAGCGACAAAAATCTCCAATATTAAAACTGTAGATCACTCGCTCTTGCTCTGTTGCCCAAATTAATTGTTCTTCATCGGGATAGCCTAATCTGCCAGCCTCGGCAACTGTAACGACATCTAAATCTGCATTTCGCAGTGCTTGTATCAGCGCTCCTTTAATTGTATCTTCATCCAAGTACAAGCGAATTCGGCTCACAATTGATTTCTTGCTTTATACTGGGCTTCCAAGCGCCGACATTCTTCATCATAGGCAGCAAATTGGGCATCTAGCGCTTCTTTGTTAGCAAAATAGTAGGCCAAAGCGCTATAAATCCCTGCAAGCGTCAGGTGTGGTTTATCTTCTAGGATTTCTTCAGGCGTGACACCTGCTTTGATCTCATTTACAATGTATTGTACCGTAATACGGGTGCTGACGATGCGGAGACGACCACCGCAGGTTTCTGGTGTCCTGACAATCAGCGTGCCAATGTCATTAATGGTCTGCATGGCTTACTTGCTAAATTTTGCTCCCATATAAGTACTCTACCACTCATCATAGGGGTGTGGAATGTTTCCTACATAAATAATATCAGCCAAATTTGCAATCAGGATATGGTGGTTTTGCACGCGCTTTCAGATTTCATCGACTCTAACTATACAGTCCAGGCTTCACCCCCCAGCTATGACTATCAAGGGCGTTGTCCGCAAACAGGTAAAATACTAAAACTTCCTCGCACTCCAATAGTGGAAGCGATCGCACATAGTTTAATGCAATTCCTGTCCACTAATGATCTTTATGCTCGTGAAGGTAAAATGTATGGGGTATTGCTAGTTGAATTACCGACTGGCGAACAAGGGGTACTCAAAGCCTTCTCCGGTCTGCTGAATGGTTGCAGTATAGTTGATAGTTGGGTACCGCCAATTCCGGGAAGGGAGGAAGTAGCCCTAGAGGAAGCCCACACATTGGCGCAATTGGATGAGATTAAGCAAGAACTGATTACCCTCAAGCAACTGAGCGATCGCCAAAAATACGAAACGAAGTTAGCCCAGTTTCAGCAGCAGTTACAAATTATGAGCGATCGCCATCGAGATTGCAAACATCAACGACAGCAAACACGCCTGACATACACAGCCACGCTTTCACCAGCAGCACTGACTATAGCGCTGGAACAACTCGATCAAGAAAGCCGGATGCAGAAAATAGAGCTAAAACAACTCAAACGCCTGCAAAATGAAGTTTTACAACCGCTAAAAGAAGTAATTACCGCAGCCGATATGCGGATTAGTGAACTCAAACAAAGGCGTAAACAACTGTCCCGTCAACTGCAAGCGCAGATGCACGCTGCTTATAGCTTAACTAATTTTTCCGGGCAATCTCTATCTTTACAGCAATTGATGCCAACAGGAGCGCCCACTGGTACAGGAGACTGTTGCGCTCCAAAACTACTACATTATGCCGCCACACATCAACTCAAACCCCTAGCAATGGCAGAGTTTTGGTGGGGAGCATCCTCAGAGGAAAAAATTCATGGTCAATTCTACGGCGCCTGTGCTGAACGCTGTCAGCCATTGATGGGGTTTCTGTTGCGGGGACTGGGGATGAGGGAGAATAACGTTTCATCTCCCTCCAATTCCCAATCCCTAATCGCCAATCCCCCAGAACTACCGATTATTTATGAAGATGAATGGCTAATTGCTGTGAATAAACCCCCAGGGTTACTATCTGTACCTGGTCGTTATCGTGACACCCAAGATAGTGTTCTGAGTCGCTTGCGTTGTTTGTTAACTGATGATATAATAATAAACACTGTACATCGTTTAGATCAGCAAACTTCGGGTATTTTATTACTGACTCGCGATACCGAAACTTATCGTCAACTAAGTCAGCAGTTTCAGAGACGACAGGTGTACAAGGTTTATGAAGCGATACTTTCCGGCTCTGTAACAGCCGATGCAGGTGTAATTGAACTACCACTATGGACAGACCCCCAAAATCGCCCTTATCAGCAAGTTGATGAACAGCGAGGTAAACCCAGTTTGACACAGTTTCGCGTGATGGCGAGAGAGGGAAATTACACTCGTGTAGAATTTATCCCGCTAACAGGACGCACCCATCAACTGCGGGTTCATGCTGCGGATGCGCGAGGACTGGGAGTGACAATTTTAGGCGATCGCCTTTATGGATGTAGTGCTGTGGTGAGTCGGTTACATTTGCACGCCAGGGAATTGCAGTTTGAGCATCCGCAGTTGGGGGAAAGGGTGCATTTAAGGGTGAAAACGCCGTTTTGATAATGTTGCAGCATTTTGCGTCAGAATAGTTAAGAGAACTCATGAGAAAACCCCTTGATATATGCCTGCCTATTGGGATTTAGCAGTCTATAATCGCGATAGTCAATTGACTCTTGTCGTTGAGATCAAGAATAAATTCAATGCTTCACCACAGTGGGCGACCCAATTGCGACGTAATATCCTCGCCCACGGTATATTTCCCACAGCGCCTTATTTCCTAATGGCTTTTCCTGATCGATTCTATTTGTGGACTGATGCTCATGTGCGACTAGATGAAAGCGAACCAAATTACATTATAGATGCACGTCCTATTCTTCAGCCCTACTTAGAAAAAGCTGGGGTGAGTGCTGATCGAATCAGTGGTCAAAGTCTTGAACTGATTATTGCATCTTGGCTGGGCGAAATTATTCATGCACAGAAATTATCTCCAGAAATGACTACATCTTGGCGATGGTTGATCGAGTCAGGTCTGTATACCGCTATATCTGGCGGAAGGTTCGATTACGAGGCTGCTGCGTGAAGATTTACGTTGAAAGTAATTTTGTTTTAGAACTCGCGTTTCAGCAAGAGCAATTTGCAAGTTGCGAACAAATTTTGCAACTTTGTGAAGTAGGGAGTGTACAACTGGTTATACCAGCATATAGTTTAGCTGAACCACATGAAAAATTAAGTCGTCAAGCAAAAAACCGTAAGCAACTCCAACAGGCGCTGGATGCTGAAATACGTCAGCTTTCACGTACAGAATTCTATGAAAATCGTATCAGTAGCATTCAAGATATTGCCAGCTTGCTAATTCAGAGCAACGAGGAAGAACAGCAACGCTTTCGACAATATCGACATCAGATCTTAAATTGTGCGGAAGTAATTGCTCTAACTAATGACATACTCACTGAAGCCGCAACATATGAAGACCCTTACGATTTGAGTCCACAAGATGCTCTTGTCTATACATCAGTTATTTCTCATCTGCGTCAGCATCGTCCTGTAGCAGCATGTTTCCTTAACCGTAACTCTAAAGATTTCGACAGTCCTGATATTGTTGATGCTCTGAATAAATTCAATTGCAGAATGATACCTCGATTTTATCACGGCTATGCTTTCATTCAGTCCCAACTGAAACTGTAGTTGGGGGAAAGGGTGCATTTAAGAGTGGAAACGCCGTTTTGATGAGCAACAAATTAATTTATTGTCAGAGGCAAACACACAATAATTAACATGATGAATACAATAGGAATAGAATAGGAGGTATTCCTAAAACAAAGATATATAGCCAGTAATCCATAACAACCAGCTTTATTCTAATGTATAATTCGGTAAGCCGACTTATATCAAAATCTTTTCTGTTTTGCGCCATGAACAAAGTGTAGTCTTCTGCACTATGATTCTCAGGGCATTCTTTAATTAACGCTTCATACCTATCTGATACATTACCCAACTTATGAAGAAAATCTGCATCTCCTGATTGACTTATCATCAAGTATTCAAGCTCTCTCTCTAAACCAGATATTTTTACTGCGTTGTGATAAAGCTTTTCTGCTCTGATTTGATAATTTTTTGCCCCCTCCAAAAGACTAATAACCAAAGTAAAAACAGATAAAATTAAAGAAATAGCATTGTATATATCATTTATTTTTTGGCATTGTGGATTTTTAACAATTCCTTGAATAAGTGGAATTGCAATACCGTATATAGATAGTATTGAAATACTGCTAAGTGAAAATTGATACTTATTATTTAGTCGCCGAGCAGCATTGAAACGGGAACCTTTAGTCTTCCACATTCTGGTATTTAATACTTTAGCGTATGCATTGGGGTCGCTATTACCACTCATTGAGTGATTTTATTTTGAAGTAAGATTTGAGTAATTTATATGGTGTATCAGGGATGGTGCTTGTAATACTAGAAACCATAAATTGCTTGATAATCTTGAAATATTTACTTATTTTATAGCACTAATATTTGATTTTTGAAATATACGTAGGGTGGGCAATGCCCACCACATCCAGGTTTTAGTGGGCATTGCCCACCCTACAGATACTTAGATTTTTTCATAAATCAAATATGATTCCTATAGCTATTCTAACCTAAAAATACAGGTTGATATATAGTGTAATTACCGTAATAACTTGGTAGATTGGTCTGGCAGGGTTTAACCCAGATTACATTATAGATGCACGTCCTATTCTTCAGCCCTACTTGGAAAAAGCTGGGGTGAGTGCTGATCGAATCAGTCGTCAAAGTCTTGAACTGATTATTGCATCTTGGCTGGGCGAAATTATTCATGCACAGAAATTATCTCCAGAAATGACTACATCTTGGCGATGGTTGATCGAGTCAGGTCTGTATACCGCTATATCTGGCGGAAGGTTCGATCTGCTGTACTCCCACATGGCCTTTGACAGTATTTAAGAAACGTCCTAATGCTTCGTGTTCATAAGTTAAACGCCCATATTTAGATAAATAGCTGACTATCTCACTAACTGCAATAAAGGACGCTCCAGAAAGGTCAATCATTGGTAACAACTGTTTTAAATCTGCTAGCTCCAAAATTTGCTGACGCGATCGCTCTGTAGCTAGTTCTGGTATATCTTTAAGAAGAGTTATCAATTGTTTGCGGTCTTCAGCATCTAGATCAACCATATTTTCAGCCTTATTTTACAAAGCGATCGCCAATCATGCCTACGGGGTGAGAAAGCACTGAATTTAAATTATACATTATCTGGCATTTGCTAACCTTTTTTGATCACACATATTCTAAAAATGCATAGACGTTTATCGTCAACGTGAACTCATTCATAGAGAAAGTCAACACGTTTGTTGTAAATGCATAGACGTTAGCGATAGCCGGATTGTCTTGGAAGCCTACGCTTACTGCGAAGCAGAAGTGTAGGAGATGTCACCAAGGTGTCAAGAATAGAATATTTTCCGCTACAATCCAGAAGTCCACCAAGTGGCCTGCTGTCTACCCCCCTAAATCCAGAAAATAATCAATGAGTAATCAACTCCAAGACTATAATCCCAGCGGTGTAGCCCAAATAAATGGTAATCTCTTGGCTTTACCATTTGATTATGAATCTGCAAACCTAATTGTCTTTGGTGTACCCTGGGAAGTGACTGTTTCCTATGGTGAAGGTACAGCAAACGGACCACAGCAGATTCTAGACGCTTCGACTCAACTAGATTTGTTCGATTTTGATAATCCTGATGGCTGGAAACAGGGAATTTTCATGGTAGAAATTCCCCAGGATATTGTAGATAAGAACAAATACTATCGTCAGCAAGCCGCCAAAATTATTCAACGATTATCGCAAGGTAAACCACTAACAGATACACCAGATTTAACACCTGTTCTAACAGAAATTAATCAGGCTTGTCAACAGGTTAATCAATGGTTGTTTGCACAGTCTCAACAAGCAATTAACAATGGTAAGCGAGTTGCAGTGATTGGTGGGGATCACAGTTCCCCATTAGGATATTTCCAAGCATTAGCAGCTAATTATGCAAATTATGGCATTTTGCATATTGACGCCCATGCAGATTTACGCGACGCCTATGAAGGATTTGAATTTTCCCATGCGTCCATCATGTTTAATGCTATGAAAATACCGCAAATTTCTAAGTTAGTGCAGGTAGGCTTACGCGATATTTGTTATGATGAAGTAGAAATCATTAACCAATCTCAGGGTCGAATTGTAGCTTATTACGACCCAGCCATCAAACAAACGCTTTATTCAGGAACGACTTGGATTGATTTGTGTCGAGAAATTATCAGTCATTTACCGGAATACGTTCATATTAGTTTTGATGTGGATGGTTTAGATCCAAAACTTTGTCCAAATACAGGTACACCTGTTCCCGGTGGGCTGGAATTGGAGCAAACATTTTGTTTATTTCGAGAATTGGTGAATAGTGGACGCCAAATTATTGGCTTTGATCTTTGTGAAGTTGGTGATGCTGAATGGGATGGTAATGTTGGGGCGCGAATTGTTTATAAACTAGCCAATTTGATGGATTTAGGGACTGACAAATAAATCAAAAAAACGGTGGGGGTGGGGTATTAGGAGACTTTTGCAATAAGTCCAATAATTTCTTGTGGGGTGGGCGTCTCGCCCGTCCAAAATGCAAAGCTTGTGAGACGCCCGCACCACCAGATTGGATGAATTATGTTTTGGAAGTCCTACAACGGTGAATCAGAGGATGGTGGTGTTTCTGGTGGTGGTGACGCCACAACTATATTCGATGGTTCTGGGGTAGGGACTTTAACTTGGGACTGGAGGGCTTTACCAATCACGTAGGAAGTGCTGCTGATACCCAATAAACCGAGAATTTGATCGGGAATGGTGGCTGGAAATTTAGGTGGACTGGAGCCGGTGATAATTAAAACTAGGCTCATGGAAATAACGAAGGTGAAGATCAACAGTTGAAAGCGTGCTAGGCTGGCTTCACCTGAACTTTCACTTATCAACTTTTCCAAATTAATTCCTCGTTTTGGATTCTTATTTGCATTCCAGGTTCCATCCCAAATAAATATCAGGATAAAGACTTCTAAAACTGCAACAAAAATTGTCAGGAGTAAACCAATAACAAAGGCCAGAATAGTGAACCCAGTATTCATGTTAAGCACGCTCTGATCTCCGTTGTTTAATCATTGAAGTAAACTTGCCCCACAGGTAGACAAAGTTGCTTCCTCCTAAGATGAAAAGATATTCTGATCGCACTTCTGGTAGGCTACATGAAAGGCTGGAAAATTTGCACTCATTGAGGTTATGTCTCACTTGCATCAAGTAAACAACCACAAAGATCACACTCAGGAGCAATAGTTGAAATTTTTCCGGGTTATAAGCCTGACTGCTTCCCCGATCAAACAATATTTCGCGAATATTGATTTTCTTTTTGAACATCAGAAAAAATATAGTAGACATCAGCCCTACAAGGAATATCCAAAGCTCCATCTGAATCAATTTAGACAGTAAGTCAAATCCAATGTTTATTACCAAAATAAAGCCTCCATTGCCAATATTTTTGTGTTTTTAAACTTGCATGACTGCTGTAGCAGTCCTAAATGATTTGGTAAACTCCATACAGCCTGTTGACTGTTGACCGTTGACGGTTGATATTTTTCACAACCTAATTGGGATTTCTACAAGTGTTAGCTAATATACTAAAGATGGAGCTTTTCTATCCAAAAAATTATCAAAACTTTTTGTTACACAAACTAAATTAGCATTTCTTAAAATTTATTCACTCAATATTTAGCTAAAATTGACGAACCCACTCCTTTAACAGTTAACAGTTATCAGTTATCAGTCAAGAGTGATGTGTTTATCGTTACGCCTTGATAACTGTTCACTGTTCACTGTTCACTGATTTAAATCCCCCACCATACGCCTTGATAACTGTTCACTGTTCACTGTTCACTGTTTTAAGGGGTGGGCTTTCTGCTCTAATATCTGTAAGCTTAGGGACTTCCAGATAAAAAAATATCCAAAAGGATCTCCCTGAAAGCGATTCCCTGGTAGGACTAAGCCAACCGAGCGCCAAATGCGAAAAGTTGATACCGTGTAATACTCACCAGACAACTTTGAGATTAACGGTGTATTACACTTTTTCGCCCCGTGGGGATTCTTTCCAAATCGAACAGAAAGCCGTGGATATATTCTTCTGTCCACTCAGCACCGTAAAAACGGGTGAACATTCCCCTGGCTGGGTCTTTTTCTGCACGATAGCGCAGATAACGCAGCTGCGCCTGTTCAATTTCTGCTAAATATTTGGTATCGGTTATGGGTTGCGCCTGGTCAACAAAATCCAGGTAGGCTTGCAGATAGTCCTTAAAGGCTGCAAACACATGGGTTTCTACTACCTCAGTTTCCTGGGGGCGCGTCCAGAGAAAGGCGGGTGAGAAAAAGGGTTGGGCTTCTTCGGGAAAGTCGCCCCCCCAAGACAGATGCTGCTGATGTGTCTGGAAAATTGGCAGGATAGGCTGGGTATAATGCTTCTGATAGCCTAAATCATCCCGAAAGAGTGGTTGCATATCCAGAGCAATTAAGTGTCCTCCGGGTAAGGTAACTAAATCTGCCCCAAAGAACGGCAAATCATAATTCAGGTGGGGGAAAATCACAAAATTTAATACCTGAAGTGAGTTACCCCCCTGTACATGGGCGGCTCGAATTTGTCGGAGTTTGGTAGTTTGGTAGGCGTAGCTAGTCGTCAAGACTTCTTGCTCATGTTTGCCTTTACCCACGGTTGCTTGTTTCGATTCAAAGCCTTGAGGAATTGGATAAGGTTGCAAATCCAAACGTTTGTGCAAAAGCGCGATCGCGTAATCTAAAAATGGCTGATAGAGAGTCAACGTCACTTCGCTCCAAATTCAAAATTCGTCTTGAAAAGTTTGCTCAAATCGGAGAACCTTTATCCACCAGAGGTTGATAAGGGAATGGATGCAATCCTGTCTACGACACCCTGCGCGAACGTCAATCGTCAATCCCCACACTGCGAGTACGTTGAGTGTGGGGACTTTCGCGTGTTGTTAAATCACTATTTGACTCCACTAGCTACTAATGGCACAGAGTCCTCAAACAAAAATTCATGCAAAAATCGCTCTGACCATTCATGTCCAAAATAACTACTGAACAAACCAGATGCAGGATCGCGCTCGGCACTATATTGATCGTAGTCTTTTTGGGCTTTGACAACCCTTTTAATGTCTGAATGGTCGATTAGGGGTTCGGCTTGGTCTAGGATCTGCCAGTACAAATTCAAATAATCTTTGAATGCCTCAAATACCCTCGTTCTTACTGTTTCTGCATCGGTTTTGGCAAATAACAGATATTTGGAAAAGTATTGATTAGCATCATAAAATTTCATTTCCAAGCCTTGTGCCAAGTCTGGATACTTATCATGCAATTTTTGCAATTGGTGGATGTACTTCCTCAAGTAAGCTTCATCTTGAAATAAGGGCTGGAAATCCATCACAATCAGGTTTTTCACTTGACCGAAAGACAGAAAGTCAATGCCGAGTAAGGGCAAATCATAGTGATGACTGGGATAAATTACACTATTGAGAATCTGGGCGCTTGCACCTGCATCAATGTATGTATAGCGGATTTTCCGTAACTGTGGGCACTGATAGCACCAGCTCTGAATTGTGGCGGGATTTCTGCCGCGATCGCTCACCTGATACTCTAGTCCTGGGGGAATTGGGCGACTCTCTAATGTAAACCGTTGCAAAAGCGATTGTTTCAGATGCTCAAGGAAGCACTTATACATAAAAGTTAGAGACTAATTTGCCTTAATCCCAGAGAATAGGGGATTTCCAAATTCGCCGTCTCGAATATATTAAACAAAGTAACGATCCTTAACGTTAGCCCTAGGTGATGGAAGAAGCTCTAGATAAATTCTCTTGCACCATTTGTGCTAAATTCGCCTCAGTTAAATAGCGTCGTTCAGAACAGTAAGTCATCAAATACACACCATTCATCATCCGCACTGTACTAACACGCACCCGAAAATCATCAGTCATAAACCAGCAGCGTTCCTGACCCTGGTTGGTTTCATATTCGGTATCGATGGTTAAAATGCCATCTTGCCCAAACCAGTAACGGCTAACTACGGGAATTTTTTCCACATAGCCTTGGTTGCGGAGCAATTTTCCCGATCGCCCAGTCTCATCATCTGGTACATCAATTAATACAGCAGCATGATCCGGATTGGGTTCTCGATCATCGTCGTGTTCTTGCCACATAAAGCTAGCACCTCCCTTGGAACTAGCTGGATCAATGCCTTGGGATTCGCAGACTGCTTTTACCCGTGGGTCATCGAGTGTAATCACGCCCACATAAAGCTTTGATTCTCCCGACTGATCCGCCACCGTATCAAAGTGATGCACCGTGCGCTGGGTAAACCAGACTCCTTCACTCTTACGGAAAAATTCCATCATGGTCATTGGTGTTACAAAAGGCATAGCTGCTCTAATAAAACAAGGGTGGTGAGCAATACTGCTCGGATAAGCAGGGGAGGCAGGGGAGGCAGGGGAGGCAGGGGAGGCAGGGGAGGCAAAACTCTTCAAGAGCCTCCATTTCTCCCCCTGCTCCAAGAGCTTGCCTCAACCAAGAAATTCCTTAACCGAGCAGTATTGGGGTGGTGAGGATGTCAAGATTGTACATATATCGCGGTACAATACCCCTACAATAATCTCACGATTTCAACCCATGATCAGCAGGGAGACTTACAAGACACCCCAAGATGTTTTGGCTATCCTCAAGGCAGGATTTGCTCTGACAGAAAAAGATTTCTACCAATTCAACCTCAGCGATTTAGATCTGCAAAGAGCCAATTTGCATCAAGCCACTTTGATTCGTGCGAATCTGAGCAAAGCGGATCTCAGTGCAGCGGATCTCAGTAATGCTGATTTACGGGCTGCGGATCTGTGCCAAGCGATTTTGAGGGATGCCAATTTACAGGCAGCTTGTTTGTACAGAGTCGATCTCAGTGGCGCAGATTTGCGGGGAGCTAATTTGACCGATACCAAGCTGCTAGGAGCAAGATATGATAGCCAAACCCTGTTTCCCGAAGGGTTTAATTACAAATCCTCTGGGGCGATTGGGCCAAATGCCTATTTGAATGGTGCCCAGCTGAATACAGCCAACTTGCGTCATGCCGATTTGCAGGGAGCAAGTATGTTGGGAGCATATTTGGGGGGGGGTGATCTAACTCGTGCTAATCTTCAAGGGGCGCGGCTCAGTCAGGCAGACTTCCGCAAAGCCTGGTTGCCAGGAGTATGTTTACGCAATGCTCGGTTGAATGGAGCCAATTTAGCAGGAGCAGATTTGCGAGCAGCAGACTTGACTGGCGTTGAGTTTGAGCAACTGGAAAGCATTGCCGGAGCAGATTTTAGCCATGTTCAGGGACTGAGTGAGGAAATGCGATCGCGCCTCCTTAGCCAACCTGCACATGAGCTAGATACACCTCATGCTTTAACCCGTCGCACCACACGCGCCAGCCTAGAAAAGCTATAACATTAAATTTTCCATTGCCGCCGCCACTACCCGATAATCGGCATCCTGTCTCAGTTGCGCCAGGGCTTCTTTGGCTTCGTTCGTATGAAAGTGCTTGAGGGCATAAGCAACTCGGACCCTGATATATTCAGACTGAGAATTCTTCAGGTTCAGGAGTTGGGACAAAGCTGCTTCAGACTGACGGGAAGTCGCTAAGGACCCCAGCGCATCTACACATGCTTCCTCGACTGCGGCATCTTCACCTGCTAATCCTAGAAGACAAACCTCTAGAACTTCTTCCGGGCAATCCATTTCTACTAAGGCTGCCAAAATACTACGACGTACCAACCAGTGATCATCTCGCAAAAATGTTTGCACCAGATGAGAGGCAGAAATTTTGCCAAATAAAGATAGGGAATTAGACGCTTCTGCACGGACATTGGGGGTGTTATCAAACTTGATAATTTGCAACAGGGTAGCAAAAGATTCTGAGGTTTTTTGCTTACCCAACTCCCTAGCAACAAAGGTTCGCACCAGAAACTCTGGGTCTTGGATATGGCGGTTGAGTAAAGGAACAGCGACATCAGCCGGATAATCTTGCAGGGCAGAGATCGCCTTCAGGCGGTATTGAAAATCCGAGTTTTGCAGATCGGTTTCGATTTGACTAATATCCATAGAATTTCAACTCTGAAATTAAGTTACAGCCCCATCTTCAACGAAGTAATACCATTTCACCAAAACTCTGATACATATAGAAGCCAGTAGGGGCACGGCATTGCCGTGCCCCTACCAACGTATTTGTATCATACTTAAAGTGAAACGGTATAAGATGGGGTAGTTCATTAATTTTGACCATGACTGAGCCACAATTGAGTGAAAAAGTTCGAGAACTGATTCAAAAAGCCAGAATTGTCAGTTTTGCTACTTGGCAAAATACCCATCCAACGGAGGCTATTCAGCTATTCCAGGCGGCTGATGATGAGGGACGGTATCTCACCGATGAAGATTTGCAGCAGATTGGGCAGCTTCCGCAAATACAGCACTCATTCCCCTCAGTCACAAACTACGCGATCGGCTTAGGGCATCAACCTTTAATATCGATGGGGTTACCAATGGAGAATTCTACTAATTTGCTCCGGTAGATCCAGAGAGTTAAAGGGTTTGGTAATGACACCACTAACTCCCAAATCATTAAACTGACGCTTTTCCGCTGTTTGTGCTTTGGCGGTTAAAATAATCACCGGAATTTGTTCTGTTTCCGAATGAGATTGGAGTTTTTTAAAGGTAGCAATACCATCCATATCTGGCATCATAACATCCAACAAAATCACATCAGGTTTTTTGGTTTGGGCAGTCTGGATGCCTTCAAAGCCAGAACTAGCAGTGAAAACTTCCCATCCCGCTGCGATTTTGATGCCAAATTGCACAACGGTTTGAATGGTTTCTTCATCATCAATAATTAAAATCCGCTTCGTATGCATAGATCCCCCCTCATTGGATATTGGCGCACTCAAGAATAGGTAATGTGAATGCAAAGGTGCTTCCACATCCTGGAGTACTCTCTGCCCAAATTCTGCCGTTGTGTTGTTCAATAATTTTGCGACAGATGGTCAGCCCTAAACCAGTACCACCTTTTTTGCGGGAATCTGACGAATCTACTTGTTGAAACCTTTCAAAGATCCGTTCGAGTTGGTCAGATGGAATACCTTGTCCTTCATCTCGCACCCGAAACACCACTTCTTTGGAGAGGTTTGAGGAGCCTTTTTCTTGTTCCACTGTTAGCCAAACAGTCCCGCCAGGTGATGAAAACTTGATGGCATTACTGAGTAAATTTGTTAAAGCTTGTAAAATATAATCTGCATCTGCCCACACTGAGATATCCTGTGGTTGTTTGACCAGAGTTATTTCATGCTGCTGTGCCATTGCTTGCATTGCCTCTGCTGCTTGGATCATCAAATTAGCAGCATTACAGGCTTGGCACTCCATGATGACTTTGCCAGACTCAATGCGCTGTAAATCGAGGACGTTGTTGACTAAACGCACTAAGCGTTCAGTACTGTCATCGGCAATTCCTAGCATTTGCTGTCCTTCGCTCGAAAGATTGCCCAATCGCCCTGTAGCTAAAATTTTTAGGGCACTGTGCAAGGAAGTGAGGGGAGTCCGCAATTCATGGCTGATGATAGAAATGAATTCATCTTTCATCCGTTCAATAGCTTTGCGATCGCTAATATCGCTGCTAAGAGCGAAAAATCCCTTGACTATTTTCTCTTCATCTAAATGCGGAATGTAAATTACATCAACCGCTCGCCAACTCCCATCTTTTAAAAGAATATCATTTTCATAGTTAATAGCTTGCCCAGATAAAGCTGTTTTTACATAAACTTGCATTCTTTGGTAGCAATCTTCTCCCCAAACCTGACGCAGATGGCAACCATAAATTTCTTGAGGAGATTGTCCCAGCCAATCCTGATATGCTTGATTATTAAAGCGATATTGTTGTTGCTCGTCCACATAAGCGATCAGTACTGGCAGCGCATTGGTAATCAATCGCAATTGCTCCTCACTCTGGCGCAACGCCGCTTCTGCTTGCATCCGCACATTAATTTCCTCTTGCAATTCTGCAGTGCGAGATGCTACAACCTCTTCTAAGCGTTCCAGTAGTTGGGCTTGAGATAAAGCAATACTGATTTGATCCGCTAATTGTTGCATCAATTCCAACTCAAAATCTACCCAATGGCGAACGCTGTCGCATTGGTGGGCGATTAACAAACCCCAAAGCTGATTCTGGGAGTGGGCATTGAGGTTTTGCACTATCGGTACAATTAATTTGGCTTTAATCTGGAATTGATCGACAAATTCCACCAAACAATCTGCTAACCCTGCTGCTTTTTCATGTACATTGGCGATCGCCCGCACCCTTCCTTGAGCATATAATTGTTGATACTCCTGGGGAAAAACTTCTTCGGGAAATTCCAGATCCATCAATGTGGGATAATCTGGTAAAACCGATTCGCTGATGGTTTTTCCTGTACCATCCGGTAATACGTGATAAATTAGCACGCGATCTGCTTGCAGAATCCGTTGCACTTCGGTGACGGTGGTATGCAGAATTTCCTTGATCTGTAAGGACTGGCGAATTTTCAGCGTTACTTCCGAAAACAGTTCCACCCGCTGCTGTTGCTGTTTTAATTCCGCCTGCATTGATTCCCGGCGCTGACTATTGTCTCGCAATAGCAACAGATGACAGTGGGGAAGGACATTAGGTGTTAAGGTATACTCCATCTCTCGCTGCATCTGGCCAGAAGATGAAACCAACAATTCCCCCATTAATGATTGTCTTGGTGGAAAACTCCCAGAGTTTGGTTGACGAGCAAATTCCGCAGTGATGAAATTAGATAAAGCTTGCCCTTTTAGTTTCTGACGTGGCAGACCTAGTAAATCACAAGCAGCAATATTCATATCTACCAAATATAAGCGATCATTAATCAAGGCGATCGCATCATGGGCGTTCTTAAATATAGTTTGCATCAAACGCTTGTGAGTGCGTCGTTGATGTTGAGATTTTTTTGCGCCAGATTGCTTTAGCTGCTTAGAGAAACGTTTAGACACCTACATCTATCTACAAGAGGACTATTTTTATTTTTTACTCAAATTATCAAAACTTCAAATTTGATCAAGTTAATGTTAAAAAAATTAATAATATAGATCTGTTGCAAAAGTCCCCTAACACCCCACCCCCAGCCCCTAAGCGAAAGCGGGGAGGGGAGAATTTGCGGAAGCATTGGCGGGGTGGGGTTCTGATTTTTTTATGCAAAAGGTCTGATGAATCTGGAGTTTTGGAGTATCTGTCCCGCACTTAAAGCTTGAGTGAAAACTTTCTATGTCTATCCCTATTTCCACCTTTTTTGTTGGCATCAATGGCATCATAGTACTCTGTCAAGATAAAAATGATGGACTGTAGTGCGGGCATCTTGCCCGCGTGAGCGAGACGCTCACACTACCAAAAATCCCTCAAAACAAAATTGACTAATAGCCTTTGCCCTTTCTTACATTGAAGCCCCTGCATTCATGCATGGGGTCAATCTAAAATCCAAAATCCAAAATCCAAAATTGATTCACCCGGTCGGGCGATGGGATTTTTTCTTACTTGGTTTGTTTATGTTCTCGGTGCTGGTGCTTGTATTTACTACGGAATAACTGGGCTTTTCCCCCATGTCCCATGACGCCACTTGCCCCCCATACCCTATTCCATGAAAATCGTTTGTGCAAATTGAGTGCAAAACGCTCTCATTTTATCAAGATTTACAAATCTTGATGGTCATAATTACACGCTCATAAGAGAATTGATCATAACAAAGCGTATAAAACGCCTAAAAATCTTGATTATCTGGGCAATCAAAACTTCCATCCTGATGGAAGCTGGGAATTTGGCTGGGAACAAATTAATCCAGTAATTTGCTTGGACTGGGTAATCAATCTGAAATTCATTTACAAATTGAAACAATTTTCTTTAACTTTCGTTAACAGGAGAAACAATTAATGCCATTTGGACCAGCTTCACGCCTGGGAGTTAGCCTATTTGATGAAACCCCTCCCGTTGAGTGGGTGCCAGGTCGCTCACAAGAAGAAGTAGAAACAATTATTCGGGCAGTGTATCGGCAAGTATTAGGCAATGCCTATGTCATGGAAAGTGAACGGCTAGCTGTGCCAGAATCCCAGTTTAAGCGGGGTGAATTGAGCGTCCGCGAGTTTGTCAGAGCAGTGGCTAAATCGGAACTGTATCGTTCTCGCTTTTTCACCAGTTGTGCGCGTTACCGGGCGATTGAACTCAACTTCCGCCATCTGCTGGGTCGTCCACCCCTGGATTTGTCAGAAATGCGCTCCCACAGTACAATCCTCGATACTCAAGGGTTTGAAGCTGAGATCGATTCTTATCTCGACAGTGATGAGTATCAAAATACCTTTGGGGAAAACTTTGTTCCCTATATCCGGGGCTACAAGACAGAAGCTTGTACGAGCATGGTGCAATTTACCCACACCTTCCAACTGGTGCGGGGTGCTTCTAGCAGCAGCCTGAAAGGTGACTTGTCGGGTACAGCTCCCAAGTTAAATGCATTAGTAATTCAAAACACACCTACAGCAGTAATTTCACCTGCTAGTGATGGGGCGAGATTCTCTACACCCCCCACTGGTTCGCGTACTCGTCATGGAGTTGATGCCAGTGCAGGTGGTAAAGTTTACCGCATTGAAGTCACGGGTTATCGAGCCAAAACCTTCAACAATATTTCCAAGTTTCGCCGTTCCAACCAAGTCTTTTTGGTGCCTTACGAGAAGCTCTCTCAAGAGTATCAACGGATTCACCAGCAGGGCGGTGTGATTGCCAGTATCACTGCTGTCTAGATCAGTGGAAAACTTACCAAAATTGAGGAGGTATAGCAGGGGACTGGGGACACAACGACCGCTCAGTGCATCGCTGGGGACTGGGTTACAAGTCTGATTGTGTCTAGGTTTTATCATCAGTTAATGTCCTAAGCACTTTGGCGGTTGCTATAAATTTCAATGACCACCCAGACAATTCTTGAACTATGGCCTGCTAGTGGCTTAGAGGAAGTTCAAACTATCATCCGTGCCGTTTACAAACAAGTGTTAGGCAACCCTCATGTGATGGAGAGTGAGCGGTTGGTGACAGCAGAGTCACAATTATGCGATCGCTCCATCTCTGTGCGGGAATTTGTCCGCGCCGTTGCTAAGTCTGATTTTTATCGCGCCCGCTACTTCCAATCCTGCGCTCCCTACCGTTTTGTAGAACTTAACTTCCTACATTTGCTTGGTCGGGCACCCCAGGATCAAAGAGAAGTTTCCGAGCATATTGTTCGCACTGTAGCCGAGGGCTACGATGCTGAAATTGATTCCTACATCGATAGTAGTGAATATCAAGCAGCCTTTGGCGAAAACGTAGTGCCTTACTATCGCGGTAGAAGCAGCGCAGCCAACTTCAAGCAAGTGGGCTACAACCGGATGTTTGCCCTTGATCGCGGCCCTGCTCAAATTGACAGCTCAGTCAAAGCTGCCCAATTACTTTATGTAGTTGCGACCAATAGCGCCAATGCCATTAAAGCCTCTTCGGCAACTGTGATTGGTTCTGGCACCGAAAAACGGTTCAAAATCGTGGTAAAAGGTTCCAAATTCGACAGCCCCCGCCGCACCAGTAATACTGAATACATTGTCCCAGCTAGTAAAATGACCCCGCAAATTCAGCGGATTAATCGCACTTCTGGCAAAATCGTCAGCATTACCGAAATTGTGTAACGTTTAACAGGGTGGGCATTGCCCACCCAAGATAATTAACTTTTTTAATAGGCAGGCAATTTTTCCAAAAATCGCCCGAAAATTCTCAGCAAATAGCTAAAAACGGAAACCCAAGAGTTGATGGATATTAGGGAGTTTGTTGCAAATTCTATTGGGCGTTGGCGATCGCAACGCAGCGCCCATCATTTAGCCTTCAGTCACTTTGAAGCAGTAAAGTCTGAGATAGATATTGTTTCTCTCCTAGATGATGATCCGGCTGTGATTGACTTGTGTAAAACCTATAACATTCATCCTCAGACAGTGGTTTCCCCATTTCGGATGAGTTGGGAAGGTCAATCAGACTGGGATGACAATGAAATCAAAGGCAGTTGCGTCCTGGTTCCCATCCCCGATCCAATTCATCCCCATCGCGGCAAACTCCTGCGAGATCAAGGTTATGCTGAAACTATCGCAGCGGCTGGAGATTATTACTTGACAGAAGACGGCACATTCGTGCTGATTACCGCCTATGATCACGCCGCCGCCGAGGAGAAAATTTGGTTTGTCAACCCCAATGTTCGTTGTCGGGTTTCCCTAATTAAAACCAGTGCCGGTTCAGGAGTTGTCACAGCCTCATTTTCCTCAGAAATCCGCCAGGATATTCAGAATTAACCTAGAGCCGAAAATACAGCACTAGTCATTTCTAGTCATATATATAAAACCTCAGAGCGTGCAGTCTAAATAGGAACTGACTACGTGAGTTTTGCTATGTCTATAGACACTTCTGCCATAGGTTAAAGTCATCTTTTGAAGTTTGATTTTTGTATAGTTTATTTATCCTCATCTAGTTATGACTTCTTCCCCACCACATATTGAACAGACAATATCGACTAATTTAATCACCTTGGCTCGTTGGATGGCAGGTGATTTCAGTAATTATCAACAGGCATTTGAAAATCCTAAAGATTACGCCCATATTCACATTTTCTTTCGTCCGTTACCGTTTGAGTTCTTCTCTGGAATTGGGCTTTATTCAGAACAAGTTTATGACTATGATTTGTGGAGACCTTATCGACAGGGAGTGCATCGTTTAGTCGCTCAAGGCGATCAGATTTATATCGAAAACTACAGTTTAAAAAATGCCCTTTTTTATGCTGGTGCAGCCCGTGAGTTAAGCATTCTGAGAACCATCACCCCAGATTGTATCCAACGCCGATATCACTGCTCGATGATTTTTCAACAAGAGGGAGATAGATTTATCGGCTCTGTTGAACCTGGAAACTTATGCTTAATTGAGAAAAATGGCTGCCAGACTTATCTTGATAGTTACGTCGAAATCACACAAACCACTTGGGTAAGCCTAGATAAAGGCATCGATGTAAATACACACCAGCAAATTTGGGGATCTACCTTTGGACCATTGCGGTTTGAAAAACGGGAGAGTTTCGCCCATGAAGTTCCAAACATCCTATGATATTTCCCTGCCTAATCTGGCCATTAAAGCGAATATGCTACCCCCAGAAGCGCAGAAAAAAATGCAGTGCTGGATTCGCAGTAGGCATTTAATTTGTTCAGGTAATTTCTTTGTTTTTAAAACCGTAGATTATAGTGCTATTGAGCGTTTTTCCCAATGCGTAGGAGCTTTAGGAGGCACTGTTATTTCGGTTGACCCAATTGACAAAATTTGGATGGGCGATCATCGTCAAGTCATTCTGTATAGGGCAAGAGCTAGTTTACATACACCCTGCCACAATTTGAAACAATATTGGCTAAAATATGGAGGCTTTCGCACCCGATTTGATGAGGAGGCGTAAGGGCGCAAGCCTTGCGCCCCTACAAAGCTTATGTGGGTTCCTAAGTCACCCATATAGTTGTAATACCGTTTCACTTTAAGTATGATACAAATACGTTGGTAGGGGCACGGCAATGCCGTGCCCCTACTGGCTTCTATATGTATCAGAGTTTTGCTAAACGAAGTGCAGGGGATTTAAACCGCAGCCACTAAACCATTGTGTCTCAGCAAAGGACTCGTACTCGGTTCCCGACCCCGGAAGGTTTTAAACACATCCATCGGGTGCTTGCTACCACCAAGAGCCAACACTGTATCACGGTAACGCCTACCTGTGGCTTGTATCGCGGCTTCATCTTCTAACCCTGCTTCTTCAAAAGCAGCAAAAGCATCAGCACTGAGGACTTCAGCCCATTTATAACTGTAGTAACCCGCTGCATATCCACCTTCAAAAATGTGTCCAAAAACACATAAAAAGCCATCTTCTGGTAAGGGAGGTAAAACAGTAGTACTCTTGGCAATGCGATGACGCACATCTGTGGGAGTTTCTTGATTCCCAGGACGATAGCGATAATGTAGTTCTAAATCAACGCTGCTAAAGTGGATTTGCCGCAGCATACCACTACCGCTCATATAATTGCGTGCGGTTAGTAGCTTTTGGTAATAATGTTCTGGTAAGGGTTCGCCAGTTTCGTAATGTTTAGCCATGCCAAACAACGTTGGTCGCTCATAGCACCAGTTTTCCATAAACTGGCTGGGCAGTTCTACTGCATCCCACTCGACATTGTTGATACCTGACGCCCCTGTGTAATCCACCTGGGTGAGCATGTGGTGCAAGCCATGACCAAATTCGTGGAATAAAGTCTCTACTTCATTAAAAGTCATTAAGCTTGGCTTGCCATCAACTGGGGGCGTTTGGTTACAAATCAAATATGCTACAGGTAAGCGAATGGTAGTAAGACCATTCTCAGTGATTTTACCACGATTGATGCATACATCCATCCAAGCACCACCGCGCTTTTGGGCTGGACGGCTGTAAGGGTCTAAGTAGAAGTAGGCTATGGGAGTACCAGTTTCATCAGCTATTTGGAAATAACGTACATCCTCATGCCAGACTGGAGCTTGTCCATCGGCTGGGGTAACGGTAATACCAAACAACCGCTGTACTAATCCAAATAAGCCATCTAAGACTTGGGTAAGAGGGAAATAAGGACGCAATTCTTCAGATGTGAAGGCAAATTTTTCTTCCCGTTGGCGTTCAGCCCAAAAGCTGATATCCCAGTGCTTTAAATCCTCTGTCTCGCCTTTGGCTTTAGCAAAGGCTTGGAGTGTTTCTAAGTCTTGAACAGCAGCATTATAACTGACGTGACGTAGTTCTTCTAATAGCGCCTCGACTGCTTCAACGTTGGGAGCCATTTTACTAGCTAGGCTCAACTGTGCAAAGTTCTGAAAACCTAGTAGATTTGCTAGTTCTTGTCGCAATTCCAAAATGCGGTCAATTAACGGGTTATTATCCAAATCACCCGAGGCGGCACGAGTGATATAAGCTTTATACAGATGTTCCCGCAAATCTCTACGGGTGCTGTGCTGCATGAACGGCCCATAGCTGGGAAAGTCTAAGGTGATGCGCCAGGGGCCATTTTCTGGTGTGGCGTTTTCTTCACCCGCAGACCGAGCCGCTTGTGCTGCTAGACTGAGTAAACTACTGGGTAAGCCGTCGATTTCGGTAATTGTCGTCAGAGTTAAACTAAAGGCTTTGGTAGCATCTAATACATGGTTTGAGAACTTGGTAGAAAGTTCTGCTAACTCCATCTGAATAGCGTTGAAACGTTCCCGCGCCTCTGGTTGTAAGCCTACACCGGAAAGTTCAGCATCTCGGATGGCTGCTTGGACAATGCGTTGCTGGGCTGATTCTAATGTTGCCCAAGTTTCACTATTACGCAGTTCCTTAAAAGCATTGTATATGGGTTGGCTTTGACCAAGCTTGTTGACAAACTGCACCACCTGTGGTTGTACAGTTTCATGAGCTTCACGAAGTTCGGGGCTATTTTTCACACCCATTAAATGGTTGACTATACCCCAACTCCAGTACAGCCTTTCTGTTAGCCTTTCTAGAGGTACTACTAAACCGCTCCAAGTAGGTTGTACATTAGCCTCCAAGCTGGTAAGCTGCTGGTCAAGTTCTGCCAGTAGCTGGTCGAAGGCTGGTACTACCTGCTCTGGTTTAATCTCTGCAAAGGGAGGTAAGCCATAGCCCGTGAGTAAAGGATTAGAAGAAATAGTGACATTTAAAGTCATGGTTTTGTGTGATCTGGCAATTAATAGGGAACACCAATGATTTTATTTATATATCGTGTAATGTAGCGATCGCACCAGTGTTTAGTTCCATTGAATGCCATTGTGGCAGTGGAAAATCTATAATAGCGAGTTGCAGTGTTTTGTTGACACTCCCCACGGATAAATCCGAGGGATTCCAGCGTCACTGACGTTCCTTGCTTTTGCAGGTCTTGCGACCAACAGAAGTAGAGGGAACATCTCTACTGGCGTTAGTTTGGGATTGCCCACCCCTACCGTTTGCACGACTTAAAATTACTTTAGCAGCATTCACATCACGTTGTTCAATATATCCGCAATGTGGACAAGAATGGGTACGGGTACTGAGAGATTTTTGCACTCTAGCACCACAATTACTACATTCCTGGCTTGTGAAGTGGGGAGGAACCGCAATGATTTCCCGTCCAAATTTTGCACCAAAGTATTCGAGCCACTGACGGAAGTTGTACCAAGAAGCATCAGAAATGCTCAAGGCTAGTTTGTGGTTTCTTACCAAGCCGGAAATATTTAAATCTTCCAAGACAACCTTAGCGTTAGCCAGGGTTAAGTTACGTGCGAGTCTTTTCGCATGTTCATTCCTTTGTCTTGTTACTTTTAAATGTTTCCGAGCATAAACACCACGCGCTTTTCTCCTACCAGATGACCCTTTTTTCTTCTTGTAAATGTTACGTTGAACCCGCTTAATATCTTTCTCTGCCTTGCGGAGAAATCGCGGATTCTCCTGATGATTACCATTGCTATCAGAGTAGAAATATTCCAAGCCGACATCAATTCCGATTTCTGATGTAGTTCGTGGAGCTTCTTGCTGATTATCAATCTTGACACAAAATTGCACATAGTACCCATCGGCTCTACGCACAATCCTTACTCGTTTAATTAGTTCAACAGGGTATTGATGAATATCCCATTTACCTAATAGCTTGAGTTCGCCAATACCTTTTTTATCAGTGAAAGTTATACGGCGTTTTGTTGGGTGCAACTTCCACCCAGACACCTTATATTCGACTGAACGGCTATGCTTTTTGAACCGGGGATAACCCTTTTTTCCAGGTTTGTTTTTCTTGCAGTTATCAAAAAATCTATTGATAGCACGTTCTACATTTTCTACTGATGCTTGACAAGCATGACTGTTTAAATCATTGACGAATTTAAATTCTGCTCTTAATTGAGTGTTGTACTGATATAGTTCTTTCTTGCCGCATTTTAATGCCGAAGGCTTAATCCCTCTATTATCCATCCAATATCTAAGCACTTTATTTCGGACAAATTGATTCGTACGAATAGCTTCATCTATGGCTTTTGATGTGGCTCTTTTGACAACTGCTTTATATTCCAATACCAACACTCTTGCATCACCTCCTTGCATCTGTTAATCTCTATCTATAGCAATCCGGAATCATACGTGAGAAAATACTTAATACTAAAAGTAGCTTTTAAAACACTTTAACAACTGAATTTTGTGGCTATAAAATTATATATATTGCGGAATACATAGTTGCAAAGCCAGTTATCTAAAGTACGTAACATACCCCCGTATTTTCTCATGAATCATTCAGAATTGCTATATTATAGCAGTTAGTTATTATGATGACAACTAAAAAAGGGATAAAAAGGATTAGAAATCAACCAGTTTATCACGACGAAATCAAAGGTAAAAGGACTGTTTTTTTAACTCCAACAGCTTGGGATAACATAAAAAATGAAGCTGTAACCCGAGGGATTAGTGCCAGTACTTGTTGAGGAATGGGGACGGCGTAAAGCCTGCGGCATAGCTACGCTTAACGCGCAGCGTCTCGTAGAGATTAAAATCGCCCACGCCTAGCCCCCATAAATAGAATTTAGGGGCTTGCTCGGCGTGGATAACTCGGTCAACATCTGCAACTTGGCAATGAATCTCCGGTTTATCTATCGGAAATAGTGGCTATTTAATTCAAAATTAATTATACTCTTCTTAACAGCTAATTAGTCTTTCTGCTATGGCTACACTACTACTTGACGACGGCACAATTGAGAGTGATTTAGGTGAGATAGATCGTGAACTTGCTCCCCTGGGGATTTACCTAAAACACTACGATCCAGGAACCTCGCTGCTATTCCCCGACTTACTACAGCAAGACGTTGTGACTGACTCAGAGAAAAGCTATATTTTAGAACTCCATAACGGCGTCTTTGAATTTCTCCACCAAGAAAATGCCTATCTCTGGTGTGACTTGCTAAATGTACACCCAGGTTCGCCCCATATCCAGACGCTGATTGCCACCTATAGCCGTTATCATATTCATACTGCTGCTGAACCGCTCTACGTCTTGGCTGGAGAGATGATTTTTGGCTTCGTGCGACCAGACGGTAGTCAGATACAGCTGTTAGTTCAGAAACAAGACTATCTTCTGATTCCCGCCGGTGTCGAGCATTGGTGTAGCCTTACGGCATCATTGCATTTTAAAGGGGTACGCTATTTTACCACAGCAGAGGGTTGGCTGCCAACTTACACAGGAACTGAGTTAATTGATTCTCTAAATACCTGAGTTCGATATCAAAAAATTGATTGTCATATCAAATCTGGTAGCAAGGGACAGCCCGACTTGGGGCATAGGGCATAGGGCATTGGTGACTTTTTTCAATGCCCCATCGTCTCGTTCCCAGCCTCATGGCTGGGAATGTATTCTCATAGGCTCTGCCTTTTGTCAAGCTACTGGAGGCGGAGCCTCCCAGAATGGGTTCCCAGTCTAGAGCCTGGGAACCAGTCAGGGCAGTCTAGAGCCTGGGAACCAGTCAAAAAGTATTTGCCAAGAAGGTGTGGAAAATCCCCTGGTAAGGCTCTCCATGTACATCCTTTAACTTGGGTTAATAGCATTCATAGCCACTAAGTGTTGAATTGAGTCGAATGTTTGGTTGGTCATCTTTGTAATATACGTTTTGATTAAGTCTCGTATGTTTGTAGATATATGAGAAGAATTTATTGATAATTTATAAATTTGATAGTTCATCTTGAACGTGAAAGAATTAGCGGAAGAATTACTAACTGAAGTGTTAAAAGAATTTTGATCAATTTTTAAATAGAATAAATGTATTTTGGGAAATCTCATAGCAGGTATCAGAAGATGCTGTTCAAAAGAGTAAACTGAAAGCAAGTAATTTAAGGGATCTAACTGCGGTGAGTGGACTGCTCTAATACCTTCTAATCTTCTAACAATATTTTCCATGATGCTGTCAAGTTGTCTTGTGGCAGAATGTGAAAGTTGAAATGATTGAAAAAGTTCGTGACGCAACTTGATATTCAACTCACCAGTAGTTGTAATTGCCGAAAAATTTAGTGCTGTCGATGTCTCCATAGACAAAAACGTTGGCAATCCTTCTGTTATCACGCGGAAATATCCACTAGCTAAAACTGTAGTAAAACTCGCAACTTTATCTGGTGTTGTGATATCAAAATGATGAGGATGGCTTGGATAGATGTATGCAGCACTATAAACTGATGCGTAAGTGTCAATAAGTGAAATATCTTGGAGATTTTGTACATCATTTTGATTAATATGTGAAGGCACAAGTAAAATTTTTGGGAGAGTATAAGTGTCTTTAGCTTTACGAATAATATCAATAATGTAATCAGAAGGCGGATCTTGTGGTGAAGGGGTTGCGGCATTATTAGGAATACTTGTCATAAGTTTAGGTTTTGGTTTGATTCTTATAAAATTATAGTATTGTAATGACTAATTTTCTAAAATATTTTAGTTACAATATAACCAAAGACTTGAAAAATTATAGCAATTACTGATTATCCTTGTTATTCTTTTAAATTATGGCATTTATAGCATTTTTTAGTCTAATAAAATACAAATTTATCTGTGTTCATATGCGGTTAATTATTTTTTCTGTACCTTACTAATATGAGAAAAAATATAAAATATCTGACTTTCTTCTCTAAATATGAAAGTCAGATATTTATTAGTCATTAGTGTTCTATTGACTGAGATAACAGATGTTATTAATTAGAGGCAAGCAATTTTAATTTTTTATTGCACTCATAGCCAAAAGTTTTTGAATTGACTCTAACTGTTGGTTAGTTTGACTTGTAATGTAGGCTGATATTGCAGGACGGGATTGATCCATTTGAGTTAGGCTCATCGTAAATTGGTAATCGACATATTGCATGTTGAAGGTAAGGGGATTCCAGGCTTCAGTAAAGTAACCAATCCTGGTTGAGTTCGCACTTTAATCCTTTACTGATGACAACTTGATATCCATGTAGGTGAAGTGAGTATCCTAGAAAACTAAGTCCTGCCACCCTGGTGCGGGGTTGAAAGCACATAAACAGTAAACCAAAAAGTTTTTCCCCAAAGAGCGATGGCTACGCCCGCCGCAGGCATCGCTAATCACTCTTACGTATATTAAAGTAGTGTAAACTACTAAATACATAATTAATGCTTATACTGCTCTCTTGACCTGAGTTCGATATAAAAAAATTGATTGTCATATCAAATCCGGTAGCAAGGCACAGCCCGACTTGGGGCATAGGGCATTGGGCATTGGTGACTTTTCTCAATGACCCATCGTCTCGTTCCCAGCCTCATGGCTGGGAATATATTCTCATAGGCTCTGCCTTTTGTCAAGCTACTGGAGGCGGAGCCTCCCAGAATGGGTTCCCAGTCTAGAGCCTGGGAACCAGTCAGGGCAGTCTAGAGCCTGCAAGTTTAAATACTTAATTGCTGACAATAGATTGCAAAGCACGGAGTAATTCTTGCTTAGTGAAAGGCTTAGTTAAATAAACATCCGCCCCTTGTTTCATCCCCCAGATCCGGTCAATATCATTATTTTTTGAACTACAAATAATAATTGGTACTTTCGCCGTGGCTGGATTTCTTTTCAGTAAGCGACAAAATTCAAAGCCGCTTAGTCCAGGCATAACCACATCAGTAATAATGGCATCAGGTTGGTGAGTGACTGCTTGATTTAGACCATCCTTGGCATCATAAGCCTTAAGTACGGTATGACCACTTTCTCGCAAAAAACCATTGATTAATTCCAACTGAGACGGAGTATCTTCCACAACCAAAATTGTCGCCATATTAATCTACCCTCACTATCCCAAAATAGTCTAATTTTTAGTGGATCAAGCCAAATGCATGAAGACAATCTTCAGTAATTCCGCACGTGTAAAAGGTTTGGTGAGATACCCTGAAGCCCCGACTAATTTGGCTTTCACCTTGTCTACCAGTCCCTTATTCCCTGTTACAAAGATAATGGGCGTATTTTTGAACATGGGATTATTACGTATAATACGACAAAGTTCATAACCATCAATGCCAGCCATATTGAGATCCAGTAAAATTAAGTCGGGTTTGTGCCTAATAATTGACATAACAGCTTTTAGTGGCTCGTTGATGGCAACTACAGAAAAATTTTCATCTTCTAAAAATCGGCTGATTTCTTTGAGAATGGTGGGACTGTCATCTACAGAAACAATTTTGTAGACTTTGTTAGCAGTGGCCGTAGCAGTCGTTACTCTTTCTGGCGCTGGGTTTGTGGTATTTGGTATTGTTAATTCCTGAACTTTGTCTGTTGGCGGAGCCGCAATTTGTGGTAAGCGCTGAACGGTAGCTATATTCTCTTGGGAAATATCTGGGGAGGCTTTGGCTGTAGTGCTGCTTGGTTGTTCTGTCTTATTAATTAATTCTTGTTTGACTAATTCTGTTATATATTGAGTAGAGGGTGATAGTTCTTCAAAAAACTTGGGTAATTTATCAAATGGTGGGTCTGGTTCATGTAATATTACCCGTCCATTAGTGATGTAAGGGTATAAATTTCGAGCCAGTTGAATTTCATCTTGATTCATCATTAAGGCAAGATGACGTAGGCTAAAACCCTTCATCCAGTTAATTAAATTTGGTGGGAGGTCTGGTAAATTTTTGTTTTGTTGTGGGCTATTAATTAACAGGTATGGACGCTGATAAGGAGAGGAAATTTGCGGAGCAAAAGACTGCCAAGTTTGTAACCGTGCTTGGCAACGTTCTAATAGTTTCTCTACATCTAGCCTGCAAATTCTCGGTAGTTGAGTCACAGAATCGCTTAATTCATAAATTCCAGCATTGATTAATAGAAATGATTCAATCACTTCTTTAACCAATTCTTGAATTAATACTGCTGCTTGTGTAGAGTGCAGATGGTGTTGAGTTACAAGCCAGTAAATGGCTTGATACTCAGGCGGCTGATTAATCAAATTTGTCTGCTGTCCTAGGAAGGGATTTGGTGATTCATCTGCAAACATCAGACGTAATTGGACACGAATTTCACTGGTCAACAGAGGAATTTGATGGCTGAGGCGACGCAAATGACGTTCTAGTCGATCAAAAGGTTCGACTGAATGGGTAGCGTAAGTAATTTTACCTTGCTCTAAATAAATTGACCAAGAAACAGAGTTGCTAGAGGCTTGTAAATAAGTACTGTCATAACTACTAGATAACTGTCTTAACAAACTGTGGGGGCGTAGTTTAGTGAATGTACCAGTAATATTCATAATTTTTGGATTTTTTCCGGAAATTAAGCTGAATTTTGGTAAAGATGAAATAAAGGTAATGAGGTAGTCTCTATATTTTGATTTTTCTCTAAAAACAAGGTATTTCGGAGAAAATATGTATATAGCAGTCCTAAATGATTTGGTTTACTAATACAGTCTGTTGACTGTCAACTGTTAACAGTGAATTGCCACCACTGGTATTGTTAACCACCTAATTGGGATCGCTGTATATATATTACAAGCTGGAAAACCTAGAGGCTAGGTGGTTTGTTACATTTTGTAGAATCTACTGAAATTTGGACTTTTCGTGGGCATTTTCATTGGAAGCTAACATATTTACAGGTGTATAAGGCTGATGGTTTTGGAGTTGATTATGATTAATTTAATTTATATAAAAACCTCATTTTCTACATAAAATCTTTAAGAATTTGCCTAGGCAAATCTACGCATTTATAGTATTCTGGGATTACTCTATATAAATTTTGGTAGATAAATTATATAGAGGCAAGGCGAACCAGTGCTAAATTCCCTTTTACTCAACTTGATCTTGATGAAGATTTGCGGAAATTATGTCGAGATTTTGGTGAAGATAATCTGTTTAATTCAAGATTAAACAAACATAACCAAACACCATACAAGTAGTTGTGTCGGCGCTAAAAACTCACTATATACTTTGAGAAACAGGAAAGAAAACTTTGAACCTCAACATAACACAAAAAGTTATGCCTGATACATTAAGACTTGATGAAGTAGTGGAGTTTGCTGAGAACCCAGAACCCCGTTGTCCTTGCGTGCTGTTGCTAGATACATCTGGCTCTATGCAAGGAGATCCCATTGAGGCTTTAAATCAGGGTCTGCTAAGTTTGAAGGATGAATTACTCAAAAATTCCTTAGCAGCCAGACGGGTAGAAGTAGCAATCGTCACCTTTGATAGTCATGTGAATGTAGTCCAAGACTTTGTGACGGCCGATATATTTAACCCGCCAATCCTGACAGCCCAAGGACTGACCACTATGGGTGCAGGAATTCATAAAGCATTGGACATAATTCAAGAGCGCAAATCTCAATATCGTGCCAATGGTATAGCTTACTATCGTCCTTGGGTATTTATGATAACCGATGGCGAGCCGCAAGGTGAGTTAGAGCATGTGGTAGAGCAAGCAGCACAGCGTGTACAAGGAGATGAAGTAAGTAAAAAAGTAGCATTTTTTACGGTTGGTGTAGAAAACGCGAATATGACGCGCTTAAATCAAATAGCTATGCGTGCCCCCCTGAAACTTAAAGGATTGAACTTTATCGAGATGTTTGTCTGGTTGTCAACTAGTATGTCAGCGGTTTCTCATTCGCGGGTAGATGAACAGGTGGCTTTACCCCCAATTGGCTGGGGTTCTGTTTAAATCAGACAAGAGGTAAAGGGTCAAGAGTCAAGGGTCAAGGGTCAAGAGTCAAGAGTCAAGGGTCAAGGGTCAAGAGTCAAGGGTCAAAAGTAGTTACCACTGACAAATAACAAATAACAAATGACAACTGACAACTGACAACTGACAACTGACAACTGACAAATGACAAATGACAAATGACAAATGACAAATGACAAATGACAAATGAACACATCAAAACAGATCCCTCAATGGCGGGTAGTCGCCGCATCTGTATGTGGCACAAGCCATACTAGAACCAAGCAATTGTGTCAGGATGCACACCATTGGCAGCTATTGTCAGATAATGTGTTGGTGGCAGCTGTAGCAGATGGTGCGGGTTCTGCTAGCCAGGGGAAAGTCGGGGCGATGGTGGCTGTAGAAACGGCTATCGAAACCATATCGATCAAAGAAGTCACCCCCGAGACCCTGGCTGATGATGCTGAGGTGCGATCGCTGTTGAATGAGGCTATGCTAATGGCCAAAAAAGCGGTGGAGGAGGAAGCAGCTACTTGTAATAAACAGCCCCAGGATTTAGCAACTACCTTAATTATTGTGGTAGCGACACCAGAAGTTGTGGCTGTGGCACAGATTGGTGATGGTTTGGCTGTGGCGAAGGATGGGAAAGGAAACCTGCTAGCATTGACCATGCCTGACAGTGGCGAATACATCAACGAAACCACCTTCTTAACTTCGGAGCGAGCTTTAGAAACAGCACAGATGAGATTATGGCGTGAAGCCATAGTCAATGTTGGTGTTCTCACCGATGGACTACAAATGCTGGCGTTGAATATGGTCGTTGGTGAACCTCACAAACCATTCTTTTTCCCGCTGTTCGACTTTGTAGCGAATACTGAAGATAAGACAGAAGCCAAAGAACAGTTGGTGAGGTTTTTAGGCTCTGAGCGAATTACACAACGTACGGATGATGACTTAACACTCATCATTGCTGGATTCAGCAAATCTTGAACAATGATTCCGCCAGATCGACATTTTAAGTAACTTCCGTTAATCGCGATTTTATCATGCAGGTACTACGTTGTCTTCCTAAGCAAGAAATTCTGAACCTCAGCGTCAGTTTAGGGCGTGGTGGTGAAGCTTGTATCTACGCAGTGCCATCCGATGGCAATTTAGTGGCAAAAGTTTATCATAAACCAACTCTTGCCCATGCTTACAAACTCCAGGCAATGCTTGCCAATCCGCCAGAAAACCCAACGGCTAATTTGGGACATATTTCGATAGCTTGGCCTCAGGATCTATTGCTGACGACGGATGGTAGCGAACGGATTATAGGCTTTTTAATGCCGCGCATTCGCGGGATGCGTCCCATCATCGACTTTTACAACCCAAGAACCCGGCGTCAACACTGTCCTTTATTCAATTATCAGTACCTACTCCGCACGGCGCGGAATCTGGCGACGGCTTTTGTCGCTTTACATGCTAGTGGATATTGTATTGGCGATGTGAATGAGTCGAATATTCTCGTCAGTGACACAGCACTGGTGACTTTAGTAGACACGGATTCCTTTCAGGTCAGCGAACCAGACAGTCATATTGTTTACCGTTGTCCAGTTGGTAAACCAGAGTTTACCCCACCAGAACTGCAAAATAAAATTTTTGCCCAATACGATCGCGAAATTTCCCATGATTTGTTTGGGTTAGGGGTGCTGATATTTCAACTATTAATGGAAGGTACCCACCCATTTTCTGGCATTTTTCAAGGCGCGGGTGAACCACCACCATACGAAGCACGCATTGCTGCTGGTCATTTCACTTACAGTCAACAGCGACAAGTACCTTATATTGCTACTCCCATTGCACCTCCTTGGGAAATTCTCCATCCCAGTTTACAAGAATTGTTTGTGCGTTGTTTTGAACATGGTCACAACAACCCACAACTGCGTCCGAGTGCTGAAAACTGGCTATCAGCAATTGGTGAAGCCGAAGATAACTTGGTTACTTGTAGTGTCAATCCCCAGCATCGCTACGATAGTTACCAGCATGTATGTCCTTGGTGTGAACGTAGCTTACGGTTAGGTGGACGTGATCCGTTTCCATCACCTCAGGCGATAGTAGCTAGAGAACATCTCAAACAGCGTACCCCCAGCAGAAAACGCTACACTCCAACCCCGCACTTTCCACAGCCAGTCAGGCCTTTACAACCAATTCAACATTGGCAGCCAGTATATATCCAAAATACTCCTTCTCCTCTATATAAATCTCCCAAAAGGCGGAAGCTTTATCCGATTATTTTGTGCTTCTTAGGTTTGGGTTTTTTGGGTTATTTGGACTTAATGGTGAAATTTACTCGCCCGTTTGTTTCCCAAAATACCTACAGCCAACAAACGTTGATGTCTCGCCAGAAAGATGGTAGTAAAAATCTCAATTTTGCCGAGTACTATCAGCAAGGTCATGCTGCTTACAAAGTGCGAGACTATGAGGGAGCCATTGAAAATTTTAACCAAGCTCTACAACAAGAACCTAATCACGCCAAAGCGCATATTAACCGAGGCAATGCCCGCTTCAATGTGAAGGACTATGAAGGAGCGCTAATAGATTATAGTGAAGCACTACAAATCAATCCTTATGAAGTCAAAGCTTTTGTGAATCGGGGTAATGTCCGCTATGCTCTGGCGGAATATAGTAACGATCCTGATCGAGAATATAACTTAGCGCTGGCGGACTTTAATCAGGCTATACGCCTTAACAATAAAGAAAGTGAAGCTTATATCAGGCGGGGTATTGTGCGTTCGCAAATCGCTAAATACAGCAGCGACTCTCAACAAGACTACAAAAAAGCAATTGAGGATTTTACTCAGGCGATTAATCTCAATGCTTCTAAACCAGAAGCTTACTTTCAGCGGGGTATAGTCCGTTATCAAATGGCTCAATATAACAGCGATTACTTTCAAGAATATCAACGTGCGATCACCGATTTTAACCAAGCATTACGCATCAATTCCAAATTCGCCAAAGTTTACCTCAAACGCGGTATGGTCCGCTATGAAATTTCTCAATATGGCGGGAAAGAATCGGCACAATTTAGTCAGCAAGCAATTGAGGATTTGCAGACTGCTGCTAAATTTTCTCTGGAGCAACAGGATATGGATACTTACCAACAATCACTTAGCAGTATGTGCGTTGTTGTAGAAAAAAAATGTGATGCTTTATTCCAAAATTCTACTATTTTGGAGGACTTTGAAAATAAGTAAAGGTTGTTATTTCTGATTTATCCAATTTCTAATTCTCTATTTTCTATTCCCCAGTTCCTATTTTAACATTGCCTATTCCCTATTATCTATTGTCTATTATGATAAGTAGTTTTTATTACTATTCTATTACTAGTAGTTTCTGGGTAATAATAGCTAAAAAACAAGCATGACAAGGGTTAGTGAAAGCTAGCTTTAATTTTTTGATATGTGATATTTTCATCTAATTTCATGAAAAATATTTAGATACATAAGTATTTATAAATCTTTTACATAGCAAAGAATTATATTTACATGCTCTTTACAAAAAACAGTCAAAATCTCGTTATTCTATTTACATGGAAAATATAAATGAGAAAGTAATTTTTCTCAAATTCGTATGCAACCGCTTCAATTCGAGAAGACTAAAAAAATATTCATCTAGCGGCAAATTTTTGAGGTACTGGCATGAAAGCAGTGATTTTGGCTGGAGGACTTGGTACACGCATCAGTGAAGAAACTAGTATCAAGCCGAAGCCGATGGTAGAAATTGGTGGTCAACCAATTCTGTGGCACATAATGAAGATTTACTCTGCCCACGGTATTAATGACTTCATTATCTGTTGCGGTTACAAAGGTTACGTAATTAAGGAGTATTTTGCCAATTACTTCTTACATATGTCAGATGTTACCTTTGATATGCGATTTAACCAAATGAACGTGCATTCTGGTTATGCTGAACCCTGGCGCGTCACCTTAGTTAATACGGGTGATAATACCATGACAGGTGGACGCTTAAAGCGAGTTGCCGAGCATGTTGGTAATGAAACTTTTTGCTTCACCTATGGCGATGGTGTGAGTAATGTAAATATTACAGAGCTAATTAAGTTTCATAAAGAACAAAACACTTTAGCGACACTAACTGCTGTTCAACCAGCAGGAAGGTTTGGCGCAATTTCTTTAGGAAATGAACAAACGAAAATCACCAGCTTTCGGGAAAAGCCTGAAGGTGATGGCGCTTGGATTAATGGTGGTTATTTTGTCCTAGAACCAGAAGTGATCAATTTAATTGGTGATGACCTGAGTGTTTGGGAGAAAGAACCATTAGAAAAGCTAGCTGACATGGAAAAACTCTCAGCTTTCAAACATAATGGTTTTTGGCAACCAATGGATACATTACGAGATAAAAACTATCTAGAGGATTTATGGAAGAGTGATCAAGCACCCTGGAAAGTATGGTAGAAAAAGACTGAACTCCTAACTTTTCACTTTTTGTCATTGCAGGTGCAATAATATCAATGTACGATTTTGCAATTATCGGTGGGGGAATCGTTGGACTGTCTACAGCGATGGCTTTAGTCAAACGCTATTCTCATGCACGCATTGTAGTTTTAGAAAAAGAAAGCAATTGGGCATTTCATCAAACTGGGAATAATAGCGGTGTAATTCACTCTGGCATATACTATAAGCCAGGGAGTTTTAAGGCTAAATTTTGCCGTGATGGTTGTCGCTCAATGGTAGAATTTTGCCAAGAGCATGGCATTGATCATGACGTTTGCGGTAAGGTAATTGTTGCCACTGATAACGAAGAGCTACCACGCCTGGAAAATCTTTATCAGCGAGGGGTAGAGAATGGTATCGCAGTCCAAAGAATCAGTCCTGAGGAAGTGCGAGAAATTGAACCTCATGTAAGTTGTGTAGGCGGAGTTAGGGTATTTTCCACAGGAATTGTCAATTATAAGCAAGTTTGTGAGAAATACGCTGAGTTAATTCAACAGCAGGGGGGAGATTTACGCCTCAATACAAAGGTTGAGAAAATTATCCCTAGTGGTACAGATTATGTACTGGAAACTAACAAGGGTAATTTTGAGACTCGCTTTGTGATCAATTGTGCTGGATTGCATAGCGATCGCGTTGCTAAACTCGGTCAAGTTGAACCCAAGGCTAAAATCGTACCATTCCGGGGAGAATACTACGAACTCACCCCAGAAAAACGTTATCTGGTTAAAACTCTGATTTACCCGGTTCCTAATCCTGATTTTCCGTTTTTGGGTGTCCACTTTACCCGCATGATTGATAGCAGTGTTCACGCAGGACCAAATGCGGTTTTGAGCCTCAAACGCGAAGGTTATAAAAAAACTGATTTTGACTGGGGCGATTTTGCTGAAGTCATGACTTACCCAGGTTTCTGGAAATTAGCAGCTAAACACGCCGATGAAGGTATTCAAGAAATTATTCGTTCGTTTAGTAAAGCAGCCTTTGTCAGAAGTTTACAAAAACTAATTCCAGAAGTCCAAGCACAGGATTTAGTTCCTACCCATGCGGGAGTCCGCGCTCAAGCTTTAATGAATGATGGCAAACTTGTAGAGGACTTTTTGATTGTTCAAGGTCAAAATTCTGTCCATGTTTGCAATGCGCCTTCACCGGCTGCTACTTCTTCTTTAGAAATTGGCAAAGCAATTGTCTCACAACTTCCTGAACAATCACATCTAGCAGCGTCAGTCCATTAAGTGCAAATAACTGATAGCAATTATTAGATAAATGTCGTTTTATTATCTAATAACGTAAGTTGCTATAGGAATCCGGCTTGATTTTTGAAAAGATGCGTAGGGTGCGTTAGCGACAGCGTAACGCACCATCATCAAAGATTTGGTGCGTTACGGATTTCATCCTAACGCACCCTACGATACCTAATTTTGTTCAAAAATCAAATAGGAGTCCTATAGTTATATGAATTAGGGTGTCCTGGAAACCGAAAATTAGTTATCTTGGTTGAAAATTAACCTGTCCTACTCTCCGCTAACGACTATAAAATGTACCAAAATTCATAACTAGCAACTTGGGTTAATATTGCTGTAATTTGCCGGTGCTATGTTGAAGTTCCAAGCACTGGCACGATTTTTTAAATTCACCGGTGTAGCTGATAACATCCCATTTTATCTTCCCAACATCAGCCAACCAGTTATTAAGGTGAAATTTATGGCAGTTATATCAGAGATTCAGCCAATTGTTGTTGTTTGTGCTGCTGATAATAACTATGCAATGCCTCTTGCTGTTACAGTGCGTTCAGCACTTGCTAATCTTAAAAGTAATCGCAAGATGTCTTTATTTATTTTGGATGGAGGAATTAGTAAATTTAATCAGCGAAAGATTATCAAATCACTCCCCTCAGAGCAAGTTGATATTTCATGGATAAAAATAGATAATAGGGTATTAGACAATCTGGTTTTGACCAGACATTTAACAGTTACTTGCTATTATCGACTCCTGATTACGAAATTTTTAAGCCAAGAGCTAGATAAAGTAATTTATCTCGATAGCGATATGGTAGTAACTGGAAATTTAGAAAATCTATGGAATATTGATTTAGGCAATAATTATGTATTAGCAGTTCAAGATGATGTTGAATTATATATTTCAATGTCTAGTGGATTGAGAAACTATCATGAATTGGGAATTGACCCAGATTCTAAATATTTTAATTCTGGGCTGTTGGTGATTAATTTAGAAAAGTGGCGCAGCGAAAACATCGGAGAAAAAGTTATTGAATATGTCAAACATAATCGAGAATACGTGCAAAACGACCAGGACGGACTAAACGCAGTTCTTGCCGGTAAATGGGGAGAACTTCATCCAAGATGGAATCAAATGCCGAGAATTTATCATTATTCATCCTGGAAAGACAGTCCCTTTGCTGAAGATATCTATAACGAGCTATTGCATCAACCTAACATTATACACTTTACTAATTCTCCTAAACCCTGGTGTTCAGGATTGCGAGTAGAATGTCAACACCCTCAAAAAGATTTATTCTTCCACTATCTTGACATGACAGATTGGTCAGGATGGCGAGATACTTTCTGGAGACGCCTGGGGCGAAAATTTATGAAAATGACCTTCATAAATACCTCAAAACTCTGAAATAAACCTTGGCTTATCTCCTCTTGCTTACCTCTTAAATGCAATAGAAATCAACAAAATACAAAGGCTTTGACAACTATGAAAATATTAGTAACTGGCACAGAAGGTTATCTGGGTTCATTATTACCTTCTTTGTTAATTGAACGGGGAAATGAAGTTATTGGTGTAGATACTGGCTTCTATAAAGTTGGTTGGCTATTCAACGGTACTGATGTGACAGCCAAAACCCTCAATAAAGACATCCGTCACATCACCGCTAAAGATTTGCAAGGTATTGAAGCAGTTGTTCACATGGCGGAACTCTCCAACGACCCGACCGGACAATTATCACCCAATATCACCTACGAAATCAATCATCAAGGTTCAGTACGCCTAGCCAAACTAGCTAAAGAAGCGGGTGTACGTCGCTTTGTATATATGTCTTCCTGTAGTGTCTATGGTGTCGCTAGTGATGCTGATGTCACAGAAGAATCACCGGTGAACCCGCAAACAGCCTATGCTGAATGCAAAACCTTGGTAGAACGAGATGTCAAACTATTAGCTGATGATGATTTTTCTCCTACCTTTATGCGGAACGCCACTGCTTTTGGTGCTTCTCCGAGGATGCGATTTGATATTGTTTTAAACAACTTAGCAGGCTTGGCTTGGACTACCAAAGAAATCAAAATGACTAGTGACGGTACACCTTGGCGGCCATTAGTCCACGCACTGGATATATGCAAAGCAATTGTCTGCGCGATTGAAGCTCCTCGTGATATTGTACACAATCAAATCTTTAACGTGGGAGATACGGCAAACAACTATCGAGTCAAAGAAATTGCTGAAATAATAGCTCATGTTTTTACAGGTTGTCAATTATCCTTTGGAGATAATGGTGCAGACAATCGCAGTTATCGGGTATCGTTTGAAAAAATCAACACAATCTTACCAGGATTTAAGTGTGATTGGAATGCTCAGTTAGGTGCCCAACAGTTATTTGATTTATTCAGTCAAATTGATATGACTGAAGATACTTTCTTGTTTAGAGGCTTTACCCGCCTGAAGCAGTTAGAGTATCTGATTCGCACGGAGCAAATTGATAAAGATTTTTTCTGGAAAAAGCGCTAAATAGATATACACTGTAGGGAACATCCAAAATTTTTTCTTCTAATGACAATTTTATTCGTGCCGTGCCCCTACGACAATTTTCCTTTAACAGTTATCAGTTAAAAGTTTTGATAACCATTGACTGTTCACTGATTTAAAGCATATACACAAATCGAAGCTTCCGAATCAAAAATAGTTGAGTTGATTCGGAATCATCCGATATATCCGGTTTGAATTTTTCAATAATTTGCTCTCAGTCTCGTAGTAGTGCTTTAGTGCATAAAATGTTCCTCCTGAGTGCTAAAGCCCTACTACAAACAAATGCCTAATTCATTAAAGAACAACTGAGAAATGAATAAGTTACTGACCATTGCTATCCCTACTTATAATCGTGCTGAATTGCTTGATAAGCAATTAGCTTGGCTGGCGCAAGCGATTAAAGGTTTTGAATCTGAATGTGAAATTTTAGTTTCTGATAATTGTTCAACTGACAATACTCAGGATATCATCAAAAAATGGCAAGAAATACTCAACAATATAACATTTAAGTCGAATAGAAATCACCAAAATTTAGGCGTAATGAAAAATATTCTTTATTGCCTAGGTTCAGCGACAACAAAATATGTTTGGACTATTGGTGATGATGACCCCATTCAGGATAAAGCCATTGCTTACGTCATCAACAAAATCAAGCAACATGAAAATTTATCATTATTATTTCTCAACTTTTCTGGTAGAAATAAAATTACTCGTGAGCCAGTTCATCCACCAACAATAGTTGGAAATCGTTGGTTTGATGCTGATAGAGAAGATGGTCATGGTGATGGTAAAGCAATTTTTGAACATTGTTTTTCTAAAAGTGTCGGCGCAGTGATTTTTCTGACTGCTACAGTGTATCGCACTGACCTAGTAAAACGCGCTTTGCAAATTTGGCCAAATGCTGCAGATAATTGGATATCTTTAGCATATTTTGCAGGTTATTGTGCTGCCAATGGCAGTGTAATTGTCACGAAAGATACTTATTTGGAATGTATTGTTGGCGTGAGTTATTGGCAAAAAGTGCCACAATCTGCTCTGTTAATGCAATATAAACATATCCCTGAAGTTATTTTGAAACTACAGGAAAATGGATATTCTAAAAACTTTTGCAGACGGATGCTTTTGCAAAACAGCAAAGAAGTAAGCTTGAAAGTCTTTTTAGGTGCTTTGAGAAGATGGCCTATGTCCGCCATCAAGACAGTAGTTCCCTTTTTAGCTTTAGTTGGTTTTACTGCTTTAGAAGTGATCCCTGTTAGAGAGCTTAAACTCGCAGATGCAAATGAAATTACAACCCAACAAGAAATGCATCAGGAAGAGCCATAAAAATTATTGACAAACGCGCATCAAAAATAGGAGTAATTTACGCCATGTTGAACATGATTAAAAAGAAAATATCTACACTGTATTCTGACTTAAGTTGCATAATAGCACGGTGGAAGCATAAGAAACATTTACCTGCATTAGAACAGGGCGATCGCCAGATTCTTAATGCACTCAAACACGAAGGCGTTTGCGTAACCACACTGGCAGATTTAGGATTAAGCTCTAGCGCCGAAATGCTCAAGGCTGCTCAATCTAAATTATCCCAAATGGAGAAGGTTTATAACGAAGAGCTAGATCAAAAATTGCCGCAAATTTATACTATTACAGATTTACCAGAATTATCTAAATGGGCAACCGAGAAAAGGCTACTCAATATCATCGAAAATTACATTGGGTTTCCAATTAAGTTTCATGGTGTACATTTACGCAAAGATTTTCCCAGTGATAATCAGTTTGGTACGCTGCTATGGCATAGTGATGCAGAAGACCGCCGCATTATCAAAATCTTTATTCCCTTGCAAGATGTCACCAAAAAGCATGGACCTTTTGAATATATTCCTAAATATCTAACCTCTAGATTTAGTTTGAACTATTATCGGTTATTTTTCAAACTGCTGAAGTCCAAGTATTTAGGAATCGACGATGTAGCCGTCAACAAAATCATCCCCAAATCAGCTTGGAAGTCTTGTTTAGGTTCACTAGGAACTGTGATTTTAGCAGATACCAAAAATGTTTTCCATCATGGAACATTACGCACAGAAGAACGAGCAACATTATTTTTCTGTTACACCGCTAATCCTCCCGAACGTCCAGAACTTTGCACCCAATACTGGGATAATACTTTTCCTAGACTAGAGTTAAATTCGTCATCTGAACGAGTTAAAGTTACTGGCTAATTTTTCCAGGTTGATAAATTTTTCCGCCAACAATATTGACGTATAAGCGAATTATGATCTTCATCAAAACATCACTCAAAGACGCATTCATCATTGAATTAGAACAAAAACCAGATCATCGTGGTTTTTTTGCCCGGAGTTTCTGCGCTGAAGAATTTGCAGCCCACGGATTAAAGCCAACTGTAGCCCAATGCAACCTGTCTTTTAACTACAAAAAAGGCACTTTGCGCGGAATGCATTATCAAACACCCCCAGCAGCAGAAACTAAATTAATTCGCTGTACTAAAGGCGCTATTTATGATGTAATTATTGATATGCGTCCTGAGTCTCCTACATTTTTATCACACATTGGTGTGGAACTAACTCCCGAAAACCGTCGCGCTTTGTATGTACCAGAAATGTTTGCCCACGGCTATCAAGCCTTGACTGATGAAACTGAGGTTGTGTATCAGGTTAGTGAATTTTACACACCTGGTTATGAAAAAGGTTTACGCTATGACGACCCATTTTTTAATATTGAATGGCCTGTAGAAGTAACAGAAATTTCTGAGAAAGATTTGAATTGGCCTTTGTTGGAAACGATGATTGTGGGTTAAGCAACAGTAGGGGCGCAAGGCCTTGCGCCCGCGCCCCTAGCAAAACCTTGCGCCCCGATTCGTTACAAAAACCAAAAAACTTGAGTTAGTAACAAGCAAATAGCTATTAGAGGAATTGAAAACATGATTATTATTGATCGCGCTTTACAAGCCCGTGCATCTGCAGGAAACCCGATTAAAGTGGGGATGATTGGCGCAGGCTTTATGGGTAGAGGAATTGCAAATCAAATTGTCAATTCAGTACCTGGGATGGAGTTAGTAGCTATCTCCAACCGCCAGATTGAAGCAGCAAAACAAGCTTATGTGGAAGCAGGGATTGAAGAAATTCAGGTAGTGACAAATGTCACAGAATTAGCAGATGCGATCGCTCAGGGTAAATATGCAGTGACAGAAGATGCTGACTTACTCTGCCGTGCTGAGGGAATCGACGCATTAATCGAGGTTACAGGCGCTGTGGAATTTGGCGCCCATGTAGTCATGAGTGCGATCGCCCATCGCAAACATGTAATCATGATGAATGCTGAACTCGATGGTACTATTGGCCCTATCCTCAAAGTTTACGCTGATAAAGCCGGTGTGATTCTTAGCGCCTGCGACGGTGATCAACCAGGGGTGGAAATGAACCTCTACCGCTTTGTTAAAAGTATTGGTCTAACACCCCTGTTGTGCGGTAACATTAAAGGACTCCAAGACCCCTATCGTAATCCGACCACCCAAGAAAGTTTTGCCAAGCGCTGGGGTCAGAAAGCCCACATGGTGACCAGCTTTGCTGACGGCACCAAAATTTCCTTTGAGCAAGCGATTGTTGCGAACGCTACAGGAATGAAAGTTGCCCAACGCGGAATGTTGGGATATAACTTTAGTGGACATGTTGATGATATGACCCAAATGTATGATGTTGACCAACTCAAACAACTGGGCGGTATCGTCGATTATGTAGTTGGAGCAAAACCAGGCCCTGGGGTGTTCGTCTTTGCTACCCACGATGACCCCAAGCAACGTCACTATCTCAATTTGTACAAGTTAGGCGAAGGTCCACTTTACAGCTTCTACACTCCTTATCACCTCTGTCATTTTGAAGTTCCACTATCCGTAGCCCGTGCTGTGCTGTTTCAGGATGCAGTCATGTCTCCACTAGCAGGACCGCTGGTGGATGTAGTCACCACCGCAAAAATTGACTTGAAAGCAGGAGAAACCTTAGATGGTATCGGCTTCTACATGACCTACGGACAATGTGAAAATTCCCCCATCGTCCAAGCGCAAAACCTCCTACCAATTGGTTTAGCAGAAGGATGTCGCCTCAAACGAGACATTCCTCAAGATCGAGTCCTCACCTACGATGATGTAGAATTACCTGCAGACAGACTTTGTGACAAATTACGAGCCGAACAAAACGCTTATTTTGTCCCAGAAAAAACCCTGGTAGGAGTTAGATAGCATCTTGACAATTTGTTAGGACTTACGCAACTGGCACAATAATAATCGTAGTCACGCACCATTCTTTAAATGTGACACGTAAGTAAGTCCTGTTTGTAAATAGCAGTCCTAAATTAGTCGTGAAAATTTAGATACCTGACTTCTTTAAGAAGTCGGGTATCTGAACAACAATAATTTTCACAAAACATCCAAGATTGCTATAAAACAATACGGTTCAGTTAGAGCCAAAAACCTTGATCCACGTAGGTTGGGTTTCGTTCCTCAACCCAACCTACAATTTTCCTTAACTGAACCGTATTGTGCTATAAAACAGTAAATTGTGTGGTTAGGCACTCAAATTATTAATTGAAACTGAGGAGCCTGAAAACTGTATAAAAATTTTGGATAAAATTTATGAAAATAGCGCTAGTCCATGATTATTTAACCCAGCGCGGTGGAGCAGAGCGCGTGTTTGAATTGCTGTGTAAACGCTACCCCGAAGCTGATATTTTTACCTCTTTGTACGATGCTAAAAAAACTATTGATGTAGGTGAGCGGATAGTTAACACAACGTTTTTACAAAAAATTCCAGGAGCCGCAAAGAATTTCCGATTGATTGCTCCCTTATATTTTCCGGCATTTCGGTCTTTGGATTTACAAAAATACGATATAATTATCAGTAGTAGCACTAGTTTCGCCAAAGCAGTACGAAAACACCCAAATGCACGCCACATATGCTTTTGTCATAATGTTACCCGTTTTTTGTGGGATACAGAAACTTATTTACGGGAGTATGGAGACTATCGATATTTTGCCCCAATCATCGAAAAAATCTTTCAATTCATGAGACAGGTAGACCTGAAATATTCACAGGAACCTGACCTTTATATTGCTAATTCTAGTATTGTCGCCCGGCGTATTCAAAATATTTACGACAAAGAAGCTATTGTTGTTAACTATCCAATTGATACCAGTAATTTTGTTTTTTCTGATACCAAAGACGAATATTATTTGGCATCAGCCAGAATGATCAGCTATAAACGTTTGGATATAATAATTGAAGCTTTCAATTGGTTGGGATGGAGATTATTAATATCAGGTGACGGTCCAGAACAAGAAAGGCTAAAATCGAAAGCATTAGATAATATTGAGTTCTTGGGACATGTCAGTGATAGCAAACGCAAAGACTTGTTTTCTAAAGCTAAGTCTGTCATCGTGGCCGCCTTAGAAGACTATGGATTAGTCCCCGTAGAGGCTAATGCTAGTGGCACACCAGTCATCGCTTATGGAGCCGGTGGTGTATTAGATACTCAGATACCTGGTAAGACCGGGGTATTTTTTACAAGACAGACACCAGACTCCCTACAAGCTGCATTACGAGAAGCTGGGAATATAACTTGGAATTACGCAAACATCCGTAATCATGCGGTGACAAATTTTTCAGAAACAGCATTCTTTAGTAAGGTCGAAAAAATTATTGACCAAGCTTGTGGAGTGCATTAATCATTAATGTGATTTGTGAGGTTAAGGATAATAAAAGTGGTTCAAACAAGTCTAAATCCCAATTTAAATCCTGCTGCTGACACAGAACCGGGTTACGGACAAATGTTTGCCGTATTTTTTCGCAGATTTCCTTGGTTTTTCCTGGTATTTTTGACATCGGTTACTTTAGCAGGTTTAGTCACTTCTAAGACCAAGCCTACTTACAAAAGCTCGATGCAGCTATTAATAGAACCTAACTATCAAGTTAAACCAGGAACAGTCGGAGTTGAAAATCAGTTCACCGACTCGAATATTGAGATAGATACTGCGACTCAGCTTAACTTGATGCAGGGTTCTGGGCTGATCCAAAAAGCGGTTGATAAACTTCAGCAGGACTATCCAGATATTACTGTAGCTGACATTAAAGAGTCTTTAGTCTTAAATCAAATCAGGATGAAAGAAGATAATGTCCTGACTAAAATCTTTCAAGTTGAATATACTGGCAAAGATCCAGAGAAAACACAAAAAGTTTTGGCTGCGATTCAGCAAGTTTATTTAGAATACAATAAACAGCAGCAGGATGTCCGTTTACAAAAAGGTCTCCAAGTCATCAGAGAGCAGTTAAGCAAAGCAAGTGAAGAAGTGAATGCTTCTGAGACTAACCTGCAAAGGTTTCGCAGAAATCAGAATTTAATCAATCCAGAATCACAAGCAAAAGCCCTTGAGGATGCTGTCAATAATCTTCAGCAAGAACGACGCACCACTCGTTCTCAATATGAAGAGGCTTTAGCACGGCAAAAATCTTTGCAAGAACAACTTAAGCGTTCTCCACAAAACGCTCTGGTTTCTTCTCGTTTGAGCCAATCTACTCGTTATCAAGGCTTATTGAACGAAATCCAAAAAACCGAACTGGCTCTAGCACAGGAGCGTTTACGCTTCACCGATGAGACGCCGAATATACAAAAGTTGAAGGATCAACTCAATAGCCAGAAAGAATTATTACAGCAAGAAGTAGGAAGGACTTTAGGCGGACCGTCTACTGATGCTGCTGCTAGCGGAGACACTCTGCTTGAACAAGGACAACTCGGTGCAATTGACCTCAATCTTGCTAGTCAACTAGTAGAAACACAGACAAATATAGTTGCATTAACTGCTCGCGATCAAACTTTAGCTCAGAAAGAGAACGATCTGAATTTGCAACTTAAACGCTTTCCACCTTTGATCAGTTATTACAATCGGATACTACCGCAGTTACAATTTAGCCGTGAAAGGTTAGAACAGCTATTGCGAGCCGAACAACAATTACGCCAGGAACTTTCTAAAGGTGGATTTAATTGGCAAGTTGTTGAAGAACCCCAAAAAGGTAAACAGTTGGGGCCAAATCTCCAGCAGAACCTTTTGTTAGGTGCCGTAGTTGGGTTAATGTTGGGAGGTATCGCGGCATTTGTTCGCGAAGCATCTGATGATGCTGTGCATACCACTGCAGAATTGGAGAAGCAATTTGCTTTGCCATTGTTAGGAACAACCCCCAAGTTACCACCTGCAAAATCTAGAGAATCAGTGATCAAATTACCTTTTGGTAAACCAGAAGTTTTTGCTCCCTGGACAATTCAGATACTACAGTCACCACCGCGTTGGGAATCTTTGGATCTGATTTATAAAAATATTGAGCTGCTAAATTCTGTTGCTACGTTAAAATCTTTGATGATCACCTCAGCTTTAGCCGATGAGGGTAAGTCATCTTTAGCATTGGGTTTAGCAATGAGCGCTGCTCGGTTACACAAAAAGGTATTACTAATTGATGCCAATCTACGTGATCCTAGTTTGCACAAACAACTGAATCTTCCTAATGAACAGGGGCTTTCGACTCTACTAGAAAGTGATGTTTCTTTACCCAACCAGATTGGACTTCAATATTCAGGCTCATCCTACATCGATATTTTGACCGCCGGACCAACGCCTGCTGACCCAGCTAATCTTTTAAGTTCCCCACGTATGATGCAATTAATGGCAACATTTGAGGAGAACTATGATTTGGTACTCATCGATGCTTCTCCAGTTATTGGCTTAGTGGATGCCATGCTCATAGCATCATCTTGTCGTAGTGTGGTCATGGTGGCAAGCATGGGTAGGGTAACTCGCAGCCAAATTGCCCAAGCTACAGCCATGTTGAGCAAGTTAAACCTAATTGGGGTTGTGGCTAATGGAGTCTCCAATTCTACTAGTACGTATGTGCCATATACAAGGCAACAACGATTAGCACTGCAACAATTTGTAGAAAAATAGCTAATAACTAAGTCGCTAGGGGCGCTAGGGGCGCAAAGCCTTGCGCCCCTACTATGGAACAATATGGCTAAAATGCATTTTTTAAATCAGGATAAATTAAGTTAATTCACAATAACTTGATAATTCTCCGAAAAATCATTCTTTTTTTAAAGATTGAATGAATTATTTAGATAATGCATACTTATTTGTCCATAGGCTTATATTCTAAATATCACAGCCAATGACCAATAGCTCTGAAAGAAAAGTGGAGCTGTTTTGTGAGATTTGTCGAGTAATTAAGCTGATAGGCATAGCTAAACCAATTCGCAATCGGCTAGGGGACGGAAGGCTTACGTAATTACATTTGGCAATGGGGATTTAGACCACGACACACAATTCGCTGCGAAAAGAAGCAGGGGACTTAAAACCCTAAAATTTGTTAAATAGATTTAGGTAATTTCAGACCTGGAAGTGAGTAATTATCTCCTGGCTTTTGGAAAAATCAGAAGACGTGGTTCGGACTCTTGAGCATTGATAGCTTTTGATATTAAATCAGCAATCTACTAGTTGAGAAATCCAAAGAGATATGACATTGTCAATAATTCCAACTTTACAGAATGGCTATACTGTGGACGAGAAACACCAAGATAATCGCTCCCCATATTGCACACTACAGTGGCGTCGGGGTCAGTTGTTGGTGAAGTCTTCGGGAAAACTCAAACAGCCATATCTACCTGCTTTATATAGCGAACAATCGCTAGTAGAGTGCTTAAAACACTCCCCAATAAATTTTGTTCGTATCGACCCAAAGCTGGGTGAAGCCAGGCTAAAATTTTGGGCAGATGCGTGTGAGCAAGCTAATAAGTCAATATTTTTAGGTATACCCTCTACCGATAAAGGACTGAAACCAAGTAGCCCACTTTTTAGCGGCTTAAAGCGGCTAATTGACTGGATTTTTGCCTTAGCACTACTGTTGATTGTGACTCCAGTAATGCTGGGATTAGTTTTGCTGATGCGGGTTTATTCACCAGGGTCACTTTTTTCTCGTGAGTGGTACGTTGGTGAGCGGGGTAAATTTTTTCGAGGAATCAAGTTTCGCACAACTGCAAAGCAAAATATCACATCCCTAGGCGGTTGGATGGCTAAGTACGAACTGCAAAATCTGCCACAGTTATTCAATGTAGTGCGGGGTGATATGAGTTTGATCGGTTCTCGTTGTTGGACGTTGGAAGATGCAGTTCGCCTAAGTTCAGAAGAACAAAAGCAACTCAATCAACTATCAGGAATGACGGGTGGATGGGAAGTTAGCCCAGAGACAAACTTGTTGAATTTGGATGGACAAACACTGTGATTTATTAGCCTTCAGTGCAGTCGCTGAATTTTAGATTTTAGATTTTAGATTCTCTTCACGAATAAAATCCGCTTGTTTACAATTGATTATTTACATTCCCGGATTTTAATTGTTTCCAGTAATCTAAAATCTAAAATTCTCTAACTGCGTGTGAGATGTACCAAATTTTTGTTAAAAATTATCCATGTATTTTAAACTTTCTCAACTCTTAAGAAATCTGCTCAAGGCTACCAGCTTCTGGCGGAAAAATAAATTGATCTTGCGAGAATTTAAACATTTTCGCAAGATTACCATTCTGGCGCTAGTATTTTCTTTTTTGGCGGCAACATTTGAAGGCGTAAGTATTGGTTTTTTACTTTCATTTTTACAAAGTTTAACTACTCCAAATGCCCAACCAGTGCGGACAGGAATCGAGTGGTTTGATATTGCTATTTTGGGAATTAATACATCGCCAATTAGTCGTCTATACCGAATATCTTTACTGATTTTATTCACGACATGGATACGTGCAGCCTTCAATTATTTTGGGCAAGTATACACTGAATTAGCTCAACTAAATCTTGGTGATCGCTTACGTAAGCAAATTTTTGAACAGTTGCAATCTCTGCCACTCAGCTATTTTGCTCAAATTCGTTCTGGCGAACTTATTAATACAATTACTACAGAAATTGAAAGGATAAGACAGGGTTTTAGTGGCGTAGCATTCTTGTTTACAAGAGGAATTACAACTCTTGTTTATTTAATGTCAATGTTTTTGCTTTCCTGGCAACTGACACTAATCTCAATATTGTTATTTACACTTTTAGGCGTAGGATTATCAAATCTGAATGCCAGAGTAAGAGAAACGAGTTTTGGTGTATCAGTTGCTAACGGTAATTTTACATCAATAGCCATAGAATTTATTAATGGAATTCGTACTATTCACGCATTTGGTACTCAAGAATTTGAGCGTGAACGTTACTACAAAGCGAGTAATCAGATAGTTAGTACCTCAACGAAAGTTGTATTTACTTGGACATTGGTTAGGCCAATTGCTGAAGGTGCAGCTACTACAGTTCTAATCGGGATGATTATTTTGGCATTCACTAGCTTTGTCGCTAATGGAACGCTACAAGTTGCTTCTTTGCTGACCTTTTTCTTTGTACTATTTCGCCTCGTACCCTTTATCCAAGATATTAATGGTACGAGAGCATTTCTCAGCACTATGCAAGGTTCCGCAGACAACATTAAAAACCTGTTAAAAACGGAAGATAAAACTTATTTTCAGAACGGGACAATCAAGTTTTCTGGTTTCAAAAGATCTCTTGACTTGGTATCTGTAGATTTTGGCTATAATGCCGATAATCTAGTGCTACATAACATTACCCTCACCATTGAACGGGGAAAAATGACGGCTTTGGTAGGAGGGTCCGGTGCAGGTAAAACAACGCTTGCTGATTTAATTCCTCGATTTCACGATGCAACAGAGGGAAATATATACATTGATGAAATTAATATACGGCAGTTTGAAATTAATTCCCTCCGTAGCAAAATAGCTGTTGTTAGTCAGGATACGTTTATTTTTAACACTTCTGTCTGGAATAATATTGCTTACGGTACAGAACAGGCTAGTGAAGCTGAAATCAAAGAAGCAGCTCGACTAGCGAATGCACTGGAATTTATTTTAGAAATGCCAGAAGGTTTTGACACGCAACTAGGAGATCGAGGAGTGCGGTTATCTGGGGGACAACGCCAACGAATTGCGATCGCCCGCGCTTTACTGCGAAACCCAGAAATTCTGATCTTGGATGAAGCCACCAGCGCTTTAGATTCTATGACCGAGCGATTAATTCAGGAATCTTTAGAAAAACTTGCTGTGGGTCGAACCGTGATTGTCATCGCTCACCGTCTTTCCACAATTTCTGCAGCAGATAAAGTTGCAGTTTTGGAAGAGGGGCGAATTGTCGAGCAGGGCAAATATCAAGAATTATTGCAGCTACGTGGCAAGCTTTGGGAATATCACAAGACACAATACGAGATAGGTCAAGTAGAGTAATTACAAAGATTTTGGCAAAAATTTTGGACTCTTTTGATTAATGCACAAATCAGGGTGTTTCTCACATAAAAAAATGGCAATATAAAAAATTATGGTCAAAGTTATTCTCACTTGCAACACAGAATTAGGGACAGGAGGACAAGGAGGTTTTTTAGCTCATGCAGCCGCAGGTTTGAGCGAACTATCACACCTAAATGTATTTTCTGCAGGTTCTCAAGTACCTCACACAAAATTTCCAATTTATCCCCTAGGATATTCTGACTGGAGCCGGAGAATATTGACAACTCCGCTGCTACGTCGTCGCTATGATTTGGCTGTACTACTCAGTGATTTATATTTTGATCAACAGGTAAGCAAAAAAATACAATCCCATCCCTACGATTTAATTGTCGGAGTAGCAGGTCAAACGCATCTGGCATTTGAAAAAACGAAAAAAAAAGCTGCAAAAACTTGGCTTTATTGCCTCAATAATTACCTGCCATTTATGCAGCAACAAATTCAGCAAGAACTGCAATTTTTATCAGAAACCAGTGTGGCAACAATGCACCCAAAAATGCTACAAAGGTTCTTGTGGGAGTGCGAACAAGCTGATTTAATCTTGCTGAATGCAAAGGTAGCAAAAAAACCATTTATTGATGCTGGTGTCCCTGGCGAAAAATTGGCTGTTATTACTCCTAGTATTAATAGTCAAAAGTTTTATCCTGCTGTCAAAAATGACTCGATATTCCGAGTATTGTATGTAGGTACAATCGAGCCACGTAAAGGTGTTCACTATTTAATCCCAGCTTTCTTACAAGCAAAAATTCCTCAGTCAGAGATGTTATTAGTCGGCGGAACCTCAACCCGTGTACTGCGGCTTTTAATAGAGAAAGTTCTCAGACAAAATCCCCAGATTAAACAAGAATTTTGGGATTTTAATCGTCAAGATCCTGTGCCAGTATTTAGTCGCTGCTCAGTGCTAGTTTTACCATCGGTTGAAGATGGTTTTGGACTGGTAGTACTCGAAGCAATGGCCTGCGGACTACCTGTAATCGTCACTTCTCATTGTGGTGCTGCTGACTTGGTTGAAGATGGCATTAATGGATTTATCGTACCACCGAGAGATGTCAAAGCTATAGCTGATAAATTAGATTTTTTAGCTAGCAACGAGTCGATTCGTCTAGCAATGGGTAAAGCCGCTAGAATTACCGCAATGAAATATAATCAGGAACTTTATAACCAGGAACTCCGACAAATATTTAAGCAGCAAGGATTGCTCAATTAGGAATAGGAAGTAATAATGAAGAGCTTAATTACAGATACTAATCAAGGTAATGCTAAATGGCATCAATCAACTATTCAAAAAAATATAATTTCTCATTGTTCTAGTTTTAATGTAGGTGTCGGTGGAGGTGTGGAAACTTATTTAGCTTCTCTTTTGGGGCAACGATTACCTAATGTTAGCGATGACCCGATTAAATCGCTAGAAAATATTGACCAAAGTCAGTTCAAATTGTTGCACGTCCACAGTCAAGATTTACTATTGCAGCTTACAGGAAAATGTCCGGCTGTATTCACAGTTCACAATCACTCACCATACTGTGCTAGTGGCACTAAATATTTAGCTAATCAGCAGGTAACTTGTAATCGAAATTTCTCATATTTAGGATGCACTTGGGGTAAGATAATTGATGGTTGTGGTAGTCGTAGACCCCACAGGGTAATTAATGAATTTAGAAGCACTCATCAGACAATAGAATTATTAAAAAAATTTAAACTTACTATCATTGCTAATAGCGATTATGTACGGGAACAGTTGATTAAACATGGTGCGCCACCTCAGCAAACTGTAACCTTGCGTTATGGTATAGTCGTTCCGCAAATTGCTACTGCACCCCTAACTTTAGAAATTCACCAAAAGCAGAGAATTTTGTTTGTTGGACGTATTGTTCCTGATAAAGGACTAGAATGGCTACTCAAAACTTTAGTACATACAAATCCGCAAATTAAACTCGATATTGCAGGTGATGGGTGGGATAAACCCCGATTAGAAAATTTAGCTAGCAAACTAGGTGTAACTGATCGTATTGTTTGGCATGGGTGGTGTAATACTGATAAATTAAATAAACTTTATGAACAGTGTTTTGCTCTTGTTTTCCCCAGTGTCTGGCCTGAGCCTGCTGGGCTGGTGACTCTAGAAGCATACGCCCGATATCGACCTGTAATTGCTAGTCAAGTTGGCGGTATTCCCGAACACTTGCGAGATGGAGAAACAGGTATTCTTGTGCCAGCCAATGATATCGAGAAGTTAGCCTTTGCTATTACTGATTTGTCTACAAATTACGATAAAAGCCGACAAATGGGTGAACAAGGTCATGATTTATTGATGCAGGAGTTTACCATTGATGTGCATGTAAAAAAATTGCAAAAAATTTATGAAACAACCATAGAACAATTTGATGCATAAACGAGGTTTGTATAGCTAAAAAGAGGAGCAAAATAAAGATGTTAGCAAATCAAACATGTCAACAACCTTTAGTTAGTGTTATTATCCCTACCTATAATCGACCAGAGTATCTTCAGCAAGCCATAGCTAGTGCTATTGGGCAGAGTTATCAAAATATTGAAATCATTGTTACTGATAATTCTAGTCCAGAGAATCCCCAGAAAATTGTCGAATCTTTTGGTGATTCACGCATCCGATTTTGGCGACAACCGCAAAATTTAGGGATGTTGGCGAATCAGATGTATGGTTTCAAAATAGCACGGGGTAAATATGTCGCCAGCCTCCACGATGATGATATGTGGAACGAGGATTTTCTCGAAAAGCTTGTACCACCTCTAGAAGCAAATCCCAATTTAATTCTGGCTTTTTGTGACCAATTTATCATAGATGCTCAGAGTCAAATTAATTATGCTGAAACTGAAAAAAATACACGCGGTTCTAACCGACATAACCTGACGAAAGGAGTTCATCAATCTTTCTACAAAATTGGTTTAGTCGATAAAAGTATACCCACTGCAGCCGCTTGTCTAATTCGTAATCATGTTATTGATTGGGATAATATTCCACCAGAAGTAGGTGGCATGTGGGATTTATATTTAACCTACCTCTGTGCTATATCTGGTTATGGCGCTTACTATTTTCCAGAAAGACTAACGCGCTATCGTACCCATGAGCAAACTGATACTATGCTCAGTGGTAGTAAAGATGCTCAGGCAAAAATCCGCAAAGCTAAAAGCGAATTATTTTGTTATAAAATCTTCATGGAAGATACTCGGTTACAAGAATTTAAATTATACTTTCAGCAGCAATGGTTAGAAGCTCATACAACTTTAGGGATTGGTTTGCTACGGAATCAACAGCTAGCAGATGCACGTTTTTATCTTTGGCTCGCACTAAGGAAACAAAAATTTAATTTGCGAACCATAATCGCTCTAATTCTCAGTTTGATTCCGCGACTATTAGCTAATCAATTACTACGAGTAGCTACATCATACCATTAAGTAGGTTGGGGCAAATGTAGGGGCGCAAGGCCTTGCGCCCCTACGGGTAAGAATCGTTTGTCAATTGTCATTGGTGATTTGTCATTGGTAATATATTTATATATTTATGAATCTATACTTGGTTAGTGAAGTCAAACAAAAAAACTAACTATTTATTGTGGGTTTGGCGTCTCGTTCACCCCTCAATAAACTCTAATAATTAAAAATTACTTGACTCATGAGGTAGTGCGTGAAACTTTGCATTGTTACTCACAAAATTAAAAAAGGTGATGGTCAGGGACGGGTAAATTATGAGGTGGTAAAAGAAGCAATTCGTTGCGGTCATCATCTGACATTATTGGCTAGTGAAATAGCACCAGAACTACAAGACCATAAACTAGTTAACTGGATTTCGATTCCAGTGCAAAAATTCCCCACTGAATTGATGCGGAATTTTATCTTTGCTATTAAAAGTGCAGCTTGGGTAAAAAAATATCGCTCGGAAATTGATTTAGTCAAGGTAAATGGAGCGATTACCATGACATCAGCAGATGTGAATGCTGTACATTTTGTACACAGTTCTTGGCTGCGATCGCCTGTCCATATTTCCCGCACCCGCCGCGATATTTATGGTCTGTACCAGTGGCTTTATACTGCGTTGAATGCTTATTGGGAAAAACAGGCATTCCAAACAGCAAAAGTTATCGTAGCCGTCTCTGAAAAAGTAGCCCAAGAATTAGTAAATATCGGCGTTCCCCGTTCTCGGATTCAGGTAATTTTCAATGGCGTAGACTTGCAAGAATTTGCTCCTGGTGTGGCTAATCGTCAAAAATTAGGTCTACCGCCAGACGTAAATTTAGCACTTTTCGCCGGAGATATCCGCACATCCAGGAAGAACTTAGATACTGTGCTGTCGGCTTTGGTGAAGGTTCCCGATTTACATTTAGCAGTTGTCGGTGATACCGAGGGTAGCCCCTTTCCCCACCTAGCAGCATCCCTAGGGTTAAATCAACGAGTGCATTTTCTGGGATATCGCCGGGATATCGCCGATATCATGCGGGCGGTGGATTTATTTGTCTTTCCTTCCCGTTATGAAGCTTGCACCCTGGTATTATTAGAAGCCCTCGCTTCGGGACTACCAGTGATTACCGCCACCGCTACTGGAGGTGCAGAATTGGTGACGCCAGAATGTGGCGTAGTTTTGCCCAATTCTGATGATATTAATGCCTTAGCGACGGCGTTGTTGTCTTTAGTGAGCGATCGCACTTTGATGCAACAAATGGGTCAAGCAGCTCGTTCTGTTGCTGAACAACATAGTTGGAAAATTATGGCACAAACTTATGTGCAGTTATTCGAGGAGTTAAGCAACAATGAAGAACACCGTTCTCATTCCCACCTATCGCCGTCCTCAAGATCTGTTACGCTGCCTTTTGGCACTGCAAGCGCAAACTCAGCCAGTTGATCAAGTAATCGTGGTTGTCCGCGATACCGACGCAGAAACTTGGCAATTCCTCGCGCAATTTCCGCCCGACAACTTACCATTACAAATCGTCAATGTTACCCTTCCCGGTGTGGTAGCAGCACTCAACGCCGGACTAGCAGCGGTAGCAGGAGACATTGTTTCAATTACTGATGATGATGCTGCACCCCACCCTGATTGGTTAGAGAAAATCACCGCTCACTTTATGTCAGATAGTCGTATCGGTGGCGTTGGTGGGCGTGATTGGATACACCAAGGTAATAAAATCGAAAATGACTCCCGTCAGATAGTTGGTAAATTGCAATGGTTTGGGCGAATCATTGGTAATCATCACCTAGGAGTAGGACAACCCCGCGAAGTTGATATTCTCAAAGGAGTCAACATGAGTTTTCGCCAACAGGCGATCGCCAAATTGTGTTTTGATCAGCGGATGCAAGGTACAGGAGCGCAAGTACATTTTGAAATGGCTTTTACCCTAGCTTTAAAGCGAGCTGGCTGGAAGATAATTTACGATCCTCAAGTTGCAGTAGATCACTATCCCGCACAACGTTTTGATGAAGATCAACGCAACAATTTTAACGAAATTGCCTTTACTAATTTAGTTCATAATGAAACTCTAGTTTTACTAGATCATCTACCGCCGCTACGCCGTGCGGTGTTTTTATTTTGGGCAATATTCATTGGTACACGAGATAGTTTTGGCTTAATACAATGGCTACGATTTTTGCCCAGTCAAGGCCAGCTAGCAGGTAAAAAATGGCTCACATCTTTACGTGGACGTTGGCTAGGATGGCAGACATATCTCGAAGGGACTGGTGACTAGTACTCTGTCAAGACAAAAATGATGGACTGTAGTGCGGGCATCTTGCCCGCGTGAGCGAGACGCTCACACTACCAAAAATCCCTCAAAACAAAATTGACAGACTACTAGGGATTGGGGACTGGGGACACTTCGGCAAGCTCAGTGCATCGCTGGGGACTGGGGACTGGGTGGGGACTGAAGGTTAATCAACAGAAAGTGAAGTTTCGAGTTCTGAGGTTGAAGTTTCGAGTTCTGATGCTGAAGTTTCGAGTTCCGAAGTCGAAGTTTCGAGTTCCGAAGTCGAAGTTTCGAGTTCCGAAGTTGAAGTTTCGAGTTCCGAAGTTGAAGTTTCGAGTTCTGAGGTTGAAGTTTCGAGTTCCGAAGCCAAAACTTGAACTTCTACCCATCCCCAATCCCCAATCCCCCATGCCCCATTCCATGCCCAATGCCCAATGCCCCATTCTCAAATAACATGACTTCTAAACAGATACTTTTTAATAGTTTTTTACAAGAACATTTCTCACCCGAAGAGCGAGGGGCGCAAGCTTGGATTGTAATTCTAGGCTTCATCTTTCTGATGATAGTGTGCTATTTTGCTGGTGCTGCTGGTATGTTGCGCCTTGTGTATCCGGGAGCAGCTTTCGCAGTAGGCGTGTTTTTATACTTGCGACATCCCATTTTCTACATCAGCTTTACCTGGTGGGTATGGTTTCTTACACCCTTATTCGCCCGCTTAGTTGACTATCGCATAGGTTGGGACCCCACCCGTCAGATACTTATAGCACCTTATTTAGTGGTGTTTGTTACGATATGCACCTTTATCAAATATCTTCCCAGGATGACAAGTCTGGGGGGCTTACCTTTTCTTTTAGGTTTTCTTGGGGTGTTCTATGGGTTTCTTGTCGGTCTGATTTATAACGCGCCTATTCCAGTAGCACGTGGTCTTTTAGACTGGCTCAGTCCGATTATTTTCGCTTTTCATTTATTTATCAATTGGCGAGATTATCCCAGCTATCGCCAGAACATTCAGCAAACATTTCTCTGGTGTGTCTTGCTCACCGGAATTTATGGGATATATCAATTTGTGGTAGCTCCTGAATGGGACCGATACTGGTTGATGGAATCAAAAATGTTTACTAGTGCTGGAGATCCTGAACCTTTTGGGATGCGTGTGTGGAGTACTCTACACTCAGTCGGACCTTTTGGCTCTGTAATGCAAACTGGTCTACTGTTATTATTTACCAGTTCTGGTCCTTTAATTTTTCCAGCTTCAGCTGTGGGCTATTTGTCCTTCTTGCTAGCACAAGCACGTACTAACTGGGGGGGGTGGTTATTAGGGATAATTATCATTTTTGGTTCAGTCAAAACCCGAATTCAAATGCGCCTAATCATCATAATTTTGGTGATGGGAATGTGTGTTGTGCCGTTGACAACTATTGAGCCTATTTCTAAAGTTGTTAGTGGTCGTTTGGAAACTTTTTCTAATCTGGAAAATGATACCAGCTTTAAAGATAGATCCGGGAGCTATGATAGAAATCTCAGTATCGCTCTTTCTAACGGTCTAGGTAACGGTTTAGGAAATACCTGGACAGTCAATGAAAAAACTGGTCAAATCGAAGTTTTTGTAATTGACAGTGGGATTTTAGATATGTTTTTTACCTTGGGATGGTTTGGCGCAATCCCTTATATTGGCGGCTTAATGTTGATACTTATTAGTGTTAGCAAATACAACGAAGGACGTTTCGATAGTTTTGTCAGTGCTGCACGGGCTATTGGGATAAGTTCTTGCGCCCAATTAATTATTGGTAGTGGGATGCTGAGTGTTTCTGGCATGATTCTTTGGGGATTTTTAGCTCTAGCTATGGCAGCACATAAATACTACCAACATCAAGGAATAACTGGATTTAAATCAAGGTGAAGATTATGAAAATCATGGTATTAATGCCGCTAGCTGAACAAAAAGGCGGCGGTGAAATGATGTTTTTGGATTTGATGCAACAGGGACGTAAAAAAGGTATTGAATGGTTAGCAATATTTTTGGAAGACGGCCCAATGGTAGAGCAGGTAAGGTCGCTGGGTATTGATACGCGAGTGATTGAAAGTGGTCGTCTGCGTGAAGTTCACCGTTTGATTACTGCTGTTTTGCGCCTAGCTATAACAGCTAGAAGCGAGGGGGTAGATATGATCGTCAATTGGATGTGGATCACCCATTTATATGGAGGATTAGCAGCGGCGATCGCAGGTTTACCTTCAATGTGGTATCAGCTGGAAGTACCTAATGATCAGCCTTGGTTGGTAAGACTTGCCACTTTATTACCAGCCCGTGCCATAGTTACACTATCAAAAGATGGTCAGAACGCACAGGCACAGATTTGGCCTCATAGACCAACGCCTTTGGTGTATCCTGGTGTAGCTTTAGACAGATTTGATCCAGCAATATTACCAAATCAAAGAGAAGCACGTTTGAAATTGGGCTTACCTGTAGATGGGCCTTTAATTGGCATTGTGGGACGTTTACAAAGATGGAAGGGAATGCATGTTTTAGTAGCAGCAATGCCGCAAATTTTGCAAAAATATCCTGATGCTCACTGTGTGATAGTTGGCGGTAAGCATGATTTAGAAGCTGATTATGAGGACTTTTTAAAAGCACAAATAGCAGCTTCAGGACTGAGCGATCGCATTTTAATGGTTGGGCTACAGCGCAACATTCCCGAATGGGTCCAGGCGATGGATATATTTATCCACGCCTCAGATAAAGAACCATTTGGGATTGTCATTATCGAGGCCATGGCCCTAGGTAAACCGGTGATTGCTGGCGATGCTGGCGGACCGACGGAAATCATTACAGATGGTATTAATGGACTGCTGACACCTTACGGTGATGCTGATGCATTAGCGATCGCCATTCTGAGCTATCTCGATCATCCAGAATTTTCGCTTACAGTCGGGGTAGCAGCACGACAACGTTCCCTCGATTTCTCTACCCAAAGTTACGCCCAAAACTTTATTAATACCATTCGCGCTGCGTTAACAAACTTTCCTCAAACGCTGTTGCTAAACGATTATCAGGGAATAGATTAAGTCAATCCCAATTGTTGATCATAGATAATGAGTCATTAGCAAAACTAATCACTCATTATCTGTTGATTATAGGACAATACAGTTCAGTTAAGAAAAATTGTCGTAGGGGCACGGCACGAATAAAATTGTCATTAGAAGAAAAAATTTTGGATGCCGTGCCCCTACAGTGTATATCATCATTCGAGCCTAACTGAACTGTATTGGATTATAGGATCTACTATCATCTTTTATCTCTGTTTGCTCTGTGTCTCTGTGGTTAAATAATACCAATTTGAAAAAAGAATGAGACAGATAGGTTAGGGGCGCAAGGCCTTGCGCCCCTACAGATTATCGATGTGTTGCCAAGATTTTTTCAATCCAAAATCCCCAATCTAAAATTCGGTCAGCCTATCTATTTACTAACCAACAATTCTACAGGTCTGACTACGTTGATCACATTGTATTTGTTGATTAATTCAGAATACACAGCTAGTGTTTCATCATTGACCCGTGTAGCGCTGAATCGTTCTAGGTTTTGTTTTGCTTGGGTTTTCCACTTTTGCAACTGTCTGCGGTCTTTGAGCAATTGTACTAAAGTATTTGCCAAGGTCTGACTATCTTTAGGTGGCACCAACAAACCAGCTTGTCGATTATCCAAAGTTTCGGGAATACCGTCTACATCGCTAGCAACTATGGCACAACCTGCTTCTCGAGCTTCTGTAAGTACTAGACCGAAGGATTCGCAGTGTGAAGCCAGTACGAAGATATCGGTAGCTAGCATATAGCGTTGCGGCTCTGGCTGGAAGCCTTCAAAATGAATCCGATCCGCAAAGGGTGTACTTTGAACTATGGCCTCAAACATCGAGCGATCAGGACCGTCTCCGACTAAATACAAATGTGCTTGCGGAACATCCTGAGCAATTTTGACAAAGGCCTCGATTAACTCCACAATTCCTTTACGACTATACATCCCGGCGACGGTCGTAATCGCGGGACGGTGCAGGGGTAGTGGTTCGTAATCTTTAATACTACCATTTCGCGGGCTACCCAATGTGCCGTTGGCAACCACGCGCAATTTATGTTTAGATATACCACGTTTGACCATCGAATCGGCTACGGCTTTACTAACAGCAATTACCCGATCTGCTAATCCCATGAGTACAGCACTACGCTGAAACTCATTGTGTACGGTAGAAACTAAGCTATATTCACTGCTATTTCTGAGAGTCGCTGCGAGGATGACTCCTGTCATCATGTGTGCATGGACAATATCGGGTTGAAATTTTTGCACAATCTCTCGATAACGCCAAGCAGCTTTAATTATATTCAGTGGTGTCCTTGACTGATCTAGTTGCAAGTGTTGGACGCCATGACGTGCTAATAATACCTCATATTCTCCGCCAGATGAAGCTATTGCCACATGATGACCATTTTTTGCTTGCAAACAGGCTAAATCTACTGCCACATTCACAATTCCGTTACCAATTTTTTGTACATGATTGGTCAGGTGTAATATACGCATTTAACTTTTCTCCAAAAAAATTACTTAGAAAAATTGATTATTTTTAAGGGTGTAAAACACCAATTCAAGTCTAGAATTCGAGAGGAGAAACCGTGTTTTTATGCCAATACAGTTCAGTTAGGCTCGAATGATATACACTGTAGGGGCACGGCACGAATAAAATTGTCGTTAGAAGAAAAAATTGTGGATGCCGTGCCCCTACGACAATTTTCCTTAACTGAACTGTATTGGTTTTTATGCTTAGTAATACCAAGCTTTTCTGATACTCACTCAAAAAACACGGTTTCTAACATCAACTAAGTCGCAGGGAATAAACCGCCTACCCTTACGAATGACAAATGATCAACTTATGCTGTCGGGAAGCAATATTTTGCGACCCTACTTTATTCGGACTTGAAAAATATTTCACTTCCCCCTAAAAATCGCTTGACAAACCCACGAGGGAGACTATGTATTTGAGAACGATATGAGGAGATTGCTTGATTCTTTTTATGTTGAACTGATGAAGTAGATAGATGGTATGCGGCTGCTATATCCTGCAATTTGAGGAGAATAAATATGGGCGATCGCCAGAATAACCAAATCGGATACTGTAGCAGTTCAACGGCGATACCTGTTTGTGTGATTGCTTCTTTGACTAATTCATATGTCGCCTCATGATCTCGATGACAGTCTTTACGATGGGGCACGTAAACTTCTTCTGGCTGATATTTTTTTAACAATTCAGCTATCTGTTTAATTATCTGCTGTCTTTCCTCATGTTGTAAATTTGCTAAAGTTCCATCTTGCTTGTCGAAAAAGGAAATTTTTGCTGGTTCAACTCCCAAAATTGTTAATGCTGTTACCGCTTCTTGTTTGCGAAGTTGGATAATTTGATTTTGAGCATTTACCTCTGAAGTAGCGGCACCCTGTCCATCTGTCAGGAAGGCTACTACTACTGGTATTCCCTGTTCTCGTTTGAGGGCAATCATTCCACCACAGCCGAAGGTTTCATCATCTTGATGGGGCGAAAATACCATCGCTGATTTATGGCTCAATGTTAGCGGCTTACTGCCATTTCCTAAAATCCACCTAAATAGTAAGCTGGCGTGCATATCCTGCATTTGCTCAAGCCAGGTATTCGGCACTAATGTTTGGATTTTTTGTAATTGTTTTTTGATATTCATCATTATCTATTGATAAAATAGTCAGCAATAAATCTTTCACCAAAATGAAGTAGAGTAACTGCCAGTTTTTCCTTGATTATCTAATTTTAGAATACCAGGCAATCAAAGTTACAATTAAAGAGTAGAGTATGTTCTTCGTAACATTGATAGATTTACCATATTTTGCTATGCAAAAATGTTATTTTAAAATCATATCATTATCTGGAATGCAATTGAGCTTTCGCTCCCATCTATTTTAGATAATAAATCATGATGATTATCATAGTTTATTATCTAAAACACGAATTACGAATTGGTATAAATCTAAAATCCAAAATTCAAAATTTATTACCTCACAGATGCAGCCGATACATAATTACCTTGGCTTTCCAATCTTCTTCTACAAATACTAGGTATTCACCATTGGAACGCTTCATGGCGCGGATACCATAGGGAATATCAATCCAGCCGCTTTCCCCTGCAACTTCTGGTCCTGGTTTTAATTTTTGTACAGAGGTTCCCGTCGCGGCTTTATAGATGTATACTTCTGCTGTTTTGACAGTAACAGCAAATACATAATCTCCCGCCACACTCATGGCTGCGGTTGAAATTTCGCGCTTACCAGTGGTGTCGTGAGGAACAACAATTCGCCAGCGGGGTGTGGAATTTCCCCGACTCCAATTGTCAAAACGTGCAATCTCAGAACCAACGACTCCAGTATCATCGCCTGTTGGGGGGTGATCTACAGTAAAGCCCGATAAATACATCGTATCGGTTGCGGGGAAATACTCGATTCGGCGCAAATCGGTAAAGAACTTTGGAGTCTTTTGTTTTTGCATGGAACTATAGTTATAGATGGGGTTCCCATTGCTATCTAGTCCCTGTAAAGGATAGCGACGGATACCAATCCCATCTTGAGTTCGCAAGGTTTTCCAAACATCGCCTTTGCTGTCTACCCACCATCCCCCCATGTAAGGATAATCTTCACTGCGATCATATTCACCCTTGTCAAAGGCGCCGTTACCATTGCGATCGCGCCAGATCCATTCGCCTTTTTCTGGTTGATGGGGTGGCCAATTACCACCGATAGATTTTTTACCTTCAGCATTGGTAGCGACAAACATTCCTGCTGGAATCGCAATTTTGCCATCTTTAGCTGAATTGAAACGATAAATTTGCAAATAACTACCATACATATCTGTCAGGAATAAAAAAAGCTGACCTTGAATGCGGCGAACAAAAGGCGCATCTGGAGATGTATGAAGACGTGGATCTTGAGGATATTTGAAAGTGTTTAAAGTGTAGCCTTTGTAAGTCCATTGCTTACCAGCAGGCCGACTGTAGTCCATCAAAAAGTGTTCTTGTTTGGTAAATAACTCTACTCCATCAGTTTTAGGGTCTGCATCAGCATTATCTATAAATAGTAATCCCAACAATTGCCACAGTTGTTTTGCTGACGGTGAAAATTTTCTTAAATCTGTTCCTGATTTATTGAAACCATTACTATTTATATAAAAATTACCATTCCCATCTGTACCCACTCCGGTAATCCCATAAAATTTCAAAGGTTTAACTTCACCAGGAATACCTCCATAAATACCGTTCTTGCTGCCGAAAGTCCCAACCTGCACAGGTTTATCTGTAATTTTGTAAATCAATATTTGCTGACTTACTCCATTTTCTGCCACCAAAAGTCTGCCTTGATTATCCACTGCGATCGCTGTTGGTTCAACAATATTTGTAATTTGTCGTGGCAATTTTTTTCCTGTTGGAGAATAATGCAAAATCTTGGCACTTTTCCCACCATTTTTTGTTTGAATAATCCACAGATTTCCTTGTTTATCAATAGTTATCGCTCCCGGATTAGCAACGCTAAAGTTGCGTAGTTCCTGCATCGTCTCAGTATTGTAGACGCGAATGCTATTGGTAACAGAATTACTCACATATAATTCTTTTCCCACTATTGCTAAACCAGTCACTTCACCTTGAGTGCTGGTAATTAACATACTTTTATCCCAACCACGACCCCCTTTAAACGGCGCAGGTTTTCCAGACAATTCATAGCGCCTGACACAGTACCAATTTGTTCCTTCTAGGGGATAGTCTTGATCTGTTTTGCCAATCGGTCCCTGGGTGATAGCAATGTAAATATAGTTATTATGAACCGTTACAGCTTTACCGCCAGTACGACTCCATCCGTGAGTATCATCAAGCATACCAATAGGTTTACCATCTTTATAGATTCCAGCTTCTCTTCCAGCTTCATCCCAGATGCTATTGGTATATACTGTGCCGTTGGGGGTAACATACATCGCCTCTATATTGTTTTGCACCCACTGTTTTCCGCCACCAAAACTATTACCTATCCAAGATGTTTTGTAGGTAAAAGTAGATTTTCCATTTACAGTCCAAGGCGGTGTAATACAAATACAAGTAATAATTATCCCAATGATCAGAAAAATGAAAAATCTAAAATATTTGATATTTTGAAATAACTGAATATTATTAATACTGTAGATGCTTCTTGGTACTTTCGGTAGCAATTTAGGCTTCATGACACTCCCTAATTTATTTATGGTGACTTTCAATCAATTTTGCTTTTATAGATAACCAATAATCATGATTTTTCAGATCTGCCAAACAGAACCTACATAAGCTTGGTATTGCCTAGCCTACGTATATTTCAAAGCATATAAGGAAATGGGGGTTCAAAGCCTCTTTCTGTGAACGGTTAGAGGTTTGGAGAGGGGTTATTCGCTAAACTTGGCAACTTGACAAACATCCTCCAAGAAGTCGCAAATCTTGTTTTCACAAATGATTTATGACGCCTATATATAAATGATAAACACTGAATGTAAAAATTTTAGTCTTCACAAAAATTTTATAAAAAAGTATGTTTTTTTGAAGTTTCTTATGGAATTTGTATTTTTATACATTAATAAGGCGTGAATATTTACTTATCTTTCACGCTAACTGTAAACTATCATACATTTTTATAAAAAAACTACTGATTTTTACTAATTAAAAAGCAGAAAAATCGGCAAATCCGTTAGAAATACATCAACACTTAATGATGAGTATATTATCTATCATTTATTGTAAGTAATAGTAAAAATAAACACTTATTATAAATAATTATTGACAGTAAATAATAAATGGTTTATAACAGAAACTCTGCCTAGACATAAGACTTTTTGGTGTGGTGTATCGTAATTTGGATTTAGTTATATTTAGGTTTTATTAGGTTGACACCAGGGAGCAAAAAAAGCTGTTGAGTTTGATGTGGAGACAAATATAACCACATTCAATTAACTATAGGAGAAAAATAGGTGGAAGGTAATAAAAAAAAATGTGTTCCAACATCCGCATCTATTCTCACACTAGGAATCGGCTGGTTTCCCAAAAATCCAGGAGGACTGGAACGGTATATTTATGAACTAACTCATAAATTAGCAGCGAATCAAGACCAGGTAGAATTATGTGGAGTTGGCTTACCAGAAGCTGAAGAAAATTCGCCCATAAAACTGACTAATTTAGCTTCTCCAGATAGCGCAATTTGGCAACGGATGTGGTCAATTCGTAATAAATTCAAAAACACAAGAGCAGGTAAACCAGACGCAATTAATCTGCATTTTGCATTATACAGCTTGCCAATTTTGGATCTTCTGCCCAAGGATGTACCAATTACCTTTAACTTTCATGGACCTTGGGCTTCTGAAAGTCAGCAGGAGACGGTTAATAATAAACTGAGTTTTTTGCTCAAGCAAAGGCTGATAGAACAAAGCACTTATAACCGCTGCGATCGCTTTATTGTTCTCAGCAAAGCATTTGGCAATGTTTTGCATCAAAAATATCAAGTTCCTTGGAGCAAAATTAACATTATACCCGGTGGAGTTGATATTAATCGATTTCCAGCTAACTTATCACCGCAAGAGGCGCGGACAAAGTTAGGCTGGCCTAATAATCGTCATATCTTATTTACATCTCGCCGCTTAGTGAATCGAGTCGGAGTTGACAAATTATTGCAGGCTTTAGCAATAATTAAGCCGAGAATTCCTGATGTTTGGTTAGCAATTGCCGGTCGTGGTCATTTACAAGCTACACTACAACAGCAGGCTAAAGAATTAGGACTAGATGACAACGTTAAATTTTTAGGTTTTCTACCAGATGAACAGTTACCATTGGCTTACCAAGCTGCTGAATTGACAATCATGCCCAGTCAATCTTTTGAAGGGTTTGGATTAGCAATTTTAGAATCTCTCGCCTGTGGTACTCCCGTTTTGTGTACTCCTGTAGGTGGAATGCCAGAAATTTTAACACCATTCTCACCAGATTTAATTACTACCTCACCTGAAGCTTCAGCTATTGCGGAAAAATTAGAACAAGCGCTGTTAAGACAGATACTTATACCTTCACGACAAACCTGTCGCCAGTACGCTACGACAAATTTTGACTGGCATAAAATAGCCCAGCAAGTGCGCGATGTTCTCTTAGCCTAAAAGGGATTAGGGATTAGGGACAGACCAATATACCTCAATCCGTTACAAATGACAAATGACAAAGAGTAATGAGTAATGAGTAATGAGTAATGAGTAATGAGTAATGAGTAATGAGTAATGAGTAATGAGTAATGAGTAATGAGTAATGAGTAATGAGTAATGAGTAATGAGTAATGAGTAATGAGTAATGAGTAATGAGTAATGAGTAATGAGTAATGAGTAATGAGTAATGAGTAATGAGTAATGAGTAATGAGTAATGAGTAATGAGTAATGACCAATGACCAATAACAAATGAATTTATGAAAATTCTATTTTTAGACCAAAGCGGTAAACCAGGCGGTGCAGAATTATGTTTAATAGATATTGCTAAACCCTATCGCGATAGCTCTCTTGTCGGCTTATTTGCAGATGGGGATTTTAAAAGTTTACTACAACAGAATCACATCCCCGTTGAAGTTCTCACAAATCAACCCATCCAAGTTCGTAAAGAAAGCAGTTTACTCAAAGGCTTAGGTAGTTTAGGACAACTAGTACCTTTAATTATTAAAGTAGCAAAAAAAGCTAGAGAATACGATTTAATCTATGCCAACACGCAAAAAGCATTAGTCATTGGCGCAATAGCTAGTTTTTTTGCCCGTCGTCCTCTAGTTTATCATTTACACGATATTCTTTCAACAGAACATTTTAGTCAAACTAATCTTCGCATTGCTGTTACCTTAGCTAATCGATTCGCATCATTAGTAATTGCCAATTCCCAAGCCAGTCAAACAGCCTTTGTGCAAGCGGGAGGACGCCCAGAAATTACTACTGTGGTTTATAACGGCTTTGAACCAAAAATTTATCAAACTTGTGAACCAGATGTCAAGCAATTGCAGCATAAATTAGAAATAGAAGGACAATTTGTAGTTGGACACTTCAGCCGGCTTGCACCTTGGAAAGGGCAGCATATTTTAATTGATGCACTTGCTAAATGTCCGCCAAATGTCACAGCAATTTTAGTTGGTGATGCCCTATTTGGTGAACAAGATTATGTCCAAAAACTGCACCAACAAATTGCAGCATTAGGACTGGAAAAACGCATCAAATTTTTAGGATTTCGCTCAGATATTCCTCAGTTAATGGCAGCTTGTAATTTAGTTGTCCATACCTCCACCGCTCCCGAACCCTTTGGTAGAGTAATTGTTGAAGCTATGTTATGCGGAAAACCTGTAATTGCAGCCAAAGCTGGCGGTGCAATTGAACTAGTAGAACATGGAATTAATGGTTTTCTAGTTACACCAGGAGAGCCGCAAGAACTGGCACAAGTGATTAATACCTGTTATCAAGAAATAGAACAAACTAAAATTATAGCAAATCATGCCAGGATTACAGCCAGTCAGCGCTTTGATGTCACAGCTATTAATCAGCAAATAGCCCAATTGCTCAAATCATTGGTCAAGGTAAATCAGATACTTGAGATATCACATCTTGATATGATGTGAGCCTTTTTTTGCTCTATTAAAAAAATATTTTACTTATTTTTTTAATAGAGAATTTTAGGAAAATATTTTAGTTATTTATTCCGTTTTAATTCCCGCATAAAATATCTAATATAGTAATATATATAGCAACTAGCTAAATGAAAAAATGCTTACCACGCTTTTGTGGTCAGCATCTTCCATACACCTACAGGTGAGCCAGAGGCTCGCCCTAGCCTTGTTTTGGCAAAAGTGGGATGCATCTGGATCAATTGTCCTTCATTTAATGAGTGAGCAATAATGACTATTTTTGATCTAGACCAGTTTCCCAGTGAAAAATCAAATACAAATCCACAGTCAGATATAGATGAAATAAACTCTCTGTATCTGCAACTTATAGACAATCTTGACTCCGCTCGTATTGCTCTTGTCAATCACCCAGTTTATCAACGATTGAATTCTCGTGCATCTTTACAGTTGTTTATGGAATCCCATGTATTTGCTGTTTGGGATTTCATGTCACTGATTAAAACTCTCCAAAACAGATTAACTTGCGTAGATGTGCCTTGGCTTCCACCAACAGATATTCTTTCAGCTAGGTTAGTAAACGAAATTGTTCTGGCTGAAGAAACTGATGAAATTTATCCAGGGTATTACATCAGTCATTTTCATCTATATCTCGAAGCCATGAATGAACTTGGTGCTGATACCAGTCAAATCCAAAATTTTATTTATGCTGTAAAGCAAGGATTTACTGTAGAACAAGCGCTGACTGATCTTGCAATACCTGAATCTACAAAAGCTTTTGTGATATCGACTTTAGCAACCACAAGTAAGTCAACTCACGAAGTAGCAGCAGCCTTTTTACTGGGACGAGAAGATATTATTCCGGCTATGTTTCGGAAAATTTTGGCAACTTTATCAAATTCTGATGGCTTTACTTTCGATGCTTTACATATTTACCTAGATCGACATAGTAATCTAGATGAACAACAACATGCTCCAATGGGACAGCAGTTGTTAAAAAATCTTTGTGGTAAAGACATCACCAAGTGGAAGCAAGCTCTAGATTCGGCGTTAAATTCACTCAAAGTACGTTATGCTCTTTGGGATGGTGTATTGCATTTGATGGAAGTACAACATGTTCGCTAATCTTGTTTGGCGCGAATAAACCTTAGTGGTAAGGGTCGTCATTTGTCATTGTTTTATGTAGTAGATTCTACATTCTATGTTTTTGGCGTTGTTCCATAGTCTGTAGGGGCGCAAGGCCTTGCGCCCCTACTTTATTTACGCTGACCTACGGAGAAACTACGCCGCTTCCCGCAGTTGCGAGGGGACAGATACCTCTGAAAATGACAGCGATAGTTGCTCTGCTGGCGCTACTGTAGCTTGTTCCAAAACTTTGACTTCGATATTAACACTCACCAAATAACTCCCCGTATCAGCATCCACCACCTCGGCGATTAATTTCGCAATGTCTGGGCGTTTTGCGGTCAATGGGTCACGTAAAATGCACCGATCCCATTCATGTTTAGCTGTCGGATTGAGGCTGAGAATGTAGTGCTTGAGCATAGGAGTAACCTTTAAATCCATCTTTGAGGGGCTGTCACAGAGTGGACGTTATCCTTATTTATAGTACATATGTACCAAGTTGGCAAGTGCATAGCTGTCAATTTGACCGAGTTATCCGCGCCGGGTAAGCCCCTAAATTCTATTTATGGGGGCTAGTCCCGCGATTTCAAACTATTTGTTTAGCCGGATAAATTTTCAGATACCCCTAAATCCACACGATATGATACCATCTGTAGGGGCACGGCAATGCCGTGCCCCCACTCGCTCCTACATGTGTCAGCGTTTTAGTGGTATTGTATAAGACTTTGAAAACACGTCCTAGGCGCGGGCGATTTTAATCGCCGTCCCCATTCCTCAACTAACTAATTTGTATTGCCATTATCTGGCAAATTCAACAAGTGATTATCATTAATCCAATTCGCTTGTTGAGGTACAGGAATGTGAATACCTGCGCGGTCAAAGACGACTTTCAGGCGGCGGCGATATTCTCGCGCTACATCCCATTGTTTGAGGGGTTGGGTTTTAATCCACAACCGAATCATTAAGCCGCGATCGCCAAAGGTTTCTATTCCTAAAACTTTAGGTGTTTCCAGGATTTTATGTTGCCATATGGGGTCTTGATTCATCTCTAAAGCGACATTTTCAATCAATTTCCAAGCTTCGTCTACATCGGTTTGGTAGGAAACTGGAATTGTTAAATCTGCTCGTGACCAGCGACTAGAAAGATTGGCGACAATTTTAATTTCACTGTTGGGAATTGTGATTAAACGCCCTTCAGAATCTCTAACTTGGGTCATCCGCAAATTGAGATTTTCGACTAAGCCGCCGACGGTACCGACGGTGATCATATCGCCTAAAGCGTACTGGTCTTCGAGAATAATTAAAAACCCGTTAATCGCATCTTTAATTAGGTTTTGTGAAGCCAGAGAAACCGCAACACCGACTAAACCTGCACCAGCTAGTAAGGGAACGATATCTATCCCCAATGATATCAAGGCTAGCAAAATTCCAACTCCCACAAAGCTGATCGTAGTAATACTTTTGGTCACGCCAGAAAATGTGGAAACTCGCAGTTGCAAACGTTCAGAGGTTTCTGGAGTTAGCAAAGCACTACTGCTGACGATAGTGGAGGTAAAGCGGTCAATCAAAGCATAACTCAAACGCACAGCTACATAAGTTCCCAGTCCGACGATACACAATTTCAAAGGAATTTGGGCGGCTGAGAGAATTCCAACTTGGAGCGCTCGCGTATATGGAAAAAGACCTAAAATCATAAAGGTGCCGCTTCCCCAAATCCCTGTTTGAGTTAGCTGAAACAGTCGTTTTTTGACTTCTTGTAAATGCTGATGTTGTTGTTGATTCAGTTGTTTTGTAATTAGTTTAGCTGTCGGTGAAGTCGAGGGTATGGGCTGTAATAAATCATATTTTAAGTGTCGTTGCCAACGACGTAACCCCCAACTTAGAAGCATCATCGCCAATAGACTCGCAGCTGCAATTGTACCTTGTTGGATTAAAAACTGAGTTTGTCGCTCTTGCTTTCCTAGTTGCAAATCTTCTTGCAAGACATTGGTGATTTGATTGGCTGATGTTAATAGACTCCCCTGGCGTAGTCTAGCATCTTCGGGAGTGATGGTCATTAAGTAGCGATTGTTGACGTAAATTACTGGTAATTCGTTTAGCGTCCGGACTTTAACCTTGATTGATGGTTCAGATGAGCGAAAGAAATTTTGGGTAATTTCATGCAAATTTTGTTGGATATTTTGTAAGCGCTCAGAAAAATTATTTTTCGAGTCCGCTATCTGAAACAACCGACGACCATCTAAATAAATCCAGCCAGAAACAATTTTATTGTCTGAGTCATTACTCAAACTGCTGGGAGTTTCCAAGTGAGGTAAAAAGGGAATTTGGGCTGTAGCTTTTGGTACAGACGCAATAGCAAACACCATTGAACCTGCGATGGCCAAAAATTTTAAGCGCACTAAAGCACCTCCTTGAGCAAAACTAACATTGAGTACTTCTTGAGCCGTCCTCGAAAATAAATTTGATAACTCTCTACCTTTAGACAGATGACATTTGATTTTATTTACTCTAACAACAAATGGCTAGAAGCATCTGAGATTATTCTCTAATCAAAGATAAAATAAAAATAAAAAAGCTGCAGACAAAGTTTACCAAAAAAACTGGGTCTAGAGCCGCCGTCCTTCTAGGACGGCTTTTTGGTAAAATAGTGGCAACAGGCAGGGCATTGTCTGTCGGGCTAGGTGATGTAAGACGGGCTATGCCTGCTATTGCTGTTTGAATCCAGAATCCCTGAACTTTCAGATCAGGGAGTATGTCAATGATATCCATAAATCATGGACTAAGTGTTTGGAGATTACAGCCAAAAATTGCTAGCCGTGGAATAATCTAGTAAAGTGCCTAAGAGATTAGGTACCTTTTGTGACTTTTTAGAGGTAATTTTTGATGACCGCAACTTCTCCCCGATTAAAGCACGAGGTTAAAGACCTCGCCCTAGCTCCCTTGGGAAGACAGCGTATTGAATGGGCCGGACGCGAAATGCCAGTATTAAAGCAAATCCGCGATCGCTTTGCTCAAGAAAAACCCTTTGCGGGGCTACGCCTTGTCGCTTGCGCCCACGTGACTACAGAAACAGCACACCTAGCCATTGCGCTCAAAGCCGGCGGTGCTGATGCTGTGTTGATTGCTAGTAATCCCTTGTCAACTCAAGATGACGTAGCTGCTAGCCTCGTCGTCGATCATGAAATTCCTGTCTTTGCTCAAAAAGGCGAAGATAACGCCACCTATAATCGCCACGTTCAAATAGCTTTAGATCATCGCCCCAATATCATTGTTGATGACGGTAGCGACGTGGTTGCAACTTTGGTACAACAACGCCAACACCAAATCGCTGATTTGATTGGTAGCACCGAAGAAACTACCACCGGTATTGTGCGGTTACGCGCCATGTTTAAAGAAGGCGTTCTCACCTTCCCCGCAGTCAACGTTAACGACGCAGACACCAAGCACTTCTTTGATAACCGCTATGGTACTGGTCAATCTACCTTAGATGGAATTATCCGCGCTACAAATATTTTGTTAGCTGGTAAGAACGTTGTCGTTGTCGGTTATGGCTGGTGTGGTAAGGGTACAGCCCTCCGCGCCCGTGGTATGGGTGCTAACGTCATCGTCACCGAAATCGACCCCATCAAGGCTATTGAAGCCGTTATGGATGGTTTCCGCGTTCTCCCAATGGCGGAAGCAGCACCCCAAGGTGATATTTTTATCACTGTGACTGGTAACAAGCACGTCGTCCGTGGTGAACACTTCGATGTGATGAAAGACGGGGCGATTGTTTGTAATTCTGGTCACTTTGATTTGGAACTTGATTTGAAATACTTGGCTGCTAATGCTAAGGAAATCAAGGATGTCCGTCCTTTCACCGAAGAGTATAAATTGACAAATGGTAAATCCGTTGTCGTTCTCGGACAAGGACGTTTGATTAATTTGGCTGCTGCTGAAGGACACCCCAGCGCAGTTATGGATATGAGTTTTGCTAACCAAGCTTTGGCTTGTGAATACCTGGTGAAGAATCACGGTAAGTTGGCTCCTGGTTTGCACTCTATTCCTGTTGAAGTTGATCAAGAAATTGCTCGTTTGAAGTTGCAAGCTATTGGTATTACCATTGATAGTTTGACTGCAGAGCAAATTGAGTATATCAATTCTTGGACTTCTGGTACTTGATACTTTGATTAGTTGATTTTTTGGGGGATAGGCGTTTTGCTTATCCCTAATTTATAATGGTGTAATCAATTTATAGAGTTTAATTGTCTTCTTATGAAGAAGAGACTTGTTGACTATGTTCAAAAAATTGAAGCTGGTTCTGAAGAAATTTTAAGCTGTGAATCTTCTTCCAAAAACACAACTGATGGTACAGGCAGCAATATAAATACTACAACTGTGATTTACAAATTTAAAGATGGAGTATCAATTGAATATGAACGAGAACATGATGATGGAAGTCCTTATCCAGGATGTCAAACATTTTTCTATACCTATAGGGTAATAAATACTAATAATTTTATTTTTGATGGAGAAACTACAGAAGTTTTTAGTAGTAAATCAGAATTTTGCACTTGGTTAGATAAAGCAAACAATAGCCAGACAATTTAGTGATGTAGTGATGTAGGTTGGGTTGAGGAACGAAACCCAACATCTTTATAATTTTATTGCGTTGGGTTGCGCTTTGCTTAACCCAACCTACGAATTATTACTAGGTAAAGAATAATGATAGTAGGATAAAATTTGATCTGAAAAAATGATAAAATACAGTAATGTCAAAAAAGCGTAAGTTATACCGTTTCACTTTAAGTATGATACAAATACGTTGCTAGGGGCACGGCAATGCCGTGCCCTTACGGGAAATCTATATGTATCAGAGTTTTGGTGAAATGGTATTACTAGAAAAAGTCCTTTCTGGCTCTAGAAATATTCAATTCGATGATTTGGTGACTTTAGTTGAAGCCTTTGGTTTTTCGTTATCACGTATCAACGGTAGTCATCACATTTTTACTCATCCAACTATCCCTGAACTTATTAACTTACAAAATCGCAATGGTAAAGCTATTCCTTATCAGGTTCGTCAATTTTTGATTTTGATTGAAGAATATGCACTCACTTTGGAGGATGAGCAATGAAGCACTATCACATTAATATTTTCTACAGTAAAGAAGATGAAGGTTATATAGCTGATATTCCTGATTTAAAATATTGTTCAGGATTTGGTTTAACTGAAGAAGAAGCACTGCAAGAAGTTCTGAAAGCTAAAGCTGTTTGGTTAGAAGCTGCGGAAATAGAAGGTAAACCGATTCCAGAAGCCAGATATAAACCTGTAATTTATCAGATAGCTTCATAGTAATTTTTCATGATTCATTCCTATTAGGACTTACGCATTGACAAAAAACACAAAATATGTGGCTCCAAAAAACCGGAGATGTCGTAGGGGTTTAGCATTGCTAAACCCCTACAACGCGGGTCTGTTTACCATCAAAGTAATAATTAATCAATACAAATGTACTATACTACAGGTAGTTTGAGACAAAACAGAGTGAATAAATGGCAACTTCTTCTGTACAATAAGTAATTATCAATGAGTGAAGGTGAACACTCAAGCAACTGACAAATCTGAACAGTCTTGTTTTTTAGTCTGTGGACTCGGCAGACTAGGACAGCATTGTGTATCTGTACTGAAAGAGTTTGATGTGATTGTCAATGCAATCAATGTCACGGATAACCCTCACTGGGAAATCCCAGAACTCCTTGATTTAATAGATCGGCTGATAATTGGTGATTGTCGTCAGCCGAAGGTTTTGCAACAAGCTAATATTGAGCAGTATCGAGCAGTCCTCATAGTCACCAGTGACCAGCGTGTGAATATTGAAGCGGCTTTCACAATTAGAAGGTTGAATCCCTATGCCCGTTTGGTGGTACGCTCAGATCAGGAGAGTCTCAATGAGTTGCTGCAGGAACATCTGGGTAATTACATTGCTTTTGAAGCTTCCCAACTCCCAGCAACTGCTTTTGCACTGGCTGCTTTAGGGGGCGAAATTCAGGGATTTTTCACCCTGGAACATTCTGTTGTGCGGGTAGTCAATGTCCAAATTCATGATAAGCATCGCTGGTGCAATATCCGCCTGCTGCATGAACTTAACAGTTTTAACCAGCGGATTCTGACCCACAATGGTCATACTACTGCAGATGTTGATTTTTATGAATGGGAGCCGGACTCCCGTCTCGTGGCTGGGGATACTGTGACTTATATTGAGATCACTGGACAAGTGACAAGCGTCTCGACCACAGTCGCCAAAGCCAATCGTCGTCAATTTTGGCAGGAAATTATCGGTAATTTGGAGTTGGTAAGGCTCAAGGGTCGGTTGCAGCAGGTTTGGCAAAGTATCCACCAAAATCAAACCCAGCAGGTGGCAATTCTCTCTGCGGGAATTATGGTCAGTCTGTTTTTGCTGGGTACTGTGCTGTACAAGTTGCAATACCCACATATTAGTATACAGGATGCTTTGAATGTGTCTCTAGTGCTAGCAATTGGTGGTTATGATAACTTGTTTGGGCAACTCAAACTACCTTTTCCTATTCCCTGGTGGCTACATCTTTATAGCATCAGCCTCACTGTAGGTGGTACAGTATTTGTGGGCATTTTTTACGCGATGTTAACTGAGCGTGTCCTATCTACCCGATTTCAACTTTTGAAACGTCGTCCCCCGATACCACGACAGGATCATGTGGTGCTGATCGGTTTGGGGCGATTGGGTCGCCGGGTCGCAAAGCTGCTGCAAGACCTGAACCAACCCTTAGTTGCTATTCATAGCAGCAGTACTGATGCCGATGTCCTACCCGAGTTGCCTTTGGTCATTGATCATTCTATCCCAGGCTTGATGAAGGCGAACATCGCCACGGCTAAAAGTGTCATGGTCTTGACTGATGATGAAGTGGCAAACCTGGAAATTGGATTACGCACAAGTACAATGAATTCTGTAGCGAATTTGGTGATTCGTACTTTTGATCCACTGTTCACCAAGAATATCTCCCGGTTACTTCCCCATGCCCGAATATTGCAAGCTTATCCGCTGGCTGCAGAAGCTTTTGCAGGATCTGCGTTTGTTGACACTCCCACACCTAGAAGGTGTGGGATTCTTGAAGACTAAGCCAAGTCCCCAATATCCCATAAACTCAATTGAGTTGGCGGGTTCCCAGGCACACTGCGTTTGCTCTTAAGAGCGCGGTGTTGTATCCTTTTACCCGTTGTTGATTCAACGGTGGGCGTTTCAAACAGTGTTAACTGTTTGGGTTTCGCAGAGTAAGAGCGTACCTTTTTAATTTTTTTGATAACAAGCTGGTTGTCTTTAACGGCTCTAATCTTGACGTTAAGAGCAGCTTGTTTGTCCGCGTGTGCTTCATGTCCGCATGATGTGCAAACAAACTTTTCTCCAAAGCGAGACAAGGCATCAACAACACCGCACTTAGAACAGGTGCGGCTTGTATTTTTCGGGTCTACCTTGAAAAAACTTTTTCCCGACTTTGCAGCCGCGTACTGAATTTTTTCTATCAAAGTTCCCCATGAAGCATCCGAAATGGAACGGTTCAATCCGCGTTTAGCAGATTGACCATTTTTGAGAAATCGACCTTGTTTGACATCATCAGGTTTGGGTTTACACTTTGCCTTCATCCCTTTGATGTTCAAGTCTTCTACGCTAATGGCATCAGCCTTATTGACTATCTTGTTGGCTACAAACCATTGATAAGCACTACGTTTATCAGCATGTTTTTTGTGGAGTCGAGCAACTTTTTGCGCTTGTTTGTGACGATTAGCGCTACCTTTTTTTTTCCTGGATAATCGTCGCTGCCTGATTTTTAAAGTACGCTTTCCCTTTTTGGAGGTACTAGGACGGGGATTGTCAAAGTCAGAACCATCTGAGCAATGAACAAGCTTTGTTAATCCCATGTCCAACCCCACAACAGTATTAACTTTTTTTGGAGTTGGATAATCGGGAACTGAATCATCCCTAATTAATATACTCGTGTACCAACCATCTGCTTTTTTTCGTAGGGTGACTGTACGAATTTGAAAGCCTTGGGGAATGGGGCGAGAATTGTAAAAACGCATCCACCCTATTGATGGCAGATATATTTTGTTGCCATCAAGCTTAACGTCACCTGGCTTGTACTGGAAAGAACGAAAGTTAGACCTGTTTTTGAATGAAGGAAAGCCACGACCATGTTTAAAGAAACCTTCCATCGCTGCATCAAGACGCTTAACCAGCATCTGCAACACGTTTGAGTGGATTGTTTTATACCAAGGTCTAGCTTGCTTCATTTCTGCCAGATAAGCATCTTGCATTAAACTGGCAGAACGCTTTTTAACTACTCCGTTTTTGTCTGGATTTTTCCAAGGATTGTGCAGGCTTGAGTTTTTGTTCAACGAACAAGTTAATGGGCATCGCTCAGATTTTGTTCTGATATCGCAATACTCACCCATGATAAAGGTTTGATAATAACCGTCAATGCGGTCAGCTAAAAACCAGTTGTACAAACTACGCTGCATATCTAGCCAAGAATCCATGACTTTTAGTTGACCTTGGTGAGGGCGCAATTTGTACTGGCAGCTAACTTGCATCTTGACTTATCTTGTTTATAGACCTAGTATTAGCTTAGTGTATCCAGCTAAAAATGTCAACACCAAGACCTAAAAAGAAAGCAATGAGAAACGAGCCTTTGTTTTATGATGAAGCAAAGGTTAGAAAAGCGATTTGGCTAACTCCTTCTACTTGGGATACTTTAAAACAAGTAGCCGAATCTGAAGGAGTCAGTGTTAGCGAATTAGTTGAAAGATGGGGACGGCACTTAAAAGTGCCTGCGGCTTCCTCCCACGCCTAAAGGACGTATGTGGGTTCCTTAGTCACCCACATACTCGTGGGCTTCCGCCTTTAACTATTGTGAATTTTCCATTAACAAGTTTCCAACTAATCCGATTTAACCTAATCGGTAGGGTCATGAAAAAACCAATCGTCAGTGGTTTGTTCGGTCTGTTTCCAACTAATCCGATTTAACCTAATCGGTAGGGGTATTTCAGGAAAAATCAGTAGCTTCCTCAATAGTTTCCAACTAATCCGATTTAACCTAATCGGTAGGGACGGCAGTAGAACCAACAACAGCAGCAAAACAGACTAGAGTGTTTCCAACTAATCCGATTTAACCTAATCGGTAGGGCAAGCAGACCCAGCAGGGTTTGCTTCAGATCGACTGCCTCGTTTCCAACTAATCCGATTTAACCTAATCGGTAGGGTTACTATTGAAGGAACCCAGATAGGCACCTTCAACGTTTCCAACTAATCCGATTTAACCTAATCGGTAGGGAGTTCGTCTAGCAGCCCAAGCCCCGTAAGGGTTTTAGCCTGCAAATCGACACCACTCAAAAAAAACTATAACAACTTGCGCCAAAAAGCACAACACACATACCTCAAATACTTGCTGTGTAAGCAATCGACACCACTCAACGAAAAATATAGGGTTTCAGCGATTTGGCGAGTGGTGTTGATAACGTTGATACAAAATCGCTCCTCAAAACTAACTTTGGGAAATAGCCATCACTTCTGTTACCACGGGGATATTGTAGCGCGATCGCGCGGAGCGCAGTGCCGTAGGCAATCGCTCTTTTGCTTGGTGTGATAGGTTTGAATAACACCTCTAGCTCGGATAATCTATTGTGGCCAAGGATCGTTTTCATCAAGTTGTTAAGACTGCTCTTGCTAAGGATGGGTGGAAGATTACTCACGATCCGCTTCAGATTAAAGTAGGTGGTGTAGATATGGAAATTGACTTGGGGGCAGAACGATTACTGGCGGCAGAGCGAGGAAATGAGAAAATTGCAGTGGAAGTCAAAAGTTTTTTGGCTAGTGCTTCGGCAATTTCTGAGTTTCATACAGCACTGGGGCAGTTTATTAACTATCGGGCTGCATTGCGTCGTGAAGAACCCGCTCGCATTCTCTATCTAGCCGTACCCGATCTAGTCTATAACAGTTTCTTTCAACTTGATTTTCCCGCCTCAATGCTGCAAGAAAATTCCGTAAAAATAATTGTTTACGATATTAAATTGGAGCAAATTTCACTATGGAAGGAGTGACGGATAAATTAACTCACTATCAGCAAATTGTGCAGCAATTGTTGATGGGTTATGCCCAAAGTAAGCCAGCTTATGGAGAGATTGAAGTTGAAACTATTTTTGATACGCAGCGCCATCACTATCAAATTGTGCATCTAGGTTGGCAGCATAAGCGCTGGGTGCATGATTGTGTAATACATCTTGATATTCGCAACGAGAAAATCTGGATTTTTTACAATTCAACAGAGCATGATATTGCAGCAGAGTTAGTCGAGTTGGGCGTACCAAAACAAGATATTGTGTTAGGTTTTCATCCTCCTTTCATGCGGGAAATGAGTGACTATGCAGTGGGTTAAAAGCAGAAGGTTGAAAGAGGCGATCGCGTTGTGGTAAAAATGGCTGTGATGAAAAATAAGCGATCGCACTCTTGCTTGTTGCTACCCCCTGCTTTTTCAAACAGGGAAATTAATTACATTCAAGCTGCACAATAAATGGGGGTAGATTTAAAACCTACCCCCATTTCTGATATATTCCGCCCAACGGCTGCAGCTAAAGGCTTTAAACTATCAACCAAATTCACCATATCTTCTAAAGACAAAGCTTGACGAGCATCAGAAACAGATTTTTCTGGTTCTGGGTGACATTCAATAATTAACCCATCTGCACCACAAGCCACAGCGGCTTTAGCCATTGGTGCTACCAGTTCCCGTTTACCGACGGCATGGGATGGATCTACAATCACTGGTAGGTGAGTAATCTGCTTGAGAGCTGCTACTGCGCCTAAGTCCAGCACATTGCGGGTGTAATTATCGAAACTGCGGATACCCCGCTCACACAGAACCACATCAGGATTACCGTGGCTTAAAATATATTCGGCTGCCATGACGAATTCTTCAATTGTCGCCGCGAAGCCACGTTTGAGCAATATCGGCTTACCAGCTTGTCCCAAGGCTTTAAGCAAGTCGAAGTTTTGCATATTGCGGCTACCAACTTGCAGCATATCAGCATGGGCAGCAACTACTTCAATTTGGGAAATTGTCATCACTTCAGTTACCACGGGGATATTATAGCGCGATCGCACTGCAGCCAAAATTTCTAATCCTTCCTCTCCCATTCCACCGAAGGCGTAGGGAGAAGTCCGGGGTTTGTAGACTCCACCACGCAAGGCCTGTACAGGTGCAGCAGCTAGGTTTTCGGCTACTGTCTCCATTTGTCCTAAGCTTTCTACTGTGCAAGGACCACCAATAATTACCAATTCTTCGCCACCGAAGGCGACTTTTTCTGTCAGTTTGACAATTGTCTGATGCTGAGGATGAGATTGTACTGTCAGTTTGGCATTAATCATGGTTCGATTCTCCTGAAAAATTAGATATTGGGGATTGGGGATTGGGGATTGGGGATTGGGGATTGGGGATTGGGAATTGGGAATTGGGGATTGGGAGTTGGGGATTGGGAGTTGGGAGTTGGGAGTGAGGAGTTGGGAGTTGGGAGTGAGGAGTTTGGAGTTATTATTCTCCCCAGTCCCCAGTCCCTAGTTCCCAGTCCCCAGTCCCTACTAACAAAAAAGCCCGGAAACTTTTAGTTCCGGGCGCGTTATGATTTATCGGCATGACGCTATTTACCCGGAATTTGCTCTGGGCCAAAAGTAAAAGCTTTGACACTCCCCCGACTGAACAAGTTTCGCATTGTCTAACGACACGCTTCGCGTTCGCTCACTTGTTCGGAAAGTCGGGGGATTCTTCATTCATCGTCAGAATTTGCTCTAGCAGGTTTACACCAACTAGCGTAGTGATTCCAACTCCTGAAGCGTTACTTTGCTTGTGCCCCAAGCTAGCTTTTGCAAGATTCAGAATATTTTTTGCAGCACTAACATCCCTCTGCAAACTACAGCCACAACTACATACATGGCTACGAGTTGAGAGGGATTTTTTGACAATTGTTCCACAATCCGAACATTTTTGAGATGTCATTCTAGGATTGACAGCAACAACAGTGCTGTTAAATTTAGCTGCAAAATATTCTAGCCAACGACGGAACAGTGCCCAAGAAACATCATTAATGCTCTTGGCTAAACAGTGATTTTTTACCATGCCTTTAACATTTAAATCTTCATAAGCTACTAAGGCGTTAGCCTTGCATACGCAGCGTCCTAATCTCTTAGAATGCTCATTACGTTGCCTACTTACTTTTAAATGCTTCCGTGCATATCTGGAGCTAGCTATCCGTCGTTTGTTTTTACCTTTCTCTTTTTTGTAAATTTGGCGTTGAGCGTGTTTAATTGCAATCTGTGCTTTTCTTAAAAATCTAGGGTTTTCTACATGATTACCATTTGAATCTGAGTAGAAAAACTCTAAACCAACGTCTAGACCTATTTCACCGTCAGCAATTCTAGACTCAGAGTCAACATCTACATCAATGCAGAATTGACAATAGAATCCATCGGCTTTTTTGAGAAGTCTAACACGCTTAATCAGTTTAACTGGGTAAGTTTGGATATCCCATTTACCAAGTAACTTGACTTCACCAATACCTTTTTTATCAGTAAATGTGATGCGTCTTTTAGTTGGATTTAACGACCATCCAGAGGTTTTATATTCCACCGAACGGTTATCTTTTTGAAATCGGGGATAGCCCTTTTTACCTGCTACTACGGCAGTTGCTCCACTTGGGGAGACCCCAAGACCGCACTGCCTCTTCTTCTTACAGTTCTGGTAGAACCTATCAATGGCAGACCATGCTCGTTCAGTTGCAGCTTGGCAAGCCATTGAGTTTAATTCCTCAACAAATTTAAACTCTTTGCGTAACGCTGTTGAGTAATTGTTTAAAGCAATTTTATTAATTTTGGCTTCTTTTGGGGAATCCATCCAGTAGCGTATAGCTTTATTTCTGATGAATTGAGTTGTACGGATAGCCTCATTAATTGCATCGTATTGATGCTTTTTAGCTTTGACTTTGTACTCTAAAACCAGCATTACTTAATCACCTCCTTGATGATTTTGTTAACTGTATATATGATAGGATGATTGTGTACACATAAAGTACATGATATGCCAAAAAAGCAATTACATATACTTTTACGCGAACGCAGAATTAATAAACTACGCTTATTAGCGGTGGAAGAAGATAAAACTATGACTCAAATCATAGAAGAATTGATTGATTCTGTACCTGAACCAAAAAGAAAAAATCACGTTTAATAAATTAAACGTTGGCGCTACATCCGGAGTCTAAAAGACACAGGGTTTTGCGCCTATCGGGTTACTTCTATGACGATGAAATTCTCCTGAAAACACAAAAACCGCAGAGTTTGCTCTGCGGTTCACCGGGCGGTCTCCATTAGGAAACTTAATTCACCCCCGGTGAACCGCCTTAAACCAAAAATAAAAGTAGGAACTGCTGCTGTACATTTCGTGGCGCGTTTAGTTAGTAAATTGAATGTAGACTTTATATGAAGCTACCATAACAGAGGCAGTCGGTTACGTCAAGACCCCCACAGCACGCAAAAAAGCGTTAAACTCAGTAATATTGTGGCAATCAAGACATATTCCTGAGTTGCGAAATTTTACATAAGTTTACATTCTCAGGTCATAATTTACACATAGACACGCAATCATCAGGGTTTCAGGGTAGTAACTCTAGGTAGAAACGACGCTTATTTCTAATATTCCCGGTTTTCAGGTCATTTTATATAGGGTATAGGGTTTTCATCCTGCCTTCTTTATAATTCATGATTGATAATTCGTAACTAGAACAATTTTTTAGTACCACTGAGCTTTATGTTGTCCAGTTCAAAAATCTTAGCCACATCTTTTAACGATCAAGGGGCTTATCCTTGCCCTGTGTGTCGCATAGGTAAAATTACTCATATGCCATTGATGGAAGCTATGGCTTGTGATTTCTGCCAAGAGATTTTTACTGTTAATCTAGAACAACAGCAAATTAAGATGCCTTCTAGGCAACCTCCTCTGATTTGGCGCTGGAATGGCTTTCATTGGACAGAAGCCCAGTTAGAGGGTGTGGAATTGGGTTGGGGTTATGGGTTGGCGGCGATCGCTTTTATCATTCTACCCACTACTCTGATTGGTATAGTAGCTTGCAATTTTCCCCCTAGTCTAGATGCTCCCATTACCTGGCTGCCATCTATCTGGACTATTTTAACTTTTTTGTTGCATTTAGCAATTATTCTTTGGATTTTTGTGGAGATTTATCAGATTCCACTGGCGGCTTATTTGCGGGCTATGAATCGATGGAGAAATGGGGAGACTGGTAGTGAGCGGAGCCGTTGGCGTACTGGTAGATAAGTATGGGGAGATAGTTGAATTCAGCTACGCCATATATTAAAGTATAGTTTTAATTTGGTGATATTTCTCAAATCATCACAAATTGTACAGAAAAATACCGAATTATATCTTATATGAAATTGCCCAAAATTACAGAGATTTAATTAAGGATTAAGTCCCTAGGGGGCGGTATGACTCATAATTAAGTTGATTGTCCACGAAAACATCCTATGAGCGAGTTGGAGCGGTATTATAGAATCTTGGAATTAGAGCCTGGTGCAACACTTGAGGAAGTGAACCAGGCTTATAAAGATTTGGTGTTTGTTTGGCATCCTGATCGCATTCCCAAGGAAAATCTCCGCTTACAAAATAAAGCACAAGAAAAGCTCAAAGCTATTAATGAAGCTCGTGATAAATTGCGTTCTTTTAAAGCCAACTATCAAACCACCTCTGATTCACAATCGTCTCAAGCAAAACAAACATCTCAAGCGACCTATCAATCACCAAATAATAACCCAGATTTAAGTGGGAAAGACTACAGTCGGGCAAATTTGAGCAACAAAGACTTATCTGGTAGAAATTTGAGTTATGCCAACTTGACTGGTGCTAATTTGAGTGATACTTTTATGCATAAGGTTAATCTTAGAGGTGCAAATTTATCAGAGGCAAATTTGTTTAGAGCCAACCTACTTTTAGCCGATTTAAGAGAAGCGAATTTGCGCTCTGCTAATTTGATTGGAGCTGATCTCAGTGGAGCCGACTTGCGGGGTGCGGACTTGACGGGAGCGCGTATTCGCTCTGGCGATCGCTTGCTTGTTAAACTGATTGGAGCTAATTTAGCTGGTGCAATCATGCCTGATGGTATGATTCATCGTTAGGTACTTCTTAAATAAAAAATAGTTGACCGTGCCAATTTTAGATTTTAAATTTTGGATTTTGGATTGTTATTTCGGTGCCTTGCAGATCCGGCTCTTCCGTACTTAGCGTGCTGAATTTATTAAAAAATCAGCTTGAAACCCTTGCAGAGCTAAGATAATAGCCATTATTTTCTGTATTTTATATCATATTGCTAAAAATTAAATTATGAACGCCTGTAAGCCTTACTTTTAAAGCAAATTTATAAACTTTAATTAATAATTAAGCACGCTAAGTACGCAAGAACCATAAGAGAAGAGATTATTAGTGTTAGTATGTTGCTGTCAGTGGCGATCGCTATTTTGTTAGCGACTTACACTAGTCGGATAATCGCTCGTCCACTAAAAGCTGTTACCAATATCGCCCGAAAAGTTACCCAAGAATCTAACTTTCATCTGCAAGCACCAGTAACCACCCGCGATGAGGTGGGAATATTAGCAATCTCTCTCAATCAACTAATTCAACGGGTAAACACTCTTTTGGAAGAACAAAAAGCGGAGAGTTCCCAACAGTTGATTCAGAGTGAAAAAATGTCCAGTCTGGGACGGATGCTAGCAGGGGTGGCACATGAAATCAACAATCCAGTTAACTTTATCTACGGCAATATCCAACATACTACCGCCTACTTTCAAGATCTCCTAGCCCTACTAGAAGCCTACGAAGCAAAAGCCAGCGATGATGTCATTCAAGCTCAATCTGAGCAAATCGATCTGGAATTTTTGCGACAAGACTTGCCTAATCTCTTACAATCTATGCAAGTAGGGGCTACCCGCGCACGGGAAATTGTCTTGAGTCTAAAGAACTTTTCTCGCTTAGATGAAACCGCACTTCATCCAGTAGATATACACGCTTGTATTGATAGTAGTTTACTAATTCTGAATAACAGAATTAAACAAGGTATAAAAGTTATTTGTAACTACGGTATATTACCAAATATTGACGGTTATGCAGGTTCGCTCTACCAGGTATTCATGAATATTTTATGCAATGCAATGGATGCTTTAGATGAGCAAACAAAAATCCATAAATCCAAAGAAATTGTTATTACCACACAACGTTTAGAAGAAACCTGGGTGCTGGTCAAAATAACAGATAACGGTTCTGGTATCTCTAAAGAAAATCTTGCCAAAATATTTGACTCTTTCTTCACCACCAAACCTGTAGGAATTGGCACCGGTTTGGGTTTATCGATTAGCTACCAGATTGTGGTAGAAAAACATGGTGGTAGACTAACTTGTGAGTCTGAGGTAGGTCAGGGGACAACATTTGCGATCGCACTCCCTATCAAGCAACCAAGTATTAGCAAAATATCTGCTCCCATACCCGTACTAGCTACTAGCTTACGTTGAACTGGGGATTGGGAGATTTGGGTTAAAGATCCGCCAGTAATTACGTTAGCTCCTATCTTGCACCAGATAGATCATGCACAACTTTAATCACTAAATATTTATAGATTTTCGCGGAAAAACAAATCCGCCAGGGACTGAAAGTAAGTAGGCAGAAATAAACCAAACTATGTTAAGAAAAGTAAACAAGCCTGAAACTCTTACTAATGACCAATGACAAAGGACAAATGACGACCCTCGACCGTACGGTTTATTTGCGCTGACCTACTTAGGTTGATCTGTCTAGAAACTAGACTTCAATGTGCAGTTTCACATAGAATTGGTATAAGTGCTTTTTCAGTCTGGGTCTAAATCCCCGTCTGATTTGAATTTTGAATGTTGAATTTTTTCTGATGGCTGTCTCAATACTCATGAATATAGCAATCATTGGTTGTGGTTACGTCGGTTATGCTGTTGCCAAATATTGGCAAGAAAAAACTAATTTTGTTGTCACTGTAACCACAACTACCCCTGAGCGTGTACCAACACTAAAAGCAGTAGCAGCAGAAGTTATAGTCACCCAAGGTAATGACCCAGAGGGACTAAAAGCCGCATTACAAAATCAAGATGTTGTGCTATTGAGTGTTGGTGCAAAAGGTGCAAATACTTATGAAGAAGCCTATTTGCAAACTGCCAAAACTTTAGTTTCTATTTTACCACAGATTACCAGTGTACGACAATTAATATATACAGGCAGTTATTCTGTTTATGGTGACCGAAATGGTGCGTTTGTCGATGAAGAAACACCAGTAGCACCTAGCAATCGCAACTCAGAAATTATGCGAGAAACTGAAGAAATTTTGCTATCGATATCAAACGCCAATCTCCGCATTTGTATCTTGCGCTTGGGAGGAATTTATGGACCGGGTAGAGAACTGGTAAAAATATTTGGTCGAGTCGCTGGTACAACCCGTCCGGGTAATGGCGACGATATCACGAATTGGATTCACCTGGATGATATAGTTGGTGCTATCGAATTTGCTCGTCAACAGGAATTGCAAGACATTTACAATGTAGTAGATGATGGTCATCTCATCAGTCGAGAATTGATTGATGGTGTGTTGAAAAAACACGATTTACCGCCAATTATTTGGGATGCTTCCCTCAAAAGTAACCGCCCATATAATCCTTGGGTATCAAATCAAAAAATCAAAGATGCTGGATACAAGTTAATATATCCACAGATAATTTTTTAGTTAGGCAGTGTCGTATTCTGATCCATAACGCACCCTACTTACCCGATATGACAACAGCTTCCACTCAGTTTTACACTTGGCAGAATTATCGCTGCGCCTACGAAGTTCATCACCCAACTGATTCAACGGCTGAGGGGATTCCTCTACTGTTAATTCATCCCATTGGTGTGGGATTATCACGGCAATTTTGGCAGCGATTTGTCCGCGAATGGTATAATACAGGGAATCGTCGTCCAATTTACAATCCAGATTTACTGGGATGCGGTGATAGTGATATGCCCCATGTGGCTTATACTCCTAGTAATTGGGCAGAACAATTGCATTACTTTTTACAAAAAGTGGTGCAACAACCTGTAATTGTCGTAGTGCAAGGTGCTTTATTACCAGTAGCATTAGAATTAGTTCAAAAAGCACCGAATTTAATTCATTCTCTCGTATTTGCAGGGCCGCCAGCTTGGGCTGTGATGACAAAAAAATCACCAACATGGCAACAAAAACTTACGTGGAATCTGTTAGATTCACCTTTGGGTAATGCTTTTTATCGCTATGCACGCACCCCAAAATTTTTGCGGTCTTTTTCCACTCGCCAACTCTTTGCGTCAGGCGATAGTGTCGATAGCTTGTGGTTAAATACTTTGGTCGCAGGTGCAGAAAAGACCGCCAATAGATATGCAGTGTTTTCTTTTTTAGCTGGGTTTTGGCGTCAAGATTATAGTACCGCGATCGCCGCTATTAAGCAAGCAACACTTGTAGTTGTCGGAGAAACAGCATCGAGTATTAGCCAAGAAGGTAAACGAGAGACACCAGATCAACGGTTGGCTGACTACCTCGCCCATTTACCTCACGGACGTGGAATTAAGTTACCGGGGCGAAATGTTTTACCCTATGAATCCACCGCTTTTTTTGTCGGGGCGATCGCGCCTTTTGTTAATGAAGTTGGTTAAAAGTTTGACTACATAGAAACGGTAATTTTTCATCCCCATCAACTCAACTGGTTGACAATTAGACCAGTTCTCCCCTCATATTAGCAATAGATTGACTACCTAAAAGAGGAAAATTCATGCTGCCCAATCGTCGAGGACAAAGAGTCCCCAGTGTTACTTTTCATACTCGTCAAAACAACCTGTGGGTCGATGTGACGACTGAAGATCTGTTCGCTGATAAGACAGTCGTGGTCTTCTCCTTGCCTGGTGCTTTTACTCCGACTTGCTCATCAACTCATCTCCCTGGTTATAATGAGTTGGCTAAGGCTTTTAAGGAAAACGGCGTAGACAACATTATTTGTATTTCTGTCAATGATGCTTTTGTGATGAACGAATGGGCAAAGGATCAAGAGGCAGAAAATATCACACTCATTCCCGATGGTAACGGTGAATTTACTGAAGGCATGGGGATGTTAGTGGATAAATCAGCAGTCGGCTTTGGTAAACGCTCATGGCGCTATTCTATGCTGGTGAAAAATGGCGTCATTGAAAATATGTTTATTGAGCCAGATGAGCCAGGAGACCCCTTTAAGGTATCCGATGCGGAAACCATGCTCAGATATATCAACCCCCAAGCTGTGAAACCTCAACTGGTGTCCCTATTTGCCAAAGTGGGTTGTCCCTACTGTGCCCGTGCGAAAGCTATGCTCAAAGAACATGGCATCGACTACGAAGAAATTACCTTGGGTAAGGATGTTACCACACGCTCGTTACGGGCAGTTACAGGTGCGACCACAGTTCCCCAAGTTTTTATCGATGGTAAATTAATTGGTGGTTCTGAGGCGTTAGCTGCTTACTTTGGCGTCTAGTAGGTGTATTAGTTCGTAGTAGCGTTTTAGCTTTCCCGACAGAAGCCCCACGCTCACTCGAATGAGCGTGGGATGAATGGCGCGTGAGTGACGAATTGACCAACGAGCGAAATTGAGCATAGCGAAATCAGCAATGTTGGTCGGTGAGGAATGAACACTTTCTTGTTTTTTTTTCAAAATAAATATTTGATATAATTTTAACCAGTAGGTGTAATCCAATTAAATGCTGAAAAGCAGCCTATTAAAATAAAAGCTAATTGTTTGGCTTAACCAAAGAACCGTGGTTAGCACAGTCTTAAAGCTCAGTCAATGTCTTCATAGAAGAGTCGCACAGAAGCCCACACTCACCTGAAAGGGAGTGTGTGGAGTACGTCACTGCTATCTTCATCATTAAAGCAGGGGCGCAAAGCCTTGGGCCCCTACTAGCAACCGCATGAATTTTTGGTTCTTGCGTACTTAGCGTGCTGAATTTGTTAAAAAATAAGTTTGAAACCCTTGCCTGGCTCCGATAAAAGCCATTATTTTTTGTATTTGAGCTACTGTTACTAAAAATCAAATTATAAACGCCTATAAGCCTTGTTATTAAAGCAATTTAATCGACTTTCATTAATAATTAAGCACGCTATACACGCAAGAGCCCAAAATCGTTCTTTCTTCAACTTCCCTTCTTTTCATATAAATTAAAATATCGGCATCTTAACTATAGTTTTTTCGTAAATTTTGTCAATGATCAAAAGTCAAGAGTCCAAAAGATCTTGACTTTTGACTCTTGACCAGCATAGCGGAAAATATATGTGCCCCCAGAGTAGGTCCTGCTTTATTTGCGCCCGACGTAATTAATAGAGAAAATCTGAACAACCGAATATTGTTGCTCAGATTTTTAGGTGCTGTTCTGTGTCTCAACTAACTACACCAGTACCAATTGACATTCCGCAAATCAAGTCGAATTTATTTGAGATTTAAAGACTAAATAGCTGAAACTGTTAATAACCTAAGATTTAAGCATCCAAATTTTATTATGGGTTGACTTAACACCAGTCAATGCAGTATCATCTTAGATCGTCTGTCTAATTCCTGCTCGGATCAGGTAGACATACTGCAAAAGCTGGCAAAAAACATCAAAGTCAGCTACCTGTACGGCAACCTCAAGGACAATTCCATGACTTACGCAATTATTGAAACTGGCGGCAAACAAATACGGGTGGAACCGGGTCGTTTTTACGACATCGAGCTGCTAACTGCCGCAGAAGACGAAAAAGTTACAATAGACGCAGTATTACTAGTGCAGCACAACGGCGAACTATCAATTGGACAGCCGCGAGTAGCTGGGGCGACTGTAGAAGGGACAGTGGTGCGGCATTTTAGAGGTCGCAAAGTCCTGGTATACAAAATGAAGCCGAAAAAGAAAACCCGCAAAAAGCGCGGACATCGCCAAGAAATCACTAGACTGATGATTGATTCTATTAATCTCAATGGTCAGGTATTTGTTGCTGAAGCAGGGGTAACCGCTGAAACTCCGGTCGATGATAACACCCCTGTAGAAGTCGCTGCTGAATAATCAAGCGGTCAGATTGACCGTGTTAGCCTGTGGACTGGATAGTACCGACACTTCCTAGTCGTTGCAGGAAGAAAAAGCGGACATTTGTTAGCATTTGTTAGCTTTTTTGGATCGGAAATTCCTAACAACCAATCGCCAAGAGTTCGGCGAGGCTCACTCAATCCGCTCAGTACAAATCCCCAATCCCTGTGATCAAGAAAAGTAGAGCAATCTCAAGCGAAACAAGAGGAAATTATGGCTCATAAGAAAGGAACAGGTAGTACACGTAACGGTCGTGATTCTAACGCCCAGCGTCTGGGTGTCAAGCGCTACGGCGGTCAAACTGTGCGGGCGGGAAATATTCTCGTGCGTCAGCGTGGAACTAAAATGCACCCTGGTAACAACGTGGGTATTGGTAGCGATGACACGCTATTTGCCTTAGTTGACGGCGTTGTTACCTTTGAAAGAAAGGGTAAAACCCGTAAAAAAGTCAGCGTTTATCCAGTTGTTGCTGTTGTTGAAGCAGTAGCTGGTTAGTAGTTAGGGTTGTTTGTAGTTGCGCTACCCTCCGGGAAAGCTGGGCTAATAGCGCTCTTAATTTTTGCAGCGCTAAAGCGGAACTACAAACAATCATGTGAATTATTCACCAGAAATGGCGGATAAATCCCAGATGTAAAGCTGCACCCAAGCCTAAACCCGCCAATGAGAAGATAGAAGTCATCCAAAAAGTGTGTACTTCTCTGAATCCTGCTGCTTGAAAGTCGATTCTCGCCAAGATAGCCGCAGAAATTACGAGTAAGCCATCAAGAAATACTCGAAACCAAGCAACCATCACAAACAACATGAAAGCTGCGAAGACAGCGACAATAAAAGTTCTGGTATTTGATTTAAACAGGACATTCCGAAACTGTGTCATACTCGACGAGGGAGTAGCCAAGCTGAAAAGCAAAAACAAGACAGCAAACACAACCGCCAGCCATACAACCCCAGATGCTTTAGTTTCAGATAGCACCCAGCCTAGGGTGCTGTAACTAAGCAGAACTAACACCAGGGAAACCCAAGGAACTCTTGGTAAAATCGACATGGGTTGGATTTCCAGTAGTGGATAAAGCTATTATTCCACAAATCATCAACATCAAGCTAGTTGGACTGTAACTGTTCCCAAGGATAAAACGGTGTTAGGGGACTGCCAAATTCAAAAATATCCAATCTGTAGGGTGCGTCAGGAGCGAGAAACCCTGGAAATGCCAATAACTTACTGGTACTGATGCAGCGTATCGCTAGTTCACACTATAAGTATGATAAAACTTTAAACAAAATATAGTCTAGCATAGTCAGATATAGTCTAAAAGACAGTCCTAATGAAATTATCTGATTATGCTAAAACCTTGGAGATTTCCTACCTTACCGCTTGGTGACATGACAAAGCAGGTAAAATACCATATCCAACAGAGCAACTTCCCACGGGTACGGTAATTGTTGATTACGACCCGAAAAAGATATCAGGGCAAAGCGCAAAACCGAAAAAATTGTAGAAGCCTTAAATTCTCCAACAGATTGATTAAGTTTTCTAGTCAAGCATATCTTACTGTATCTTGAATGATATACTAATTTCATTGCCAAAGTTGATCAATACTTTGACTACGCTCAGTATAAATATGCGTCAAGTAGAAAAGCACATAATCAAAGAAGGACATGACTGGTTTGATTATTGTAGTGACATTACCACTATTTCTCGGCAGCTTTACAACACTGCTCAATTCACTCAGCGTCAAGGTTTTTTTTACGGATGGGGAACTCAATCACAAGCTAGCTTAGACACTTTATTTAAACAAAACGAGAACTACAAAGCAATAAGCGCAAAAGTAGCTCAACTCGTATTAAAACAGAATGCAGATGCGTGGATTGCTTACTACAAAGCATTAGTGGCTTATAAACTTGAACCAACTAAGTTCACTGGTAGACCAAAACCACCTAATTATGTTGATGATAAGAACCTGATTAAGTTTAACAATCAAGCCATTGGCAAAAAAGAATTTAGTAAAGGTTCGGTTGTCCCGTCAATGTCGCCAATCAGAATCCCGATAAAGCCTGGACTAAGATTTGACGACTTGTGCGAAGTGCGAATTGTCCCAAAGACGGGATGTTTTGTGATCGAGGTAGTCTATGAAATTCTGCAAAAAAATGAGTTCTTCTGTAGTTTGAATCCTGAACTTAATGCGGCGATAGATATTGGTTTAGATAATCTAGCGACGATTGTTTTCAATGATCTAGCAATACAACCAATTATTGTAAATGGTAAACCATTGAAATCAGCCAACCAGTTTTATAACAAGCAGATTGCCAAGTTTCGAGGTTTTCTGCCTCATGGTAAAGGTAAATCAAGGCGAATCGCAAACATCGTCCGCAACCGTAATCAATTTATAGATTCATATTTGCATCAATCCACAAAAATGATTGTGGATGAACTTCTATCTCTTGGTGTAACTCACGTCTCAATCGGGAAAAACGAACAATGGAAAACACGTCTTAATTTAGGTAAACGTACAAACCAAAATTTTACTCAGATACCACACGCAATATTTATCGAAATGCTGACTTATAAATTAGTTAGAGTCGGTATTACCGTTAAGGTAGCAGAAGAATCTTACACAAGTAAGGCTTCAGCGATTGATTGGGACATCATCCCAACTTATCAACCTAACAACAAGATCAAGCATGTATTCTCAGGAAAACGTGTCAAACGTGCGTGGTATATCAGTAAAGATGGTTTGAAGATTCATGCCGACGTGAACGCAGGGTACAACATCGGCAGAAAAAGTAATCCTGAAGGGTTTGACTGTCTCCAGTCTATTCTAAGGGATAGGGGGTGTCTGGTAGTACATCCAAGGCGGATAACTCCACTATTTAAGCGTGTCCATGCTGAAAGTAGAGTCGCTTAAAGCTAAATTGCATAAGTCTGACTATATTTGACTATGTGATTTGGAACTATATAATTTTATCATTTATAGCGGCAATTAATCGGCTATGATGGTCTGTCAATCAAAAATAAACAACGAAAGCAGAGAATCACGGCACAAATTAGCATCGATTAGTTAAATTTGTTCTTAAACATTTGTAAACTATTAGCAGCCGAGTAGCCGCGTGTCACATCTTGTTAAGGAATTATCATGAGACAACTTGTTATTGCTGAACGCGTATGCATCATTGGTCATATTGTGTCAATGGTGTTCGGGTTGGTAGGGATACTGCTGGTCATACCTAACGCCGAAGTAATTTTGAACTTATCCGAAGTTGGCCAGACCGCCATGCAGTGGAGTATGGCTGGAGGCGGTGTAGTTTATATGATTTTGGGTGCAGCAGGGGTATTCCTTTATGGATTAAGGACATTAGGCTTGGGTCGCACCTTAGCGTTTATGCTCCCCTCAGTGTTTATTTCCTTAGCCAGTGAACTATCGGGAACCAGCACAGGGTTTCCTTTTGGTCACTATAGTTATTTGAGTGGCTTGGGCTATAAAATTGCCGGCTTAGTGCCATTCACAATTCCCTTGTCGTGGTTTTATGTGGGATGCGTTTCCTACTTGCTGGCGCGTGCTGGTTTAGAAGTTGACAAAAAACCCAACTTGTGGCGTCACATGGTGGCGATCGCCTTGGGTGCTTTGTTATTGACTTCCTGGGATTTTGTCCTTGACCCCGCGATGAGTCAAACCGCTCTCCCCTTCTGGTATTGGCAACAACCAGGGGCTTTCTTTGGTATGCCCTATCAAAACTTTGCTGGTTGGCTGGGTACTGGCTCAGTATTTATGACTGTAGCTGCACTGTTGTGGAAAAACAACCCTATTACATTAACGCGATCGCAGCTAAATGTACCCTTAGTAGTTTATTTAAGTAACTTCGGCTTTGCTACAGTTATGAGCTTGGCCGCTGGGTTTTCCATCCCTGTGTTACTTGGCTTATTACTGGGCGTAGCTCCCGCTGTGACACTATGGTGGAAAGGCACAACTATACAAGCCCCTGTGGCTGTGGAACCAGCAACCCAAGAAATTGCCGTAGCAAATGTCAAAGTTGCTTTGAAGTAAACTTGGGGAATGGGGAATGGGGAATGGGGACTGGGGACTGGGGACACTTCGGCAAGCTCAGTGCATCGCTGGGGACTGGGGAATGGGGACTGGGAGGACCAATGACAACTCCCAACTCCCAACTCCTAACTCCTAACTCCTAACTCATTACTCATTACTCCTAACTCATTACTCATTACTCCTCCACTCCCCAGCCCCCATGTCCTATTTTGCCGCTAGCCTATCGCTGTTATTACTACTTCTCCAACTTCCAGCAACGGCGATTTTGCTTTCACGCTTATTCAAGGGGCCATTCCGTCAACCCCCGATTCAACCACAACAGCCAACACCAGATATGTTGGGTATTGTTAGCGTTGTCGTTCCCACCCTCAACGAAGCGCTTCGGATTAGCCCCCTGTTGGCTGGCTTGAGTCAACAAAGCTACGAAGTCCGGGAAATTGTGGTTGTCGATAGCAACTCTCAAGATGGCACCCCCGAATTAGTCAAAGCGACACAGCAGCAAGACCCCCGCTTTCGCGTGATGACCGATGATCCCCTACCCTCTGGTTGGGTGGGGCGTCCTTGGGCGTTGCATAACGGCTTTTTGCATAGTTCAGAGGCGAGTGAATGGTTTTTGGGGATGGATGCAGATACAGTACCCCATCCTGGTTTAGTTGCTGGTTTGGTGCAGACAGCCGCAGCCCAAGGGTATGATTTGGTTTCCCTTTCACCCCAGTTTATCCTCAAATCTCCAGGGGAATGCTGGCTACAACCAGCGCTGTTGATGACTCTGCTTTACCGATTTGATCCAGCGGGTATAAATACAGACCAGCCAGAAAGAGTCATGGCCAATGGGCAATGCTTTTTATGTCGTCGCTCCGTTTTAGCCGCTGTCAATGGTTATACAAGTGCCCGTGGTTCCTTTTGTGATGATGTCACCTTAGCACGATATATTGCGGCTCAGGGCTTTAAGGTAGGCTTTTTAGACGGCGGCAAGGTGTTGAAAGTACGGATGTATGAAGGTGCAATAGAAACCTGGAAAGAATGGGGGCGCAGCCTCGACCTCAAAGATGCATCACCCCGCGCTCAAATTTGGGGTGATTTATGGCTACTTTGTGCAGTTCAAGGTTTACCTCTGTTAATCGTCCTCACCTACCTCTTCTTTTCTCCCTCACTCCTCTTACTGGGATTGAATTTATTTTTGCTAGTCATTCGCTTTGCGATGCTATTGGCGATCGCACCTGCTTATGATCGCCAAAGTGCTAAAGGCGGCTGGTTGTTTTGGCTTTCACCCTTCGCGGACCCTTTAGCTGTGCTGCGAATTTTCTTATCTGCATTCCGCACTCCACGACAATGGCGGGGGAGGGAATATAGTTAGGAGGAATCCCCACAGCACAGGGTAAAAAAGCTTAATCGTCACCGCGCAAGAACTTTTGATGCAACAGACAGCTTTTGATCTCTAGGATATCCCTATCGATGGTATCCAGTGGTCGATCCAACTCTTCCATTGACATCCTCACCGCCCTAAAAGTGCGGTGATTCCAAAGATCACTCTTTGGGTTTCCTCTTTCCGCGACTCGGCTTACATTGGGGAGTTTCCCCACCAATGCAGAGGTCGATGTCTCCAGAGGCGTTAAGCGTTCCCGTGTGCCCCACGGTACGTAGTCCAAGCTCTAATATATTCCGAGCAGCGTTCCAGTCTCTATCCAACACAAACCCACAATGGTGACATTTATGAGTTCTTGTACTCAAAGACTTTTTGACGACTTCCCCACAGTTAGAGCAATTGGCACTGGTGTAGTGGGGTGGAACAGCAATAGTTGCTACCCCGAACACTTTGCCGAAATACTCCAACCAATCACGGAAAGCCGACCATAGTGAAGGTGGGGACTTCCGCGATAGGTTAAATATTGTTCATCTACCAAACCATTATCTATGATATATGTACAAAACGGTAATCCTAGCAATTACTAGTAGATTAGTTGCAGAGGTAGGCGACAGTGGGCATATTAGTAGAGAATGTATCCAAGCAATTCGGCAGTTTTAAAGCGGTTGATCAGGTTAGCCTGGAAATACAGAGTGGTTCACTTGTTGCTTTACTCGGTCCGTCGGGGTCTGGTAAATCTACCTTGTTGCGGTTAATTGCGGGTTTGGATATGCCAGACACCGGCAAAATCTTCCTGACTGGTAAGGATGCGACAAATCAAAGTGTGCAAGAGCGGAATATTGGGTTTGTGTTTCAGCACTATGCTTTATTTAAGCATTTAACTGTGCGGCAAAATATTGCTTTTGGTTTAGAAATTCGCAAAGTAGCGAAAGCTAAAATCAAGGGGCGGGTAGAACAGTTGCTAGAATTGGTGCAATTGAGTGGACTAGGCGATCGCTATCCATCACAACTTTCTGGTGGTCAACGACAACGGGTAGCTTTAGCCAGGGCTTTGGCAGTAGAACCCAATGTATTATTGTTGGATGAACCCTTTGGCGCACTCGATGCCAAAGTCCGCAAAGATTTACGGGCATGGTTACGCCGCCTCCATGATGAAGTTCATGTTACCACAGTTTTTGTCACCCATGACCAAGAAGAAGCGATGGAAGTCTCTGATGAAATTGTGGTGATGAATCAAGGACGTGTGGAACAGGTGGGGACACCAGCCCAAATTTATGACCGTCCCGCCAGTGCATTTGTGATGAGCTTTATTGGTCCGGTCAACGTTTTACCCAGTAGTTCCAAAATTTTCCAAACTAGCGGCTTCGATTCGCCCAACCCGGAAACGTTTTTGCGTCCGCAAGATGTCATTGTCGAAAAGTCTGCTAACGGTGCCACTACCCCCGCTACAGTCAGTCGGGTAATACATTTAGGTTGGGAAGTTCAGGTAGAATTAATCTTCGATGATGGTCAAGTAGTGACGGCGCATTTAACGCGGGAACGGTTTGACGAGTTGCAGATCGAACCTCGAGAACGGGTGTATGTGAAGCCGAAGGATGCGAAATCTTTCCCACTTGATTATTCCATTTAGTCAGAATTTGGAAAAATATGCAAAGGATCGCTAAACCTGTCTGGACATCCAGTGGCTACGCGATCCCATGCTCCCGATGAAACGTCAAGTTCAAATTCAAACAGATACGAAAGATATTCATCTACAACTTGCTCACCAGTGGTAGCATATCAAATATCGCAATCTGCAAATCAGGAAACTGTAGTGGCGAAATAGTCCCATTTTCACCCAAAATCATTTCATTTTGATAACCATCTTCAGTGGGTTCTCGGAAGATATGTAGTTGACGATTAACCACATCTAATACCCAATAATCTCTAATTCCTGCTTGGGAATAAGCTTGAGCTTTAGTTTCACAATCTACTTTCAAACTGCTATCTGCTACTTCAATAATTAGATAAATTTCCCCAGGTGTAGGATGATGGTCTGCATAGTCCAGGGGGTCTACTTTTACCACAGCAATATCCGGTTCTGGTTCAGAGCGTTCATTTAACTTTACTGGGTCTTGAATGGATACCCAGGCCCGATCTCCTAACCGATTTTTCAGTAAATAATCTGTCCTCCCGACGGCTGACCGATGGGCTGTTCCTTTAGCACTCATCCAAATTATCTTTCCTGTTAACAGTTCCACTCGTTCATCACCACCAAAAATCCCAGCCTCCGCCATCCGATGGTATTCGTCAACTGTCCACAGGCGAAGTTTTAAGGTTGTTTCTGTGTTTTGCATGGCTGATTTCCCGTCAGGGGTAATTCAAATCCTAGCATTTTGACGCCCCCTGTAACCCTACTTTTAAGGTGGGCTAGTTTAGGTTTAGTGGTAGCATATCAAATATCGCAATCTGCAAATCAGGAAACTGTAGCGGCGAAATAGTCCCATTTTCACCCAAAATAATTTCATTTTGATAACCATCTTCAGTGGGTTCTCGGAAGATATGTAGTTGACGATTAACCACATCTAATACCCAATAATCTCTAATTCCTGCTTGGGAATAAGCTTGAGCTTTAGTTTCACAATCTACTTTCAAACTGCTATCTGCTACTTCAATAATTAGATAAATTTCCCCAGGTGTAGGATGATGGTCTGCATAGTCCAGGGGGTCTACTTTTACCACAGCAATATCCGGTTCTGGTTCAGACCGTTCATTTAACTTTACTGGGTCTTGAACACATATCAGAGCTAGATTCCTTAAACTATTTTGCAGTAATCTATCTGTCCTCGCGACGGCTGACCGATGGGCTGTTCCTTTAGCACTCATCCAAATTATCTTTCCTGCTAACAGTTCCACTCGTTCATCACCACCAAAAATCCCAGCCTCCGCCATCCGATGGTATTCTTCAACTGTCCACAGGCGAAGTTTTAAGGTTGTTTCTGTGTTTTGCATGGCTGATTTCCCGTCAGGGGTAATTCAAATCATAGCATTTTACCAGTTCAAATGGGTTAGAAGATTACCCAGTAAGCTTTATAGGGGCGCAAGGCCTAGATCCGCTACTTTAGGTATTAGCAATCAATTTATTGCAGATAGGACTTACGCACTGTACAAATTTGGCATGGTATGATTTTACCAAAATACGTTGTTTCAGGCTCAATACAGTTCAGTTAGACTCCAGTGGTATACAGTGTAGGGGCACGGCATCCAAAATCTTTTCTTCTAATGACAATTTTATTCGTGCCGTGCCCCTACGACAATTTTCCTTAACTGAACTGTATTGGTTTCAGGCTTTGATTAATTATTACTTTAATGGTAAACAGACCCACGTTTTAGGGGTTTAGCAATGCTAAACCCCTACAACATCTCCGGTTTTTTGGAGCCACATATTTTGTGTTTTTTGTCAATGCATAAGTCCTATCAGAGCGGAATTTCGGGCAAAACCTACGTAGTATTGCCACGGTACTGATTCCGATTCTCAAAGTGTTCATAGCCGCCCTAGAAGGAGGGGGTTTTAGACCCAAATTTCTAATAAACCCTGGAACAACCTCAAGCCGTCGCTACCGCCTAATATTGTATCAGACGCTCTCTCTGGGTGGGGCATCATTCCTAAAACATTGCCTTGACGGTTACAAATGCCTGCTATGTTGTTGAGTGAGCCATTGGGGTTATCCCCCTCATAGCGAAATACAACTTGCTCGTGATCTTCAATTTCTGTAAGAGTGACTGCATCAGCGTAAAATCGTCCTTCTCCGTGGGCTATGGGCACTGTGATAATTTCACCAGTGCTATAAGCTTGTGTCCAAGGGAGATTGGTACGCTCGACTTTGAGGGGGAGGCGATCGCAGATAAAATGCAAATCCCGATTTCTCGTTAATGCTCCTGGTAATAGTCCCGCTTCAGTTAATACCTGAAATCCGTTACAAATACCGATGACAAATTTACCCTTTTGGGCATGTCCGATCACCTGCTGCATCACAGGCGAAAATCGAGCGATCGCACCACAGCGGAGATAATCCCCGTAACTAAAGCCACCAGGGATGACCACCACATCCACATCAGCAATGTCCGTTTCTTGATGCCAAATCATGCGAGTTGGTTGCTCCAGCAAGTCTCTGGTAACATAAGCAACATCGCGATCACAATTAGAACCTGGAAAAACCAAAACGCCGAATTTTGTCATTTGTCAGTTGTCATTTGTCATTTGTCAACAGTTAACCGTCAACCATCAAAACACGCCGGTCTGTGTTTCGACTTCAATCAAATCAAAGCGATAATTTTCAATTACCGGATTTGCTAACATTTGGTCACAGATGCTATTGAGGTTTTGACGGGCTTTGGTTTCATCAGTCGAGATGATGGTCAATTCAATGTACTTACCAATCCTCACCTGCTCTACGTTGTCGTATCCGAGCTGCACTAGACCAGATTGTACAGCTACACCAGCAGGGTCTAAAACTGAAGGACGAAGAGTGACGAAAATTTTGGCTAAATACTTCCTTTGCACGGGCTTTTGCTGAATGCTGCGATCGCTATATTATAACTTTCTGTTCCAACTAAGTGAAAATAAAATCAGGAAACAGTTAAAGTTAATTTATTGGGACTGACGCATGAGCAACTCTAAATCAAGGGTTTGGGTCAATACAGTTCATTTAGACTCAAATGGTATACAGTGTAGGGGCACGGCATCCAAAATCTTTTCTTCATAATGACAATTTTATTCGTGCCGTGCCCCTACGACTGAACTGTATTGGGGTTTGGGTTGGATATAGGGTATGGGACATAGGGAGCGAAAAATTAACCAATGTCCAATGCCCACTTGCCCGATCTCCACAAATAGCCTAGTGCGTAAGTCCTATTTATAAGACAATATACTAAGAAACAGTTCCAAACCCTTATCCTTCAAACATGGGAATTTAAATCATTGCCTATGAGAGCCATACGCACCCGCAGTCAAGAGCGGATTTTGAACCTGCTGAAAACCATTAAACAAGGCATTTCCGCCCAGGATATTTACGTTGAATTGCGTAATCGGAATCAGAGCATGGGTTTAGCAACAGTGTACCGCTCCTTGGAAGCCTTAAAAATGGAAGGACTGGTGCAGGTAAGGACTTTGGCTAATGGTGAAGCCCTCTATAGCCTATCGCAACAAGATAAACACCACCTCACTTGCCTGCAATGTGGTGTCTCAATTCCGATTAATCAATGTCCTGTCCATGACCTGGAAGACCAGTTACAGGACAGACATAAGTTTAAAATTTTTTACCACACTCTTGAGTTTTTTGGTTTGTGTCGCCAATGTCAGCTTCATCAAGCGGCTGAGATTGGTCATCAGTAATTAGTCAGTTGTCATTTGTCAAAGAAACTTCCTGATCGCTTTGATGGAAATTGTCACCTTGAGCTTTTGATAAATCAAAAGTTTTATAGGTATATTAACTGAACTTATTGAGGCACTACAAGCTTAAACGAGTCTGTCCGAGGTTTTCATAGTTTTCAGTTAATAGTAGCTTCTTATACAAAATCAGGGATTAGAGCGATCGCCCCAGAAAAAAATATGCATACAATCAAAATCATTTCCTGTGCTTTGCTTTCTATCGCCTTTGGGAGTCTAAGTTATGCATCTGAGGGGGTGGAGTTAGTTTCTGCTGAGGAACCGGTAATTCCAGAAGTTTTGCAACAGCGATCGCCTGTGAGTACTCAAGCCAAAGATTTGCAGACAGAGGCGCCGCTAGTTGTTACTTCGGAAACCGCCAAAAAAATAGTACAACAACCATCGCCTGGTAGCACTCCCACCAAGGTAGAATCAGACAGACCGCTTTCCCCATTGCAACAACCACCAACCCAATTACATAATTTAGAAACAGCCAATCAGCTACCAAAGGGTGCATTTCAGGCGGAAGCGGGTTGGCTACAAGTTCTACCAACGGATGATTCTGTTTCGGGGACAGGTTTGGAAACCTATCAGTTGAGTTTTGACTGGGGAGTAACAGACAATCTGCAGATAGGTTTCACAGGTGATATATTCGATGATTATATACGATGCTCCGTCAGAAGTGAGTGTGTTGACTTTACAACTGTAAGTTATGGAACTAAATTAAAATATCGATTAATCAACGAAAATCGTTGGTCTGTAGGTGTTGCAGGCACAGCGCAGTTATTGAACGTATCTGGTAATGGTAAAATTTTTAACAATAGCCCCAATAAATCATTTTTAGCCGTTAATCCCGTCGGCGCTTTACATTTCCCCACTACCTATAAAGCATCTCCAAGTCTGCAACTGCATTTCACTCCTGGAGTTGTGTTCTTTCCTGATAAAATTGAGGGAGGGGATTTTTTTGGGACTTTTTTCAACATTGGTACAGGATTTAGCTGGCAAACCACAAAAAGAGTCAACTTATTTGCTAATATTCAAGCACCCTTGGGACCGGGAGGCAATGCTTATAGTTCCAAAGACGCCTCTATCTATCGCAAGTTATTGTGGACTTTTGGTGTAGATTACGCCCTGAATCCCAGAATGGCCGCCGAACTTTACGCTACCAACAGTTATGGTGCGACACCAACCACAGGCTTATTGGCGTTTATTCCTGATGGAAATGATTTATTGTTGGGAATTCGCTTTAAGCATGTTTTTGATTTTGGACAAGGGTATGCAGCAAATTTTACTGATAGTCCCCAAGCACCATTATCTGACCGCGACCGCACATTGCTTTTTGATGGATTGACACTTGCGAGTGCTAACACTCTCCAAACCAGCAAATTCCAAGTTAGAGGAGGACTACAGACACATGGTGGTTCTAGTTTCGCCCTAGCCTATGGCTTGACAAATGATGCACAGTTTGAACTGATTGTTGATCAATTTGCATCAAGCGGACGCTTTTCTATTCAAGATATATCAGGGCCTGGAGTCAAAATTGGCGGTGCGATCAAACTGAAGTTTTTAGATCAAGCACGAGGCGATCTTGTCACCCTTGGTTTTAAATTAGCAGGAATCAGCGACACAGCTTTGCAAGGAGGTGGTATCGTCGGTTCTGTGTATACAGAGTTACCTATCACCTATCAATTCAGTCCCCAAACTGCGATATTTATGAATCCCAAGGGAGGATTTTTTGGCAAAACTACCCGCAGTGGGGTGGGAATTGGAATTAACCAAGCTATCGGGGATAAGTTGCAATTGATTGGCGAATTTACGCCGATCTTTGAAGGAAAAACAGGTATTTGGAGTACTGGCTTGCGGTATTTACCAAATTCGGGATTAGGATTTGACCTGTTTGCTGGTAATGCAATTGGACGAAGTGGCTTAGGAACGGTAACAGCAGACCCCGCAGGTACTAATGTCGGATTCAGCATCAATTGGGGAATTTGAAAAAATATGTCTCTAGGTAGATGAACTCTATTCGATTAAGTTATATTCTTTTTTCAAGACAATGACACACTGCTAAACAATGCAACTGTGTCATTGTCGAAGGCTTTGCTCAGAGGTTGTTTGAAAAGTGGTAGCCTGTATCTTTGCACTAATAGATCCCTCCTAGCCCCCCTTAAGAAGGGGGGAACTGGAATCAAAGTCGCCCTTTTTAAGGGGGATAATGGCGGATATAAATCTGTCAGATACATCACTAAGGACTTTTAAAACATCCTCTCAAGTAATTAGGTGTCGGAAGCAATCAACTGTAGGAAGAGCGGATCAGCAGCAATATCATCGAAATCTATATCAGTTGCTGCTTCGTCTTTGTATCTGGGATTCAGGTTAATTGCCTGTCGCAGATTTTTTAAAGCTAATTCAACTTGTTTTTGCAGTGCATAACAGGCGGCTGTGTTATAATAGGCGCTGGCATGTTTTGGATTAATTTCTAGTGTTTTCTCAAAACTAGCGATCGCCTCTTCATCGCGCCCCAAGCGAACTAAGGTATAGCCTCGTTTATCCCAGATTTTCGCCGATTCTGGTTGGAATTGCAGCGCTTGGTCAAAGGAGTCTATTGCCTCTTCATATCGTTCTAATTCTAGCAGAGACAGACCACGATTTAACCAAGCAACGGCATCATCAGGTTTAATTTGGCTGGCTTGATCGAAAGCAGCAAAAGCTTCTTGATGTTTTCCTAAATTACCGAAAGCTACACCGCGATCGCACCAAGCTTGATGATAATCTGGTTTAATTTGAATAGCCTGGTCATAGGATGCGATCGCCTCTTTGTAGCGTTGCAATCTTACCAGACTTAAGCCCCGTTTTAACCAAGCAACAGGTAGATTAGGCTGGATTTTAACGGCTTTGTTATAAACGGCGATCGCTTCTTCATAGCGCTTTTGCGAGAATAGCATATCTCCCTGATTGACATAATCATCAGCAGTGACTTCCACCAGTGGGGATTCGGCTATTTTTTCAACAACTTCAGGGGTTACATCCTCCCGCATCGATGTAGATGTAATTTCCGCCAGTTCTTGAACAATTTCATCACTTCGTTGTTGAGCATCTATTTGTAAATCCGAGAGATGGGATACAAATTCTGTCTCTAATTTTTCTAATTTTTCCAGAATTTTAATTTTTTGTTGTTGAGCATGTAATTGCAATTCAGAAAATTGGGATGTAAACTCAGAACCAAATTTTTCTAAATCTTCAATAATTAGCTCTTTGCGTTGTTGAGCATCTATTTGTAATTCTGATAATTGCATCGCAAATTGTGACTGTAATCTACCTAAATCTTTAATAATGTTATCCTTTTCTTGTTCGGTCTCAGCTTGTAACCCAGATATTTGTGATTTAAATAAAGCCGCTAATTCTCCGAGATTTAACAGCGTTATCTCTTGGCGTTGTTGAGCATCTACCTGTAATTGAGAAAGTTGTGTAGCAAATTCCCTCTGCAATTTTTCTAAATTTCCTACAACTGTATCCTTTTTCTGTTGAGCATCTCCCTGAAATTGTGAAAGTTGATAACTAAATTCAGACCTGGATTTTTCCAGACTATCAATTTCTTGTTCAGCAGTTGACTCGTATTCAGACAGTTGAGATTTAAATTGCGCTGCTAATTTACCCAGATTGCTGACGGTTAAATTCCTTTGTTCTTCAGCATTTAACTCGTATTCAGCTAGTTGAGATTTAAATTGCGCTTCTAAATTTAATATATTATTTTGAATATTTCTAATTTCTGTTTCTAATTGTCGGCTGATATTCTCCTTAGATTGGGATAACTCAGATGTCAGTGTAGATATATTTTGCTGCTCAGTTTTTAACTTTTCTTGCAGTAAATTCGCTTCGGTTTCTAATTCATGGGAGATGTTTCTCACCTCTTGAATAGCATTTTCAGCATCTTGCTTAACCAGAGTTAGCTGATTTTGTAAATTTTCTAGCCCCTGTAGCTGTTCCATTGCTCGATCAACAATTTCCCGAATCGCGACACGGCGTAATAACCAAAATAAAGCAATTACAGCCACAGGAAATAAACTTAATATCACGAGCCAGACATTGAGTAACATCGTTGTCCGACCGAAAGCGCGATCAAAATCAGTTTGTACTTGCTCGCGGATGCGCTTTTCTTCTCGCAGTCGTCCCAATTCTTCCCGTTCCCGATTCGAGATTACCGTAGTAGAAGTCACCAGGGGGGAAACTGGCGGAGTTTGTCCACTACTCATCCCAGCAGACAACAACAAGGGCGAAAAGACAAGGGCGCTTTTCAAAATTAAGGCGAAGACGACTGGATTTTTGCTCTTTAAAACCATAACTCTCTGTTGCTCAGTTTTTCCAGCGGCGTGTCTATCTCCAATCTATACCAGAATTCTGTTTTAATAAGTTTTAAAATCTAGGACAGCGGTAGTCAGCAACGAATTCTCAATTTGTGTGTATAATTTTGCTTGACAAAAGCAACACTTTCGATATCTAATTAATTTTAGCCAAGACTTACTTACCAAAAAAACTGGGTCTAAAGCCCCGTCCTTCTAGGACGGCTTTTTGGTAAAATAGTGGCAACAGGCAGGGCATTGTCTGTCGGGCTAGGTGATGTAAGACGGGCTATGCCTGCTATTGCTGTTTGAATCCAGAATCCCTGAACTTTCAGATCAGGGAGTATGTCAATTATGTATCACATTTAAAGAATGGTGCGTGACGCCACAAGTCCTGGCGTTCAATATTTATCGAAGCGTCACGCACTCTAGGATTAGACCTATTGCAAAATTGTTTCTATGGTATAATTGAGGGTTTTAGATATGTTTGGTGTTCTTGGCGATAGCTACACTCGCCGTTCGCGGAGAGTCTCGTAGAGAAGGCATCGCTAATTCAAGCATCACCATGTAACTCTAACTTTTGGCTAAAACAAAGGCAAGCGCCTATTTTAACACAAAATTAATTCTGCAAGAGGTCTATTATTAATGTGCTTATTTCCCTGTTCCCTTTCATCAATGACTATCTGATTCCATGTCTTCCTCTATACCTACCCGGAAAATGTGATGTTATTTGATAATTTTCGCCGCCAGTTGCGACAAGAAGCACGAATATGGCAAGACGAAGGTATTATTGATGAGGAATTATACCAGCAACTCGCCCAACGCTATCAATTTAATTATCTAGAAACCGCTGCTCGTGAACGGTTCGTTTTTATTCTGATTGCAGTCGGAGTCATATTATTAGGCTTAGGTGTTATTACTTTTGTCGCAGCAAACTGGCAAGCTTTAAGCAGGGAAGTTAAGTTAACACTATTATTAAGTATATTCCTAGTCACAAATATTGCTGGCTTTAGCTTGTGGAAACAACCTAGAAGTAATAATATTGCCTCCAATAGCCAAAAACGCCGCCAACATATTTTGGGAGAAGGCTTGCTAATTTTAGGAGCGTTGACAATAGGCGCAAATATGGCGCTGTCGTCGCAGATATTTCATATTAGCGGTTCAATTTACGAACTGTTTGTAGCTTGGGGATTAGCTGTTTTGCTCATGGCGTACAGTTTGCGGTTAAGTTCCTTGGGTCTGCTGTCTCTGATATTATTGATGATAGGCTATTCCACATCATCCTCCTTTGGTTGGTCGGTGGGACTAGATGAATTTAACTGGACAAAGCTAGTAATGGAACATCTACCCCTAGTCTCAGGATTACTGTTTGTCCCCCTAGCTTACTGGTGTCGTTCCCGGTGGATTTTTAGAATAGCCGCGATCGCATTTATCATCTCATGGCAATTCCAGTTTAGATCCTTAGAAGTCCTGCAATATAGAGATGCTCCCTCCTGGCTGGTTATAGCCACTTTCACTATTCCCCCAGCATTATTATGGAGTTATGATGACTTGCTGTTTGGGCAAATCACTTCTAGGTTGTTTCAGCCTTTTGCACGGGCTTTAGCCTCAGTGGTTTTCAGCATCACGTTTTATCTACTGTCTTACCGTTGGTTGTGGGAAACTCGCTCTTCTGATTATCAAACAAGATTCGCCAGCAGTCCCCTAGCAACCTGGCTTCCCTTGATCGATGTAAGTATATTCGCCGTTGTAGCCCTATGGCAATGGTGGCATTTGCTACGCCAAACCCGCAACCGAGAAGCCAGGGGGATGGATATTAAGACTATAGTCATTGCTGGCTTAATTGTCACCACCGCTGTAATTATCTTCCTCCATCAAGCCATCACCCCCATTGCGATCATTCCCATCATCGCTTTTAACGTCCTTTTGGCAGTGTTCAGTTTCGGAGTGATTCTGGAAGCCCTAGAGTTAGGAAAAAGACGCGGCTTTTGGTGTGGTATGGTATTATTAACTCTACAAATTATGACGCGAATGCTGGAGTATGACACCAGCTTACTCTTAAAATCCCTTGTTTTTGTCTTGTGTGGTGTGGTTGTAATTGTTGCGGGACTATGGTTTGAACGCTATGTAGCATCATTAGGAACTACAACAAGTAATGGGAATCAGCGGTAGTTCCGGAGTTAGCAAGTAACTTTAGACGCAGAGGCGCCCAGACGCAGAGAGTAAGAGTTTGAGAGGTTGCGTAAGTCCTATTATTTTAAACATGAGATTTTATGGAAACTAACCAACTATTAGGGTTACAAACAGAATCTTCAATCAAGCCCATAGCCTGGTGGCGATTTGTTGTTCCCCTGGTAATTCAAGCAGGATTAATCTTAGCAGTACCAGCCCAATCGATTTACACATTAGTGACTGGTAAAACGCTGATTTTGCAAACAGTACCTGTAGATCCTTACGATTTGTTGCGCGGTTATTCAGTCACCCTCAATTATGAAATCTCGGATATAGATAAATTGAGAGAACTTCCTGGCTGGAATGAATTGGTGAAACAACATCCAGGTGGCAAAGAATATAATTCTACTACCAACAAACAATATCAGTCTTTGGCGCAAGGAACCAGCTTGTATGTCATTCTCCAACAGCAGAAATCTTCTGCTAAAACACCTACAGCTTGGAAACCAGTGGGAGTCAGTGGACAAACCCCCACGAACCTAAGCGCAAATCAGATTAGTTTGAAAGGTTGGTACCGTGGTTATAATCCCATAGATTACGGCTTAGAAACTTACTATATTCCAGAAGATCAACGGAACGATATTAATAACGATATTTCTAACGCTAGACCAATCAAACGAGGAGAACAGCAACCAATAGTAGTAGAAGTGAAAGTCAACGCCCAGGGTAATGCTATACCTGTAACTATGTGGGTACGCGATCGCCAATACAAATTTTAACAGGAACGACGTAGGCGGAGCCTTCCCGAAGTCTGGCAATCCCAGTGACAGTACACAGATTAATCAGGGTTTGAGAGGTTTTTTGCGTAAGTCCTCTGACAAAAACTTGAGACTATTGATTTGCAAATGCTACCGTCTACAACATAACTAGAAATTGTAGGTATTTTTCCACTATGCAGTGTAGACACACAGTAGCTCATAACCAGAAATCCCTGATTAGTCTGAGTTTAATATCTATCTTGCTTGTACCTGATTTAGCGCTAGCTACACCACCCAGAACCCCAGATAAAACCATCAGCTGTGAGATTTTAGTTGTCGGTGGTGGACTTTCTGGCGTCGCTACGGCTTATGAGGGGTTACTCGCAGGAAGAACGGTTTGTCTGACAGAAATTACCGACTGGTTGGGGGGACAAATTTCTTCTCAGGGAACATCAGCATTAGACGAAAGACCAACCCAGCGTGCGCGTCAATTCTATTCTCGCGGCTACCTGGAATTACGAAACCGCATTCAACGCCATTATGGTAGAATAAATCCTGGTGAGTGCTGGGTAAGTGACTCCTGCTTTCTTCCCCGTGATGCTCACACCATTCTTGCCCAGATGCTCAAAGATGCGGAAAAACAAGGCAGAGGTAAGTTGCAATGGTTTGGGAATACTGTAATTAAAGATTTAGAAATTAGTGCAGATGGGAAAATAATTAATAGTGCGATCGCCATTCAACATCAACCCGCAAAAGGCGCACCACCCCTCAACACCGTTCCTCTATCTCAAACCATTGACGATAGCTATCGTTACGAAAACTCCTCTCAGTTTACCAAAAATATCATCCGCTTCATCCCCAAACAAAGTCAAGGCAACGCCCCCAAATGGTATGTAATTGACGCCAGCGAAACAGGCGAAATTATTGGACTGGCTGATGTTCCCTACCGCTTAGGGATTGATCCTCTTTCCTACCTCGAACCTTCAGCTTCCAGCACCCAAAACGACGCTTATTGTACTCAAGGTTTTACCTATACCTTTGCAATGGAGGCAACTAAGGAGCCGCAACCGCAGACAATGCCCCCATTTTATTCAGAGTATTCACCATATTTTAGCTATGAATTAAAAAGATTAGCAAGCTTTGACCTAGTTTTCACCTATCGTCGTATCTGGAATCCCCAACCAGGTCCAAAAACCCTATTTGGCGGAGTGAGATTTACCGCTCCCACACCAGGGGACATCTCCATGCAAAACTGGACTTGGGGGAACGATTACCGCCCAGGCACCGCTGCCGATAATTTAGTTTATACTCAACAACAATTGCAAGCCACTGGACAGTTACAGCCAGGAGGCTGGATGGGAGGACTGCGGACAGAAACCCTCCGCAAAGGTGAAGAAAAATCCCTGTCTTATTATTACTGGCTGGTTGCGGGAACTACAGATTCTCAACTAGGGAAAGATGTCAAGCAGCCACAAACCAATAACCGCTTTTTAGCTGGTTTAAATTCCCCAATGGGGACAGTACATGGCTTATCGAAATATCCCTATATGCGCGAAGGACGGCGCATCATAGGTCGCCCAAGTTGGGGACAACCCACAGGCTTTACGATTTGGGAAATTGATATTTCTCGCCGTGACTACAATGATGAATATTACCGCAAAACCTTGCCCGCAGACATGTATCGCCAGTTAAAAGCAGCACTATCTGGATTGGAGGCAATATCAGTACTCACAGGTAAAACCTCACCAGAAACAGCCTTACGGCGGACTCGTTCTACCATCTTCCCCGACGCTGTAGGTATCGGTCACTACGCCATAGATTTCCATCCCTGCATGGAAAAAAGCCCACCAGAAGCCCCGGGAAACAAAGAACGTGCGGGAGAAAGACGCGGTGCTGGTCAAGCTTATCCCTTCCAAATAGCCTTGAGGGCGATGATTCCCCAAAAAATTGATAATTTAATAGTAGGTGGTAAAAGCATTGCTACTAGCCACATCGCCGCTGCAGCTTATAGAGTCCACTCCTTTGAATGGTCTGCAGGCGCCGCTGCGGGAACTGTAGCAGCTTTCGCCCTCAAAAATGCGATCGCACCCTATCAATTGGTAGATGAGTTACCCCAAGCGGAACCGCAACTCGAAGCCCTCAAGCGTCTATTAGAGCAAAATGGCAATCCTACCGCCTTTCCTGATACGTCGATTTTTAACCAAAATTGGAACGATTGGAGATAGATACAGCATAGCTTAGTGAGGCAGAGATTATTGTCAGTATTGTAGGGTGCGTTAGACGGAAGTCGTAACGCACCATCTCATCGGGTTTGGTGCGTTACGCTGTCGCTAACACACCCTACTACTTCTCTAAATCCTGCTTCAATTTCTACCTGTAGTTGATCAACATCTGAACTTTTATCGCGCTGTTTAAACTCATCCAATAAACTAAAGAAATATTCAAAACCAGCTTTTTCATCGTGACAGTAAAGCATAATCATCTTTGACCACGAACTTACCGTGGTTATTCCTAACTTTTTCTGCAACCAAGGTTGAAATTCTCCATAAAAATCATCTTCCTCTACAGTCGGTTCAATTCCTAACTCACTTCTGGAACATTCATAACCCACCAAAAACATAAATAAATCGCTCACTGAAGGACGACCCAGATACATTCCTGGCTTAGTTTTGATTTTTTCTAAAATCTCAAAAATTGCGCTCATCCTCTTGTTTTCCTAGGATATTCGTTGCGAATCGCACGCGCTACAAACTCATTGCGACTTTTTGCTTTTCCTTCACTAACAGTGCGATCGCCAGCAAGTCACAGCGATTTTCATTCATTTGAACCACAGATATTCGTAGGGGCGCAAGGCCTTGCGCCCCAAAAGCACAGATATTGGTAGGGGCGCAAGGCCTTGCGCCCCAAAAGCGTGGTCTATTTACCTGAAAATGGCTGTAAGTATTTATGGGAAAATGATATCACAGATGCTTGGCGATCGCCGCCAGTATTACCAGGAAAATAATTTCTAACAGATAACTGACAAAAACCGTGGGATTGAGGATACCATCCCAGAGGTAGCCTCGGCGCCTGGGTGTAGGGTTACGCTGCAAATAATGAGTCCAGCCGCCGTATATTTTGGGACTGCGTAGACCATAATCCTTGGTGAGAATTGACTCAATTTCGGCGACACGGGGATAAAAACCCCGCTGAAAGTGTTTCCACTGACTTTCTAGAATCCAAAAGAACACGGGAATTGAGCAACCAATTAAGGCGATCGCTCCTAATTTTTGCTGTATTGTTAAAGCTATCACCGCCCCAGTGCCGCTAATACCAAGGGCTTTGATAATCCAGATTTGCTTGTTGTAGTCTTCAATAGTAGTTTGCAGAAAAAGGTATTCTTTTTCCAACATGTTTAATTCAAATTCTTCTAAGGTATTAAATTTCTGGTTTTGTTGTAATTCCATATACAAATAATTTGGTTTAATTTACTTATACTAAAAAAGTATAAAGCAGAAAAATTTTCTACACCTGTAAAATAAAATCCTCATCCTGCGGATGTATATTCTTCACCTGTCTGATTTACATTTTGGTACTACCGATAATGCCAACCGCTGGCAAAGTCAGTTAGCAGAGGATCTGCGGTATGGACTCAACTGTGAGCATTTGGATGCGCTGCTTATCTCTGGTGATATTGCCAACAAATCAACCACTGAAGAATACGCTGCTGCGAAAGAGTTTTTAGACAACCTCCGCGAAGAATTTCCCATCAATCAGGAGAATATTGTGATTGTTCCTGGAAATCATGACCTCAACTGGGGACTGTCTGAAGATGCTTACACACCAGTAAAACGCAAGAACTATCCAGGTCAGCTAGATAATAGAATTATTGATAAAGGTGGAGATTATATAGAAGTTCGCAATGAGGAAAAATACCAACACCGATTTGACTATTTCAGTAAATTCTATGAAGATATCAAAGGAGAACCCTATCCTTTAAGAGATGACCAGCAAGGCATACTTTATCCTCTCACAGAACAAAAAATACTTTTTTTAGGGCTAAATTCTGCTTGGCAACTGGATCACAATGACACAAGAAGTGCCAGCATCAATCCCAATGCTCTAAGTAATGCCCTGACTAAAATTCGTAGAAATACAGAATACAATAATTGCTTAAAAATTGCGGTTTGGCATCATCCTCTTAACAGCAACTCAGAAGATCGCATTAAAGATCATGGTTTCATGGAACAGTTAGCAAAAGCTGGATTCCGTCTGGCTTTACACGGTCATATTCACCAAGCTGATAATAGTTTATATCGTTATGATCGCAGCGTTGGCGGCAGGAAAATAGAGGTGATTTCTGCTGGTACTTTTGGCGCTAATACTAGTGAATTAGTAACAGCTTATCCCTGGCAATATCAGCTGTTGAAGTTAGAAAATGAAAACAGCAAGCTAACAGTTTATACACGCAAACGCGAAAAGGCTAATGGTGCTTGGAAGCCTGATGGTCGCTGGACAACAGGAGATGAAATGACCACCTTGGCTTACTATGAAGTCCCTCTGGGGTCTGAAGAAAATATAAAAAAGTTCTAGCCCCCCAGCCACCTGGGGGTGACGTTAATGTTTTCGTTGGACGCACAAAAGAACTAGCCACATTAAAGAAATGGATTGTGAAGGACAAGTGCCGAGTAGTAGCATTGGTTGGTATGGGCGGTATTGGCAAGACTTCCCTGGCTGTTAAATTAAAAGAACAGATTCAAGGTGAGTTTGAGCATGTGATTGAGGAATCCTTAAAAAATGCCCCACCACTTCAAGAACTTCTGGGATCTTGGCTTAAAGTCTTCTCGAATCAGGAAAATAAAGATATACCAGACAGCATCGGTAATAGAATAGTTAGTGTGATGGATTTTTTAAGTAAAAATCGCTGTTTGTTGTTGCTATATGATGTTGATAAAATTTTGCAAGCTGGAAAATTGGTAGGGCAATATCGAGAAGGATATGAAGAGTATGATCAACTGTTTAAACGTGTAGCAGAAAGATCTTATGAAAGTTGTTTACTGCTGATCAGTCGTGACAAACCTCAAACTATAGAATCTTTGGAAAAGACTCAACTATTGGTTAAATGTTTGCAGCTACAAGGTTTAGATGATGTAGCAGCCAAGTAAATATTTAAGAGAAAAGGCTTTTTTTGCTTTTGGCTCAGAATCCCGATTGACCGAATTAATTAATCTTTACCAAAGTAATCCCTTCAAATTCTCCTTTCATGGAAACTGTTCCACTCTCATATTACCAACATAACTAATGCGATTCTGAATTAGCATCTGAATTTTATTTTCTAGCCTAGGACTGAGTGACGTATTACCTGGCAACTTTATATATATATTTAAGTTGCACTTATCCTGTGTCACCCGTACATATTGAATTTGCCGAATTTCTAGATCTTCACTGACTACCCTTTGATCGTTCAAAATTTGACGCGCCTCTTGGGCTAGTGCGTTTTCATCTGATACACCTCTGTCGGGACTGATTTTACATTTTAGATCGAATGTGGAAGTCGATGTAGGTGTAGGTGTAAGTGTAGGTGTAGGAAGATTTATTGGACTGCTATTCTGTCCATCTGGTCGTATGGTAATGCCTTTGTAAAACACAAATGCAGCTGCTAAAAACACTATAAACCCAAAAACTGTTTTAAAGTTTAGCAATTTTTTGACCTGTTCTTTACGTTTTAATTTGGCCTGTTCTTTACGTTTTAAATTGCTCTCAATTTTTTCTAGGCGTTGTAAAATTTCTGGTGCATTTTTAGGTCTATCCTTTACATCCCAAGCTATCAGGCTATCAATAAAATATGCAAAAGGTTTGGATAGGTTGTTCGCACTAGAACGCCAATGCAATGTGCTATTCCTGTCTTCATATAATTTATTTGGATTTTTACCTGTTAACAGATGCACAAATGTACGCCCCAAAGCATAGAAATCAGATTGTGGTACAACCCTACCTTTTTTTTGCTCTGGAGCCATGTAACCATCAGTACCAATTATTGTTGTAGTCTTTCCCTCCAAAACATGTTGAGTAATAGCCCTGACAGCATCAAGATCAATCAATACTAGTTCTGCATTATTTTCTCTCAGCATGATATTTGATGGTTTGATATCACGATGAAAAAACGGTTTTTTATGCAGGTTGCCTAAAATTGTTGCCAGTTGTTTTAACCAATTAATTGCTTGTTTTTCGGTGATAGGCTGATTATTTCGACTTTCTAGCCATTGCTGTAAATTGCTGCCTTCAATTTTCTCCATTACCAAACAATACACTAGCTTTTGAGTCGAAAGCTCAATATCGAAGTATCCATGTTTATCAACCCTAGGAATCCCTGGAACCCAATAATTAATTAAAACATCTGCCCCTCTATTAAAATGGGTAATTGCTTCAGGATCATCTGTGTACAAAACTTTTATAACTTTTGGCTTACTGTTCTCTTGAATATCAATAGCATTATAAAGGGTACACTCTCTATTTAGTCGTTGATTCAATACACCAATTACCCGATATCGCCCATTCAAGAGCAAAGGAGAACCACAAGCTTGGCAAGGATGCTCATCTCCAGGTCTTTCGCGATGTGGACAGTTTAGATTGATGCATCGGCAATTTTGCATATCGTTAGAGTGTTTAGGGTTTGAGCTTGCCATTCTTCTGCAAATAAACGAGTAGTAAAGTCTACTTATGAGGTCAGAATTTAACCAAAATTAAATCGATTTTAAATATATTTTTTATCTCTACAAAAAGAAAATAAAAAACTTTTATATGCCGATATTTTCCTTAAATTCTATAATTAATTCTGCAATTTTGATGTGCTTTATATTACTTTTAATTTACCAATAAAAGTATAAATTAGGTTATACGTAATTTACGTATATTTTCTTGATCAAAAAAAATATTCTCTATGCCTAAGACAAAATTTGAGCAAGTCAGGCTACAAAAATATCAATCATTAAGATATGTTTGCTTACCCCTTGTAGCTCTCATCATGCTGGTCTGGATATCTACTGCTCAAGCTGCTTCCCTAGAGACTCTGGAAGTTAGTCAAAATACCCAGTGGGTACTATTAACAGGGTCTTTAGTGTTCTTTATGAATGCAGGCTTCGCAATGTTAGAGTCTGGTTTTTGCCGCAGCGCCAATGCTATCACTGTCTTAGCCAAAAACCTAATTGTGTTTGCCATTGCTACCGTAGCCTTCTGGGTTTTAGGCTTCGGTTTCATGTTTGGTAACGGTGATCAATTCATCGGCTGGAGTGGTTTTTTGTTACAGGGTGCTGACAATAGCCCCTTAACAAATGATGCTTACCAAGGAGTCTTCAACTCATTAAACTGGACAGCTATTCCGCTTGCGGCTAAATTTTTCTTCCAGTTAACATTTGCTGGCACCGCCGCTACTATTGTTTCTGGAGCCGTTGCGGAAAGAATCAAATTTGGCGCATTTATCACGTTCAGTTTTTTCTTGGTGTTGAGTTATTCCATCACAGGTCACTGGATTTGGGGAGGTGGATTTCTCAAAGATTTGGGCTTTAGAGATTTTGCAGGTTCAACTGTGGTTCATTCAGTTGGTGGCTGGGCTGGTTTGATGGGAGCAGTATTATTAAAGCCACGTCTGGGAAAATATCGCAAGTTTAAACCACATGAAAAGCGCTTACCAAAGGAGACAAGTTTTTACGGCAAAAAAATCATTTCTATGCCGGCACATAACCTCAGCACTGCAACTCTCGGTTGTTTTATTCTTTGGCTTGGTTGGTATGGTTTTAACGCTGGCTCAACCCTAACAGCCAATTCCCAAGCTATAGCCCATATTTTATTAGTAACTCTCATGGCTGGTGCAATGGGTGGAATTGGTGCCACTTTTTGGGCTTGGCAATTTTATGAGAAACCCAGTCTCTCATTTATGATTAATGGCATCCTCGCTGGTTGTGTCAGTATTACCGCTTCTTGTGCTTTCGTGAATATTCCCAGTGCAGCTGTTATCGGTTTTGTGGGTGGGGCGCTGGTTGTTTATGCCACAATTTTATTAGACAAGTGCGAGATTGACGATCCCGTAGGTGCTGTTCCTGTTCACCTTGTTTGCGGAATCTGGGGAACACTGGCGGTAGGTTTGTTTAGTCGAGACCCTAGCACTTATGTTTGGTCTAAGGAATTTTTTGATCTTGATAAAGGTGGCTTGTTGTTTGGTGGTGGAGCAAATCTTTTATTTGCTCAACTCGTGGGAATTCTTTTGGTTGGTGCGTTCACAGTTGTATTTAGCGTGATTACCTGGATTGGCATTAGTTATTTCATGTATCGTATTTCTGATGCTCCTCACCCTGAATTTAAGGTGTTCAAATTTCTAAGAGTGTTACCTCAAGAAGAAATTATTGGTGTTGATAGTTTGTTTGCTGAAGGTAATGACATCGGTCAGCTAAAGCGAGAATACATCGAGAATCATAGACGCAAACTTTCTTCGCAACGAAAGCGCAACACCCGCAAATGATATCAAATCCGTTTCTATCGGAATTATTCCTCTTTCTAACTCGGCCTTCGCTTGGCCCCTTCGGGTCTACGTTCCTCAACCCAACCTACGTGGGTTAAGGTTTTTGGGCTTAACCGAGCAGTATTGGTTCCCCTCCTTAATAAGGGGGGCTAGTCCCGCGATTTCAAACTATTTGTTTAGCAGGATAAATTTTTAGATACCCCTAAATCCACACGATATGATACCAGCTGTAGGGGCACGGCAATGCCGTGCCCCCACTCGCTCCTACATGTGTCAGCGTTTTAGTGGTATTTCATAGGACTAGGACTTACGCATTGACAAAAACTACTAAATATGTTTTTCAGGAAAATTACATCTGTCGTAGGGGTTTAGCACTGCTAAACCCCAAAAGCGCGGATCTATAGCGGTTCTCGGTTGAGTCCAATACACTCGTAAGGGCACGGCAGTGCCGTGCCCCTACACGCGACAATATAATTTTGTATTGCATTCAATTGAGAACCGCTATATTTACCATCAAGCAATTATTCATCAAAGCTGGAAATGACCTATTTTGGTGACAGCATATCATGATTTATTTGTACAGTGCGTAAGTCCTAAAGACTTTGAAATCGCGGGACTAGGGGGGATCGAATTCTATGTAGCTTCATAAAAAATTGCTATCAGCACTCCCCTAGGGCTTCCACCCTGTGAGCAAATTTGGGTATCCTACTGGTGTGGGAAAGATTTTTTGGAAGGCTGTTTGACGCTCTTGGGGTTTTTCTTGGCTGATATTCCAGAGGGTTTCATAGAAAAAGAATGATACCCCGGCGAAGTTGCGATCGCGCACTTTTTGCACTTGTGTTTGTATCTGTTGCATTGGTACAGATCTGTTCTTCAGTCCTGTCAAAATACCGATGCTGACGGGAATATGACTCTTTGCTGCTTTTACTTCTGGGTACTCTAATTCGCTGATAAAGACATTGAGATCATTGCGATATACTTGTAACACCAAGTCTTCTACCAGTCCTAGGCGTTCCCATTTCTGCCAGTCTGCTAAAAAATAGTTGTAGGAGAATCGCTGGGGGTTAGGCGCAACGGAAACTAGGCAATCTTTTTTACTCGCTTTGATGGCTCTAAATACTCGCTTGAAAAATCCTGTGATTTTAGCAGCCCTCCACCGCAACCATTCTGGGTTTTGCGGGTTTTGGGATGGTGATTGACCACGATGTTCTTTTTTATATAGCGCCACTGTATAGGCATCGTAGCCCAATTCTGCTGGTAAGCCAAAATGGTCATCTACTTGAATGCCGTCGATATCGTAGTTTTTGACGATTTCAACAATTAAATCTTGCATGAATTGTTGCACATCTGGGCGAAAGGGATTTAGCCAAACTCTTTCATGGACGCCTTCTTTAACAATTTGCTTACCGTTACTCAGACTGGTTAGCCATTGGGGATGACGTTTGGCTAATTCGGAATCAGCAGGGGCCATAAAGCCAAATTCAAACCAGGGAATGACTGTTAATCCTTGTTTATGTCCCTCTTGGACAACTTCCTTGAGCATGTCTCGCCCTTGGAGTCCGGGTGTGGGGTCGAGCGATCGCCCGATCACATTGGCAGCAACTTTGCTAGGATATAATGTGTAGCCCCAATTCCACACCGTAGGATAGACGGTGTTGAAGTTGAGAGATTTGAGCCTTTGCAAAGAATTTTTCAGGCGATCGCGCTCAAATAGGACATCGCTATCAATATTAGTTAACCATACCCCCCTTAACTCCGATGCAGGCGATCGCGCCAGCCCTGACTTGTCAGTTCCTGCAGGAGAATTTTGAGCATACAAGGGAAACGATAGCATCAGTGTAGCTGTCATACTCAAGGCCAGCATGACGAAAAATAATACCCACTTTCTGCTTTGGCGAAATTGCCACCAACTCAACTCAACACACCATTCTACAAATCTTTTCATCATTGGGTACAGGCATCCTTACACACAAACTATGACTAGGATACCCGGACATAAGTTGCATTATACCCCTGGGAGGTAGGGAAGTGGGAAGTTGGGAGTACTCCTGTTACAGCCATTTTCAGGTAAATAGACCACAGGGTAGGGGCGCAAGGCCTTGCGCCCCTACGAAGATCTGTGGTTCAAATGAGTGAAAATTGCTGTAAGGTGAACATTTGTACTTTAGTACTTTGTTAGTACAAGTTAACGGGAGTAAAAAAAATTGGGAGTTGGGAATTTGGCGTTATTATTCTCCCCATTACCCCGTTACCCTATCTCCCATCACCCTTTCAGGCGATTTGAGTTTTTATTATTACAACATTATTTCACTATTACCGTAAATGTGGGGTGATACACCACATCCTTACTCTAGAAATCTTGCGTACCATTACGGCATGGACATTGATCATAACGTCATCGTAATTACTCAAAAATACTTTTGATTACTAATGTACGGTGCAATTAAACTTAAAGGACTCAGATAATTTTCAAAGCAAAGGTAGGTTGGAAATGCTTGGCTTGAGTAATTCGCAAGACAACATGGTAAGCACCGTAGCAGCCACTAAGAGATTAGCAAGGGCAATGATGGTTTCTACAGGCGAATTTTCGCTGATTTTGGCTTGTTGTAACTCTGTTAAGAAGCAACAGCAAATACTAAATTTGTTAACGGAATTTTCTTCAGCTAATATCCAAGAGGTACATCTCGCTCCTAGCGCTGAAACGCTGTATACCACAATTACAACTACAATTGATGTTTCTCAACCTGATGCTTTGATGATCAGGGGTTTAGAATCTGTTGTGGCGATTAATCAACTGATTATCAGCACCAATCTTATGCGAGATGAGTTTCGCAAAAAACTGCACTTTCCGCTGGTATTGTGGGTGAATGACGAAATTCTCCGCAAACTAGTCTGGCTAGCACCCGATTTGAAAGACTGGGCAGCTAGTACTATTAGATTTGATGCACCTAATAATAATCCCCTAGTTGAACGTCAGCCCGTCAGTGCTTGATACTAGATTGCGTTTTGAAAATTATATTTCCCTAGGTATATATCTCATATCTATGATGTGGTTAAAATTAGTCAATCACTTCATTGGATGGGATGATTTAAGATAATGGTATATAAATTTATTAGCATTATTAGCAAAATTACTATAAAAATCTCATAAAAATTCAGGAACAAATAATAAGCACACAAGCGTCTATATTCTCATCTCCCTGAGAATACGGGCGCTTTTGTGTTTACCATATATTTAGTACCTATATAATTACCGTTTTATCTGGGAAAAAACTCCGTATACCCAGACGCAAAATGACCAATGAAAAATGAGAAACAACTAGGAAGGTTTATTTGCACCGACCTAATTTAGTAGCTCATCAGTGCTGAATCATCATTTATCTTATTACTTGACTATGAAAAACCTAATGAGAGATTATTTGACCACCAATCAAGCAAAAATTATCACTGCTTTAGTGTTAACTGGAATTTTATCTGTTAGTAGCGGATTAACACTAATCAATAACTCCACTGCAAATGCAAATCCGTTACCAGAAACAACAAATGAGGTTATCAAAGAAAATCTCCGCGCCAAGGGCTTACCACGTCCAATAGTTAACGCAGTGTTACAAGATTTATCCCAGAAACAGGGAATTTCCCGAAAAAAACTGCAAATTGTTGACTATCGCCAGCAAACTTGGCGTAATGGTTGCTTAGAATTACCTCAACCCGATGAAATCTGTACCCAAGCATTAGTTCCTGGTTGGCTAGTTGTGGTATCTAATGGCCAAGAAAAGTGGATTTATCACACCAATGAAACAGGTTCCATCGTCAGACTAAATCAAAAGCCTAGCGGAATCACAACAAATACGATTGAACCTGTAAAAATTCCGCCAAATGAGTTACCACCACCTTTAGATAAAGGTGTAGTATTTCGCCAAATTTCTAGTGGTGGCTTAACTGGTAGAACTTATCAAACTGTCTTGCTCAATGACGGGACTTTAATTCGCGTGCGGATTGGTGATGCAAATGATTCTGAGCGCAGCGTTCACCGGATTTCTGTACAACAAGTAGAACAGTTTCAGCGATTTTTACAACGCTCCCGATTTGGTGATTTCAAGAATCTGAGTTACCCCGCACCCAGCGGTGCTGCTGATTACATTACCTATAGCCTCACTAGCCGAGAGGGTACAGTTCAATACAACGATATTTCCCTAGATAAACTACCCAAGAATTTACGGTCAGTCGTCAAAGCCTGGGGTCAAATTAGTAAAACTTAGGGACTTCCAAAAAATAACAAGACCTACTCTCGGTCCACATATATTTTCCGCTATGGTGGTCAAGAGTCAACAGTCAAGGGTCAAAAGTCCAGGTTTTTTTGACTCTTGACTTTTGACCCCTGACAAACTTCACGAAAAAACTATAACAGTCGGGGCGCAAGGCCTTGCGCCCCTACCCCCATAAATACTATCTTACAGCAGTTTTCAGGTATTTAGACCACACCCCGATATCTGTATTTCTTTGTTCCTTCCCTACGGGACGCTCCGCGAATGCGCCTTCTCTGCGAGACGCTCCGCGAATGCGCCTTCCCTACGGGACGCTCCGCGAATGCGTGAGATATAAAAATGTGGTTCATTTACCTGAAAATCGCTGTAATGTCTACTATAGATTTAAATCTATCCTCAACGAAATAGTTATTAATACTTGCGGTTAAATCCTTAAGAAAATCTTTTATTTGCTACCCACAATAGTCAGAAGAAACTTTTGATGATGCAAGGCTTACGCCCCATTATTTGCGCCAAATATCAAGGCATCAATATGTAAAAATAGTTTTGATGGAAGCTTATTTAAATATAGATGTACAATAAAAATATATGCCTCAGATCACTCAACTGCCTACCTGTGCTGGAATCTGCTTGCGTTTAGCCTGTACCTGATCAAAAGTCAATGAGAGTAGGTAACGAGTGGTATATCTGTAGGTGGCGGGAATATGGCGTTAAATCTGCACTGTCAACATGAGTTAAGTTCATTTGCAGCAAATCACCGAATACCACTGGCTGCTAGGCTGATTTATCAGCACGGATTTTCCATGACCTAGTTCCCAAGAGTTTTTTGAGATTTAAAATACCGAGGAATCTAATGACTATTTCTCCTTTTAGCAAAGAAAAAAATGAAGATAAACGTCTGAGCCAAAAACCGCATTGGCAAAGACCAATCTTAATGAAGAATAATATGGGGGGTGAAGGGACAAAAAAGCCAAACCCTGTAAACTATAGTGCCATTTTTGAGGGCATACATCGTGGGCGAATTGCAATTTTTATTGATGGTTTAAGCCTATTTCAAGCAGCTAGCCAACTGGGAATTGAAATTGACTATCTGAAATTTCTTTGTTGTTTAACTGATAGTTCCCGACTGCTACGTGCTTTTTTTTATACCATAACTGATATCTCACGACCACCATCTACACGTCTACGCTCCCATGAAAAACAACAGGGTTTTTTATTCTGGATGCGTCGGAATGGCTATCGTGTCGTCACTAAAGAATTTTCAGCTGTAGATAATTCTAAAAAACCCAATCTAAATGTAGAAATTGCTGTAGATATGATTACTTTATCTCCCTACTACGATACTGCGATTTTAGTTAGTGGAGATGGAGATCTAGCTTATGCTGTCAATGCTGTCACCAGTAAAGGAGCGCGGGTAGAAGTTGTCAGTCTGCGAACAATGACCAGCGATAGCTTGATTGATGTTGCTGACTATTTCATTGACTTAGATAGCATTAAAAAATATATCCAAAAGGATTCCACTGTAGGCTATAATTACCGCACGCTGTCTAATTCCAGTGTTTAAATGTCAATTGTCATTGGTAAGGATTTGGGGGATTTTTACGTACAGTAAATAGTTTTGTTAATTCGCGCTGACGGAGCGAGAATGACAAGATAGTTCCCCGTCTACTTCGCCGACAAGGAGGGGATAAAAATATTGCGGCTTCTACTCACAACTCAGAAATTAGTGCTATTTTCAAGTTAGGAAATTTCTCTGCGTATTTCGCTCACTCTTAATCAAGATGGATATTTTAATTGTTGAGGATGAACCAGAAATTGCTCAATTAATCCAACTTTCTTTACAAAAAGAAGGATTTGTCTGTCGCATTAGCCGTGATGGTGTGAATGCGTTGCGGATGTTTCAAGAGCAACCACCAGATTTAATTATTCTCGACTTAATGATTCCTAATTTAGATGGGTTGGAGGTTTGTGCCAGAATACGTCAAAAACCAGGTGCAAAAGACCCTTATATATTAATGCTCACAGCTAAGGGTGAAGAAATTGATCGGGTGATTGGTTTGTCTACTGGTGCTGATGATTATATGGTTAAACCCTTCAGCCCCAGAGAATTGGTAGCTAGGGTACGGGCTTTGTTGCGGCGTAGTCTCCGTCAAGGGGGACAATATCAGGTGAATCGTACTCAACATTTTATAGTAGATATAGACCAGCGCACTGCTAACCGCCAAATAAATTCCCAACCTCCAGAAATTTTGGATTTAACTACCTTAGAATTTAATTTATTAAGCACCTTTGTCAGCCATCCTGGTCGAGTGTGGAACCGTACACAGTTAATTGATAAACTTTGGGGCGATAACTTTTTTGGAGATGAGCGCGTGGTGGATACTCATGTAGCCCGGTTGCGGAAAAAAATTGAGCCAGACCCGGCTAATCCCACTTTTATTAAAACCGTTGTTGGGGTAGGCTATAAATTTGAAGATTCGCCGGTGATGTGAGCATGATGAAAATTGGCTTGCGATCGCGCTTATTATTCTCCCACCTAGTAGTAATGATTGTGGGATTGGTTAGTCTTGTAATTATCAGTAAAATCTCTTCTCCCCGTCTTTTTGTCTTGCATTTACAAAGACTAGAAAATGAAGGATTAGATTTAATTAATATCCGCACTGAATTAGTCGAAGGATTTGAAACTGCTTGGCGACGAAGCACTCTCTGGTCAGTGATAGTTGGTACAACCGCTGCTGGAGGATTAAGTTATTGGGTATCCAAACGGATCATGCTGCGGTTGACTGAAATGGAACAAATCACCCAAAAGTTTGCTGCTGGTAATCTTCAAGCACGACTACCCATGTCTGACATTCCAGAACTCAATCGATTAGGTGTTAGTTTCAACCGCATGGCCGCAAGTTTAGAAGGGGTGGAAGCGCGACGACGGGAACTAATTGGCGATATGACTCATGAACTACGAACACCGTTGACAGTTGTTCGTGGTTACTTAGAAGAACTCGCTGATGGCGAAATTGAACCTTCTGCGGAAATTTATCGGCGATTAGCAAAAGAAACTAAGCGCTTAGAGCGTTTAGTAAATGATTTGCAAGAACTTTCAAAAGCAGAAGCCGGTTATCTCCCAATTAATATCCAGCGGGTGAATTTGCGTCCTTTGTTAGAGTCGTTGGTGGAAAAATTTACCGACCAGCTCTTAGAAGATGGCCCAGTTCTGGGCTTAGAATGTCCATCCCCAATGCCAATGGTATCAGCCGATATGGAACGCACAGAACAGGTGCTGATAAATTTACTTGGTAATGCAGTACGTTACACTATTCAAGGCTCAATTACTATCCGTGTTTGGACGGAAGCATATCAACTCTGGATTGCAGTTATTGATACAGGTATTGGTATTGCCCCAGAGGATTTACCCCATGTATTTGAGCGCTTCTGGCGATCCGACCAATCCCGCGCTCGTCAATCTGGTGGCACAGGTATTGGTTTAACTATCTCTTGTCGGTTGGTGGAATTGCAAGGTGGTAAGATTCAGGTAGAAAGTGAGAAGGGATCTGGTAGTACGTTTCGCTTTTCCTTGCCTTTGGCTTAAATCGAATAAAAATCAGTGTATATACAAAGGATTGACACAAGGTAGTCATAGTTTTGTCATATCCACTTGTTAGTCTGAAATTACGACAATATGGTTTTGCTAATGTCTACTGTTTTCCTGGCAGGATTATTGGTTAGTTTACTAACTGTATCTGGTTACGCGGCGATCGCCTACCTTTTCCCTCCAAATCATTCCCAAGACTAAGTACAGGTTTTCATTACTTGGTAGCGTTCATTTTTGTAGTAGCACTAAAGCACTACTATAAGGGATAAATTTCATTTTCTCAAGATACGAACTTACGAAATCTTGTACTAGGTCAATCCCTATCAAGTTCTACCATCAAGCGTCATCCGTTGACCCTTGATGGTTTTTGTTTGTGATTTTACAGCTATTTACTTTCATATAGACCACAATCAAAGGATGTTACAGGTAAGGTTTATTCATATGTTTGAATTTCAGATATAGCAGTCCTAAATAATTTGATCAACTGTATACAGGCTATCAAGCCTGTCAATAATTTTACATATATTATTACCTTACCTGGGTACAAATTTATAGCAGTTCTCGCTGGAATCCAATACACTGGTAGGTACACGGCACTGTTCCCTAAGCCCCACAATATGATTTTTTATTGTATCCAACTCGGAACGGCTATATCTGCATCCATGTGCGTCCTACTATGGTTAATTCTTGATTCCTGTACCTCACCAGTGCTTGGGAATTTTGCTTAACATTTATTTTATTGCTAACTATCTCTATAATCTCGTATTTATTAAAGATATCAGCCGCCTGATAAAAAAATCTTCCATCGCCACAGTCAACCCTCAACTCAAATATATAAATTTCCCCAGATAAAACTATGTAAGACTTACATAAAAATATTGCCAGTAAATCCTCATACAACTTAAGGAGTGTTTTCAGTGAATCACATGCAATTGACTTTGGTGATTAGTTATCTAATAATGACATGCTATTTTTTGAGCAATTGGTTAATATTTTCCTTGCGCCATCCTAGTTCTCAGCCAGAAGATAAATTTTTATCTTTTGTCATGTGTTTGATCACAATCATGTTTTGGCCGTTGATTATTCCCATATCTTGCTTAGATATGCTCAAGAAGCAGAAACTCGAATTTAGCAGCGTCATTCCTGTTCTTTTAGCCATATTTTCCTTGAGCATCTCGTTCTATCTAAGTTATTTGTAAGTAGCTTGGCACAAATAAACAGTACAGGCTTTGGTCGTCATTTGTCATTGATAATGGTTTGGTAGGTAATATCAGATCCGGTTAAGTGAACACACAAACGGTAGGGGCGCAAGGCCTTGCGCCCAGGTCAGACCTACCTCTATATCCCGAAGGGGCTAGTTATTTGACAGTGAAGCCGATTCTACACAAGGCTTGAGGGTTAATCAACAGTAGCTGAAAAGCTAACAATTACTACCAATTAATCACTTATGCTCCGACGCCAAATCATCTGCTATGAGTAACTACTTTGGCATTTGGCTGTAAAATACAATCATGATACTAGGATTCAAGACACAACTGAAGGTAAACAAGCAACAACGTCTACTACTGGCACAACACGCAGGAGTAGCCAGACACGCTTGGAATCAAGGTTTAGCATTATGTCAACAGGTACTCATACATAATCGGACAAACCCTGACGAGAAAATTAAATTTCCTACAGCCATAGATTTACATAAATGGTTAGTAGCAGCAGTTAAATCTACCCATCCTTGGTATTATGAAGTATCAAAATGCGCTCCTCAGTACGCATTAAGATATTTGTCAGATGCCTTTAAATCTTTTTTCAACAAAGTTAAAGGGTTTCCCAACTTCAAGAAAAAAGGTAGAAATGATTCTTTTACATTAGATGGTGCAATTCACATTGACCATAAGAAGGTAAGAGTTCCAGTAATTGGGTGGTTGAAAACCTATGAAATTTTACCGTTTGGATATAAACCAAAATCAGTCACAATCAGTAAACAAGCTAATAAGTGGTTTATTTCCTGGAAAATAGAATTAGAAACCAGCGAAACCCCGAAAAAGGAAGAATTTGTCGGAGTTGACTTAGGTATAAATCATCTGGCAATATTATCAACAACAGAAGTATTTGATGGAGCAAAAAGTTATAAGAAGTCTGAGCAAAAACTAGCAAAAATGCAATACTTGAATCGACATAAACAAGTGGGTTCAAGTAATTATAGAAAAGCCCAAATAAAAATAGCCAGACTACACCAAAAAATAGCCAACATTCGGAAAGACACATTACATAAAATCACCACCTATATCAGCAAAAACCACGCAGTCATAGGGATAGAAGATTTAAATGTATCAGGGATGTTAGCTAATGGTAAGTTGTCTAAAGCTATAGCTGATATGGGTTTTTATGAGTTTCGTCGTCAGTTAGAATACAAAACTCAACTATATGGAAGCAAATTAGTCATTGTGGATAGATTTTATCCTAGCAGTAAAACTTGCTCTAATTGTGGTGAGAAAAAATCATCTTTGTCACTGTCTCAAAGAGTGTTCCAGTGTGATAACTGCGGTTTTGAGTGTAATAGAGATTTGAATGCTGCTATTAATTTAAGAAAAGAAGCGGTCAGATTGACCGTGTTAGCCTGTGGACTGGATAGTGCCGACACTTCCTAGTCGTTGCAGGAAGAAAAAGCAGACATTTGTTAGCATTTGTTAGCTTTTTTGGATCGGCTGTGATATTATGGGTGACTGCTGCATAAATTTAGAAAAACTACAAATTGAATCGATCATGGCTCTGACGCAACAGCGGAAACAAGAACTAATTTCCAGCTTTCAAGTTCACGAAACCGATACCGGCTCGGCCGATGTCCAAATTGCTATGTTGACTGAGCGCATTAACCGCCTCAGCGAACATCTCCAGGCGAATAAAAAAGACCATTCTTCCCGCAGGGGATTGTTGAAGCTGATTGGTCAGCGCAAACGTCTGCTATCCTATATCCAGCAGGATAGCCGGGAAAAATATCAAGCTTTGATTGCTCGCCTCGGGATTCGTGGTTAGGGACTACCGCTTATGCCTGCTGAAGAATCTGAACGCAGACCCTTGCCTTTTGAACCGAACAAAAAGCGCCCAAAACCAGTAAAGGCGACAACTCAACCACCAGCACCGGCAAAGACATCTGGGAAACAGTCCGACAAGCAGCCACCTTTCTCTAAACAAGAGATGGCCATTCCTCAGGTGGTCAGCCAGCGGATGATCCGACGAGTGGCTGGGTTCTGTGGCATACCAACGGCTTTAGGTATTACCACCTTGGTTGCTAGTTATCTGCTAGCCACCTATACCGACATCAAACTACCTCCCATCGCCGTGTTATTGGTGAACATGGGATTATTTGGTTTGGGGGTGTTAGGGATAACCTATGGGGTTCTCTCCGCCTCTTGGGATGAGGAAAGAGTCGGTAGTCTGCTGGGTTCAAGTGAGTTCAGCACTAATTGGGGACGGATGGTAGAGGTTTGGCGCGAAAGTCGCGAAAAGAAGGTTTGACTATCAGCGCTCAGTTATCAGAAGACTGCGATATTGGGTAGATTTCACAGTAAATGTTGAAGTTTAAATATAACTTTATAACTTCAACATTGCGAATTTAAAATTTATCATTCTTTTCTACACCCAATATGCAGTAATAAAACCACTGAGCGCTATATTTTTGATTCAATAGATTTTCGGATTGATCCATTCGCAATCAATATCTCGCTGAAGTATCCACTTTAAATAAATAGGAACTTTAACATGATTGTGGTAATGAAAATCGGTTCCCCGGAAGCGGAAATTAACCGCATTAATGAGGAACTAGCTAACTGGGGACTGACACCAGAGAAAATTATTGGTAAGCACAAAGTAGTAATTGGTCTAGTCGGTGAGACTGCTGATTTAGACCCCCTGCAAATTCAAGAAGTTAGTCCTTGGATTGAACAAGTATTACGGGTAGAACTACCTTACAAACGTGCTAGCCGCCAGTACCGTCACGGGGAAGCTTCTGAGGTAGTGGTTAACACTCCCAATGGTAGCGTTGTGTTTGGTGAACACCACCCCTTAGTAGTTGTGGCTGGGCCTTGCTCGGTCGAAAATGAAGAAATGATTGTGGAAACGGCTGTGAAAGTAAAAGCAGCTGGAGCCAAGTTTTTGCGCGGTGGCGCATATAAACCCCGGACTTCTCCTTACGCCTTCCAAGGACACGGCGAGAGTGCTTTGGAGTTGTTAGCAAAGGCGAGGGAAGTCAGCGGATTAGGCGTGATTACAGAAGTGATGGACGCCGCTGACTTGGATAAAATCGTAGAAGTTAGCGATGTGATTCAAGTTGGCGCCAGAAATATGCAGAATTTCTCCCTGCTGAAGAAAGTAGGGGCACAGCCAAAACCAGTATTGCTAAAACGGGGAATGGCTGCTACAATAGAAGATTGGTTGATGGCAGCAGAGTATGTGTTAGCTGCAGGCAATCCAAATGTGATTTTGTGTGAGCGGGGAATCCGCACCTTTGACCGCCAGTACACTCGCAATACCTTAGATTTATCGGTAGTGCCAGTATTGCGAAAGCTGACGCACCTACCAATCATGATTGACCCCAGTCATGGTACAGGTTGGTCAGAATTTGTACCTTCAATGGCAATGGCGGCGATCGCAGCTGGAACTGATTCTCTCATGATCGAGGTTCACCCCAACCCGAAAAAAGCTTTATCAGATGGACCACAATCTCTCACACCAGAGGCCTTTGACCAATTAATGCAAGAATTAGCAGTGATTGGTAAAGCCGTGGGACGCTGGCCGCAACCATCTGTAGCTGTGGCTTAGTACTACAGCTTTTTATGTTTGTAGTAGTAGGGGCGCAAGGCCTTGCGCCCCTACAGATCATCGAGCGCCGCCAAAAACCCCCACTATACACCTGATAACTGTTCGTTGACTACTGATTTCATAGGTGGGAGTGTCAATTAGCGGCGTCTGCTACCAAAGCCAGTTGAGCGACGACCTGAAGAACGTCCTCCACTACCAAAACTACTACCACTAGGATTGCGGTTGCTAGAATTGGAACTACCAGAGGGTCTAAGTTCACTGCTACCAAAACCAGAACCACTAGGACGGTTTCCCGTGGTGGTACGTGGTGTATTGCGTGTAGTAGAATCCCCAGGATAAGACCTAATATTCCCTGTAGTGCGGAAAGCCGTACGATTTCTCACGGCTGCAGGTGGCTCATTGTAGCGGCTGCGGTAGCTTTGAACCGCTTGGTCATAGTTGCTACCATATCCACCGTAGCCGGTTAACACTTGTCCGGGTTGATAGACAGGAGGTACATAGTACTGGGGTCTAAATAACAGACTACCAATGGCTTGACCCGCCAAGTTACCAGCCACAGCGCCAGCAAAGGGTGTCCAGAAGTTAGATTCTTGGCGAACTACTACTGTTTCTTGCTGTCCGGTTTGAGGATTAGTTTTTTGTTCGGTGACGTTATGGACGTACTCGATTTTAAAGTCTTCCGTCAGATATAGGCTTGGCTGTCCATTTTCCACATTCAGGTAAGTTTTCTTACCCTCCTTGATTTCATCATCCGTCAGCCGTGCCATTTGCAAATTCTCGGTTATGAAGGTTGGGGGCTTACTGTTGAGTAAAAACAGCGTATAGTCCCCAGTACCATCATTGTAAGTGGCTTGTTGTACCGGATACTGACCATCACTCAACTTAGTGGTGACAGAGTTTTGGTTAACGTTTCTAGCTGAGGGTGTAGTTTGGTTTGAACCCCCACAGGCGACAGTTGTCAAGCACAAACTTAGGGCTAAAAAAACAACTGTAAATCTACGTAATATGGTCATGATCATTGCACTAGTTTCCTATCTTTGAGCTTAACAAGTTCCCGATATACGTAGTAAGTACGGACTACCGACCAGTAAAACTAAGGGGATTGGGGATTGCACTTCTCTGCGAGACGCTACGCGAACGGCTCCGCTCTGTTACCAGGGATTGGGGATTCGGGATTGGGGATTAGCGATTGGGGATTGACAAATGACAAATGACAACTGACAAATGACAAATGACAAATGACAACTGACAACTGACAAATGACAACTGACAACTGACAACTGACAAAGGTTATAAAGGAATTAATTCTGGGTAATATTGTAATAACTGATCATTAGCCAGATCATCACCTAACTGTGCTGGTGAGAAATGGACTTGAATTGCCTTTAGTTTATGTTTGTAGTGTAAATTGATTAAGGCTTTGAAAGCTTCTTTCAGTGCCTGAATATTAGACAGATCAGTTTCTAGGTCTGCTACTTCTCCTTCATAAGCGACTGTAATCATTACAATTACGTTGCGCGTCACAGGTATAGATAAAGGCTCATTGGCTCCACGAGATGAACTTAAATCTAGTTCAGCCCCATATCGTTGAGCAGAGTCACTAAATAATTCATTGACATAATCTCCAGCCTCACCTTCATCCCAAAATACATCGCCTTCATTGGCTGCAGAAAGCCAGTATTCATCAGAACGCAACAAACTTTCACTGATTTCTACCAATGCTTCTCCCAAAACTTCTAACTCGCCATCAGCATCAATCGCTGCGCGTGCAGCACGATTTAATACTCCCAAAATTGGTGCTACATCGCTCCCCCCTAAATGTAGAAATAAGCGAAACACAACATAGCGAGTCCGTCCTATCATTCTATTAAATGTATCGCGCATTTTTTTCCTCCATAAATTTGTCAGTTGTCGTTTGTTAGTTGTCAGAAGTTCGGCGAAGCTCAGTCGAGCCGTTGTCAGCTACCAATGATGAATGACCCATGACCCATGACCCTTGACTATTATTCAAGGTAATGAAAAGTTTTGACAAAATCAATCACCATATTTAACGAAGGCAGTATCAAGTTGGCAGATTTATTAGATATATCATCAATTAAGGATGTATTGCTATCAGGGCGGTTAATAAATCGTTTACCAAAGCTGGGGTGATCATAGATAATCAAAGTTTGCGCTCTGGAATTTGTCAATATTGTCTGGGTGGGTGCCTTGAAGAAGTTTAATTTTGCTGTTATTGCCAAATTTTTTTCCATTTGTTGAATCATCTGAGCTTGATTCTTAGCTTGCTCGATCAAAGTATTTAATTCCTGCACCAGATGGGGTGTTTTTAGCCCCAATTGAGATATATCTTCGCTGGTGATCATTTCCAGCACGGCGTGAATATTTTGTTGTGTGTTAGCGCTATCTCGAAAGGGTAGAATCGCCAGATAAGCACTGGGAAATAAAGCTTCGTCGCTATCCACGCGGAAGGTAAATATAGTCCGACGACGCCCGATTTCAGTGGTGGGCGGTTGTCTCAGCCTCGAGTATTCGCGGAAAATTTGGTAATATGCGCCAGCAAGGGCAAAATTTGCTTCGTGTTCTAGGGCGGCATCAACGATAATGCGGATTGTGGGCGGGGTCTCATTAAAAAAGTCTCGTGAGTCTTCTGAGTTAAACTTTTGGATGATGGAGCGATCGCCTGTGGGACTGAGGTCAACCCATTCACAAGTTATACCTTCGGTTTTTAAGCCAAATCTGGAGGTGGCGTAAAGTTTGGCTCCAGTTAAAACTGCGCCAGTTAAGTCGGCGCCTACCCATTCGGCTTTAATTAATTTTGCCTGAGTTAAATTGGCGTGTACTAAACTGGCATTGGTTAAATTCGCATTGCTTAAATCTGCTCCAATTAAGTTAGCTCCACTTAATTTAGCACCGCTTAAATCTGCCCACCTGAGATTTGCTCCCACCAAATCTACCCACCGGAGATTGGCGCCACTCAGGTCTGCTCCACTGAGGTTAGCATGGCTGAGATTTGCCTGTCTGAGTTCAGCATCTCGCAAATTTGCCCCACTGAGGTCTGTACGACCTAGGTCAGAGACGTTTAAATTAGCTTGTTCTAAGTTGGCTCCTGTGAGGGAAGCGCCTCTCAAGGTTGCTTCACTCAAGTTGGCGCGTCGGAGATTTGCTTGGCGCAGTGTTGCTTCTCGCAGGTCGGCGCTGCTGAGGTTAGCCTCGAATAGATCCGCGCGACTGAGGTCAGCGCGAATTAACTCCGACCGGATTAATGAAGCACCCCTAAGTTGGGCACGATTAAGATCGGCGCGAATTAAGTTAGCTACATTGAGACTAGCATTGTTCAGGTTGGTGTTGGCAAGATGTGCGCCACTCAATCTAGCTACATTCAGCTTGGCATAGCTCAAGTTGGCTTCGGTGAGATTCGCACCACTGAGATTGACCACACTCAAATTGGCTTCACTGAGATTGGCTCCAGAGAGTTTGGCACTACTGAGATTGGCTTCAGAAAGGTCAACACCAGTAAAGTCTAACATTCCTGCCGCGTATTGTTCCAGCAATTCTTCTACAGTCATGAATGCTACCCCTCAGATGCCAACTTTAAAAGTTGGTAAATTATGCAAAAAATATGTAAGAGATGGACTAATCAAAATCAAAAATGAAAATTGGTATTTTAGGACTGGGACTGATAGGTGGATCTTTGGGCTTTGATTTGCGATCGCAAGGACATCAGGTCTTTGGGGTTAGCCGCCGACAATCAACCTGTCAAAAGGCGATCGCCCTTGGCAGTGTCGATCAGGCATCTGTGGATCTTAGCCTGTTAGCTGCTGCTGAGATCGTATTTATTTGTACACCTCTATCACTTATTGTGACCCAAGTTGAACAGTTAATCACTTATTTGTCTCCCACAACGATTTTGACTGATGTCGGTTCAGTAAAAGCACCGATAGTTAAGGCGATTTCTCCCCTTTGGGATCATTTTATCGGTGGACATCCAATGGCGGGAACCGCAGATAGTGGTATAGAAGCTGCACAACGAAATTTATTTGTGGCGCGGCCTTATGTACTTACACCCATTCCCACAACACCAACTGATACAATTGCCGTTGTCGAGAACATTGTGCGATCGCTTGGATCTAATATCTACCATTGTGAACCAGAACAACATGACCGCGCTGTTAGCTGGATTTCACATTTACCTGCAATGGTCAGTTCTTCATTGATTGCAGCTTGTATGAATGAAACCGACCTGGAGGTTTTAAAGTTAGCACAACAGCTAGCTAGTTCAGGGTTTCGCGATACCAGCCGTGTCGGTGGCGGTAATCCAGAGTTGCGCCTGATGATGGCGCGTTACAATCGTCAAGCATTGCTGGGGTCACTGCAACAATATCAGCAAAATTTGGCTGAATTGATTGACTTAATTGACCAGGAAAATTGGCCGGTTTTAGAACACAAGTTGAAATTAACTCAACAGGCGCGTCCTGATTTTGTTGATTAGCTAAGTAGGTCGGCTATTGAGTTGTTTTGTTTTTTCGCGCCGACTTACTTAGGGCGTTTCATTTTGCTCTGCTGCGAGATTAAGGATACAGAGTCGCGAATGGTAGGTATGACCCCTCACGGCACGCGAAAATCAGGGTTTTTGGCGTTGTTCGACGAGCTGTAGGGGCGCAAGGCCTTGCGCCCCTACCCCCTATCGTCCTCACAGAGCCGATAAAATTGGTCTTCCCCCCTGCGACAAATAACACCTATATTTATTAGACCTACAGGATTTTTTGTATAAAAATTTTCAAAATATCCTGATCTTTCTGCGTAAAAACTATGCAACTTCATGGAAGCTTAACATTTCCCATAAATTTGAAGAGGTAAGTATAAACATTGACGGATAAAGGTTTGGGATTTTTACTCAACTAAAAGTAAAAAAAGGCACTATGTGTTTTTGTGAAGAAAGCTAATAATGGTTGATTTTTGATTGATTTACAGGCATATTTAATCCTGTTAATACAACAAGTTTACCTGCGTCAAGCTACTTACGGGTTAGTCCAAGCCATATATATTGACGTTAAGTACATACTGTTGTTTATCTATTGCTAACAGTAATTACGGGTATTGTTAAAGACTGGATTAATAATCTCAGTGCCTACGTAAAACACTAATGCAATTAGTGTCAGATGTTGGTGCTATTGTACTGACAACCATACCCTTGATAACTGTTAACAGTTAAGTGATTTAACCTTTCGCTATTTCATTGAGAGATTAACTAATGAACAAAAAATTGAACGTTCTGGGCGTAGCTGCCACCTTGGCAATGTCCATCGGCTATACTGGTATGGCACAAGCTGCAACTGTCACCACTAGCGGTACTTGGACTTCCGCAGTTGGTACTCAAAGTCCTATCGGTGGGATTGGTACTAACCAGATTAGCTGGGGTACGGCTGCTACTGGGAATGGACAAAGCGGATACAACTTTACTGGTGAAAGTAATGTAACTGCGCCATTAAACGGTAGTTCTTTTTTACTAGGGACATTTACACACTTCAACTGGCCTATCACCGGTAACACTCTTGCCAACGCCAATTTAGGGGTCAATTTTACTGGTGCTTTCAATAAAACCTTCAACTTCGCGTTTAGCCACAACGAGACCCCTAATAACGTCCCAGGAACTGTGTGTCCTGCGACCCCTGGATATTCCGAACCCTGTCCTGATGTCGTTTCCATTCCCTCTCTGAGTTCTACAGAGTTGGTCAGCATTGGTGGGTTTGATTATAACCTGACTATCGAAGGGTTCAAACCAGACGCTAGCTCCAGCCCAGTCTCTCAATTCATCACCATAGAACAACGGGCAAACAGCGCTGGACTCTATGGTAAGTTGGTGCAAGTCCAAGCTACTCCTCCTTCTCCTAACGTTCCTGAACCTATGACCATTCTTGGTTCAGCTACAGCTTTGGTATTTGGTGGAGTTCTCAAACGCAAGCAGTCTCAGGCTCAAAAAGAAAAGGTTAATGCTTAAAAAGGTGAGAATTAAATGAACTACCCACAGTTGGCTTCGCCTGAACTGTGGGTTTCTACGTCCCTCAGTTCGTTTCTAGCAAAGCTTTCTGTAGATTTTTGACGCTTCTTTGCCCCTAGTTGCTTCATGCTTCCCGCTTTTTTACGAGTACATGAAGTAGAGCTAGATGGCTCTGCGCCTACGAAGCCAGTTCCTGACTCCGGTAGAGTGCCTTTAGCCCAGTAAAGCATTACCTCGGCAGCGGCGATATCTCGGTCTTGACGATATCCACAAACACTACACTCGTGAACTCTAACATCGAGTGTTTTCTTGTGCTGATGACCGCATTTGGGGCAGGTTTGACTAGGCCTTACCTTCAGGGTTGGAACTTCAACAAATACACCACCAATTTGCTCAACTTTGTACTTGATGGCACTGCGTAGCATTCCAAAACCTACGTCAAGTATTGACTTATTCAAACCTGCTTTTTGCTTTTTACGCTTACCTTTCTTAGCCGAACTTGTCATGTTCTTTACTTCTAGTTTCTCAGTTGCAATGAAGCTATTACCGCTGACAATTTCTGCTGCAACTTGATGTACCCAATTTTGACGCTGGTTAGCAACTTTACGAGTTAGTTTACTAACTTTATTTTGGGCTTTTTTCCATCTTCTAGAAGCCTTAATCTTCTTTTTTCTATTTGGTGCGCGTTTACGCCTCTTCTCCTTAGACGCTTTTTTGATTTGATGTTCTGCATTTCTCAAAAACTTGGGAGCTTCAATCTGTTGATGATTTAGACCATCAGTAATTGACAATGCTGAAATACAACCTAAGTCTATACCAATAGCACCTGTTGGTAAATTTTCTGGTTTGAGAACTTGGTCTAAAACATCAACGGTAATAGATGCGTACCATTTGTTATTTCTAAAAACAATGGTGCAAGTAGTAGGTGTTCCCCAATACTTAGCCTGACCTCGCATTTGAATGCGTCCAATCTTAGACAGATTCAAGTAACCGTTTTCGCCGTTAGATTCCACAGAATACCCAGTTTTAGCTGGATATGTCCAGCCAGAATAATGGCGAATTGACTTGTATTTAGGGCGTTTACCCAATCCTGCAAACCAGCGTTGGAAAGCAAAATCAACACGTTTCAAAGTTGCTTGTAGAGCTTGAGAATTGATTTCTTTATACTCTGTCCAAACTTCTTTGAACTCTGGCAAACAATTCTGTTGTTCAAAATAATCAACCTTGTGGTTGAACTTTTGATATTGAGTGAATCTGTTATAAATAGCAGCATTATACAAGTCTTTATGGAGCTTTCGGTGATACCGCAAAGACTGCTCTATCTGCTTATTTGGGTATAACCTGAAAGTCATCCGTCTTGTAGCCACTGATTTATTTGCCTCCTTTTTACATTTATTCTATTATATTAGAGTTGACCTATAGGTTTGTCAAGTGGTTCCCAGAAAAAGCTCTCATTCTGTTTTCTCTATTCACCTACATTTTGTGTTTGTAACCAAGTACAGACGCAAAACAATAACCGCTTCAATGTTGGAACGGTTGCAAAAAATATTTGCAAATGTCTGTATAAAAACCAAGTGCAGACTAATCGAGTTTTCAGGCGAAGTGGATCATGTTCATTTGCTAGTTGATTTCCACCCAGATAACAACTTATCCGTTCTTGTAGGTAGTCTAAAATCAGCATCAAGCAGAATTATTCAGAAAGAATTCTCAGAACATCTATCTAATTTTTATCGTCAACCTGTTTTTTGGTCTAGTTCATATTATGTCTCTTCTACTGGCGGCGCACCAATTGAAAAAATTAAGCAATATATACAATCTCAAGAATCCCCAAATGAATGAATGGCTACTCCTCATACATCCATTCCCTTATCAACCTTGCGGTCGATTTTGGTCATAGATGCAATCGTCGCAGCCCGCTATTCATCCCCACCTTGCGAGTACGCTGAAGGTGGGGACTTTCGCGCTTCGTTAACGAGGATCAAGAAAGTTAGGGGACGGCAATCCACTATCTATTCATTAAGTGATCGGTTAATTTTACTCACCGGGTTTATTTTACCACTGATATTATGTGCAACTTTTAAGCTAATCAAAACGCCTAAACGTGATTAACTATGGCATCCGTCAATTCCGTTCGCGTAGCGTGTCGCAGACACGAATCGGAAAGCACGATAGAATCATACGTCACGGTGAAGGCAGTTGCTTGCAAAGCACGCAATAAAATATTACGTGCGCCGTTCACATCGCGGCTAATTTGTATTCCGCAGTGAGGGCATTTAAATACTTTGTTTCCACCTAATTTATGGTGAATATGACCGCAATTACCGCATGTTTTAGAAGTGTAGGACTCGTTACATAAAACGATTATTACGCCTTTCTTTGATGCAGCTTGTTTAAGATGTTGCTCAAATTTGTAATGAGAAAGGGTAAGCATTTGGCGTACAGACTTACTGTTAATTTTACGTCTCTTCCCATTACGTTTTTTAATTACCATCTGACTAGAATCAAATGTTGGTAAGTAAATTACCTTGTAGGCATTAACAAGTAAATTAACAGCTTTGTTGTGTAAATCCTTAATTAAATTTTGGATTCTTTCTCTCACACGGTTAGCGGCAATACGCATCTTTCTACGTTTACGGCATGTTGTTTTGGTGGAACGACTAATTAGATTATCAAGGTGCTGACACAATCTTTGTATGCGTCCGATATCTCCCTTACCAATCTCTAAGACATTCTCTCCATCAAAACCAG